>DATBSH010000364.1:0-10124 GCA_036559885.1 Pyrinomonadaceae bacterium
TTGTTAGAAACGACCCGACGCTACCGCGTTACGGTACTACTGTTTTGCCGCATGATTGAGTGTTTGTTAGAAACGACCCGACGCTACCGCGTTACGGTACTGACTGTTTTGCCGCATGATTGAGTGTTTGTTAGAAACGACCCGACGCTACCGCGTTACGGTACTGACTGGTTTGCCCCTCAGTTGCATGTATCTAGTGATTCCGCGCCATTGTCTCACTTCCGGCTTGTATGAGACTTGCTCCTCAGCTACAGTGACAGTCAATCGATGAACTCAATGAAATTTCAACTCGGTCCTGTGACCGACAGCGTCGGCCGTGCACTTGTAGAGGCACATCGAGAGGATGTCGTCACACGCATTTGGCGTAAGGATGCGTCCCTCTGGAAAGAGGAACCCAAGGCGCAAGAAAACATTCGCGCCTCATTGGGATGGTTAGCCGTCGCGGACGAAATGCTGGGCGTCGCAGATCTATTGACGGAGTTCTCCGACCTGATCCGCCAGCGCGGTTTTCATCACGTGATGGTTTGTGGCATGGGTGGATCGTCACTTTGCCCAGAGGTGCTTGGCAGAAGCTTTGGTAGGACTACAGGATATCCTGAACTTGTTGTTCTCGACTCAACGGATCCCGACGTCATCGCAGACTTGGCCCGGCGGCTCGACGTAGAGCGGTGTTTATTCATCATCGCATCGAAATCTGGAAGCACAATCGAACCCACCGTCTTTTACAAGTTTTGGTATGAGTTCTTAAAAAAACGAAAAACGAAGCCGGGCGACAACTTTTTAGCTATTACCGATCCTGGCTCACCCTTGATTGAAACCGCGACGCAATCTGAATTTCAGCGAGTGTTTCTCAATCAAGCTGACATCGGCGGCCGGTTCTCAGCGCTTTCGTATTTTGGAATGGTTCCCGCAGCTCTTGCCGGTATCGACGTTACAAAGTTCCTTACCTGCGCGAGAGATGCGAGTGAGACATGTGCACCCTCGACCACGTCGGACACAAATCCGGGTTTACAGCTCGGCGTTATCCTCGGTGAATGCGCACGCGTCGGAAGAGACAAGTTGACGTTGGTAATCGACGACCGAATCGCATCATTCGGACTGTGGATTGAACAACTTGTCGCTGAAAGCACCGGCAAAGAAGGAAAGGGAATTCTTCCGGTTGCCGGCGAAACCCTGGGGGATGCTTCTGTTTATCAAAATGATCGCCTGTTCGTTTCTATTTCTATCGGTGATCCGGCGCACGACGTTGCTCAAAGGCTCGACAGTCTTTCTGCGGCAGGACATCCCGTCATTTACAGAACGTTGGCCGACGTTTATGACTTGGCCTCAGAGTTTTTTGTTTGGGAGTTTGCTACGGCGTGCGCTGGTTGGTGTTTAGGGATTAATCCTTTCGATCAACCTGATGTTCAAGTAGCGAAACAAGCAACAAACGATGTATTGAAAATCTTCAGGGCTGAAAAGCGTTTACCGCAACATAAGCCTATAGCGAGAGACGAACTGTTTACGATCTTTGTTGGTGAGTCGAGCCGATTGAACATTCGCGATGATTCGGTAGACGCGTTGCGTTCATACTTCGCCTCGGTAAAGCCAGGCGATTACATTGCAGTACTCAGCTACGTCGAAGAAACTGCCGAAACTGAGAACTTGATGCGTCAGTTGCAAAAACTCTTAAGAGACAAGACGCATTGTGCTACGACAACTGGTTATGGCCCTCGGTACCTGCATTCGACAGGACAACTCCATAAAGGTGGCCCAGACAAGGGTGTGTTTCTTCAGATCGTGGCAGGTGATAAAAGCGACTTTCCTATCCCTGGAGAAGATTACAGCTTCAGCATTCTGAAGCAGGCTCAGGCAATCGGAGACTTTCAGGCTCTCTCTCGCAGAGGTCGACGGGCGCTGGGAATAGAAACCGGCACCAACGTAGTCGAAGCAATCAAGCGCTTACTTGAACTGCTGAATGTTGAATTATCCTCTGCGTAACTTCTGCGTCTTCTGCGTCTCGGCGTTTAAATTTGGCTTGGGGCGAAACAACCCCAGAGACGCCGAAGACACGGCGTAGCAGAGCCGCAAATTCATCGTAATTCGCAATGACACATAGTCGGAAACATCACTCAGACATTGGTCTAATCGGGTTGGGTGTAATGGGCCAGAACCTTGCACTCAACATCGCGCGCAATGGCTACTCGATCACCGTCTTCGATCGCGAGCCTCCTGTGATGGAATCTTTCCTATCAAAAAAACCTGAGCCCATTACGGGCGCACATAACTGGGAAGACTTTGTTGCTTCCTTAAAACGACCTCGCAAGATCATTCTGCTGGTTAAGGCAGGAACTCCCGTCGATTGGACCATCGAACAAATCAGACCCTTTCTTCAGCATGGCGACATCATTATCGATGGAGGCAATTCTCATTTCACGGAGACTGAGCGACGCGAACAGTCGTTGAAGAAAGAGGGTCTCCTATTTATCGGCTCTGGCACTTCGGGAGGCGAAAAAGGTGCTTTACTTGGCCCAAGCTTAATGCCGGGTGGAGACCGCAAGGCATACGAACAGATTCGACCGATCTGGGAAGCAATTGCGGCAAAGGTTGAAGAGGGTCCGTGCGTCACCTATATCGGACCCGGCGGGTCAGGGCATTTTGTGAAGATGGTACACAACGGAATTGAGTATGCCGACATGCAACTCATCGCTGAAGTTTACGGCCTCATGCGCGATGGGTTTCAGATGAAGGCCAGTCAGATTGCCGATGTTTTTAGTGAATGGCGGTATGGAGAGTTGAATTCTTATCTCATCGATATCACGGAGAAGATTCTGCGAGTGAAGGATCGTGAAACCAATTCTCCACTTGTCGATCTGGTACTGGATCAAGCAGAGCAAAAGGGAACGGGCAAATGGACAGCGCAACTAGCTCTGGATCTAGGCGTACCCATACCAACGATCGATGCGGCAATCACCGCACGAAATATCTCATCACAAAAATCTTTGCGCCTGAAGGTCAGCAAGGAAATCACCGCACAAACAACCGGACGATATTCAGAGATTACCAACCAGTTCCGGGATGCACTACGAGTCGCACTTTATGCCTCCAAGGTCTGCGCTTACGCACAGGGCATGGCGCTAATTAAAGCAGGTTCGGAAACATTCAACTGGAATATTGACCTCAGTGAAGTCGCGCGTATTTGGTTGGGGGGCTGCATCATTCGGGCAGCATTTCTGAAGAAGATAAGGAGCGCGTATTCGCGGCAGCCCGACTTGCCAAATCTTCTTCTCGACCCGGACATTAAGTCGACGATCGAACGCGCACAGACTAACTGGCGGATAGTGTTGGGCGTTGCAGTGCAGCAGGGACTCCCTGTGCTCGCAATGACAGCTAGTTTGGGCTACTTCGACATGTATCGAACGGCAAACCTGCCACTCAATCTAACCCAGGCTCAACGGGATTTCTTCGGGTCGCACACATATCGCCGCGTCGATAAGCCTGAACTCGGTCCCGTCCATTCTGTTTGGGAAGAATGATCACTAACCTCCGGTCAAGCAAAAAGCTAGTCCGTATTGTCAACTTGAATGGTTTGAACCAATACAATTCACTCCTGATTCCGCACAGATGTAATACGCCATCATCATCGGCCGACCTCAATTATCTCTATTAAAGCGATGCCATCGTCACTCTTTGCGGCAGGGCATACCACTTGCCGCTCAGGCGTTGTTCTCACCTCCCTGTGCCCCGGCCAACAGAAGAAGGAGCAACACAATGAAGTTTCTCGAGATGTTTTTTAAGCACGAACTAGCAATCGACTTGGGGACCGTAAATACACTCGTATTCGACCCCGCTAAGGGAATTCTTCTGAACGAGCCTTCGGCCGTCGCCATCGATAACTACACCTGTGAAGTAGTTGCAACAGGTCATCAGGCGATGAAACTACTTGGCCGGGAGCCGAGAGGAATCGAGGTGCACCGGCCTATTCGATGCGGCACCATCTTCAATTTTGAAGTTACTCAGAAGATGCTGCGCTCTTTTCTGCAGCGTGTGATGGACGGCTATCGTCGCGGTCATTTCGTCGTCGGGATTCCAGGTTCGGCAACCACAGTCGAGCAGCGATCAATCATTGATGCGGCCCGCGATGCGGGCGGCAGTCGCATCGACCTTGTTGATGAAGGATTGGCCGCCGGACTTGGCGCCGGACTTAATTTTGATGATGAGCGAGCACACCTAATTGTCGACATCGGTGGCGGCACAACAAACATCGCGATTGTCGCTTCCGGAGGTGTTGTTTCATCCGTGAGCCTGCCCGCGGCTGGTAACGCAATGGATGAAGCGATTCGCGACTACGTCCGATCCACACATTGCATCCAGATTGGTGAAATGACAGCAGAGACAATCAAGAAGGATCTCGGCGCAGTCGTTCCGGATAGTCAGTTGGGAGATCTCGAAGATTATGAAGTGGTTGGCAAACACCTAACGGACGGCTCAGCTTTTGCTGTTCAACTGCATGGCGAAGAAGTACGCGAGGCATTGGAACCGATCCTATCTGACATTGTTGCCGCGACTCGTCGCGTGATTGAAGATGCGCAACCCGAAGCTGTCGCCGACATCTACTACGCTGGCTTAATTCTGACCGGTGGAGGTGCGATGTTAAAGGGTATGCGCGAACGTCTACAGAAGGAATTAAAACTGCGAGTCACGATGCCGGAAGACCCAACGACCACTGTGGTATTGGGTGCCGGTAGGTTATTGGCAGCTCCGGAGAAACTAAGACGCGGTACGATTCGACAGAATTTGCCTGTATGGGAAGCCTCCGAAGAGCTCGTTGTTACTTATTGACGCCTGGTTTGATTGCAATACTCACGGGCGATTACCCGCCTTGACGGTGGCGACGACTTCGTTCGTCGCCATATCAAGTACTCCTTATTAGCACTTTACGTAGCCGAGTAGCCAGAAGACGATGATGAAGATGAGAATTGTCGATATGCATCCGCCGCCAAATTTCCATGCGGCGGCTCCCGCGAGAATCCCTCGTAATGGTCCTTCCATTCATCCCTCCATATGCTCGAAACATCATGCACCCGCAGTGAGTGCCGCCTTCTCTTCCTTTTTTGCTTCCTCTAAACGAGTTCCAAGCGTCTCCTGGTCCTCTTCGCTGAGAACGCTACGGGCTTTCGAAAACATCTCACCCTCTTCTTCTTCTACGTGATGCTCGATATTTTCCTTCAACACGCTGAACCTGGCGGTCCACTGTTCATCATCTTTAGCCATGCCCTCTAACTCGGAGAGCAGTTGTTTTACCAGCCGATGTTCTTCAAAAGCTTCCAACGTTATGTCGCGCGTCTCTTCTTCATTTTCTAACGCCGGATAGAAGATCGTCTCTTCAATTTTTGCGTGCACGTCGAGCTCGGTCTTCAAGCGCGTGAAGAGCTCTTCACGAGTCTTCAATGCGCGTTCGGTTGTCTGATCGATTTTTTCGAGCAGCTCTGCTACCGTCTGGTGGTCCTGCTTCAAGAGATTAAAAGCGTTCATTCCGTTATTCTCCTCCACTCACTCGTAGTGATTTGCATCGTATTCGGACACAACTTTTTAGTATTCAGTAGAGGGGCAATATGAGTGCCGGAGAGCAGTTGAAGTGAGACCACCGACTTTAGGTCCGGTACTTCAATTTCGACCTAACAACCCGTCTCTCTGGAAACCGCCGACTTCAAGTCGGTGGTAGTTCAATCTCGACCTAAGTCGAAGTCTCAACGTCCTTCAGAAAGTCGGGGCTGAAATTGAAGTACCACCGACATGAAGTCGGTGGTCTCTCCTAAGATTGGCGAGCAGGTGTTTAGACTAAAAGTTGAAGTACCACCGACCTAAAGAGACTGTGTCAAAACTCAACTTCTCATTCTCCCCAGGCTTCAGCCTGGGGATCAGTGTTAGGCTAATTTCGGATAACCGTTTTAACGGTTTCCCAAACTCCGGCAATTCGGCTGGTCGTGGAAAACCGTTGAAACGGTTAGCGCTTTATGAAACTTCGTCTGACCCCAGGCTGAAGCCTGGGGAGAATGAGAAGTTGAGTTTTTACACAGTCTCCTAAAGTCGGTGGTCTCTCGAAGAAAGATATCACCTCCCGGTTCTTTGCAAGAACCGCAGTAACGATCTTTCTGCCTTGTGCAAATCTCGACCTCTGAAGCAAACGAAATCTTCGAGCGACGCGAAGTAGTTATTAATAGTCTTTCCTTCCGCATACGCCGCCAATATTTGAGGACAAATATAAGAGCCGCGGCATACTGCGGGCGTGTTGCCCAGAATTTCAGCAGTTTCCTTTATCGCACTGACAAGCTTTCGTTTCCGTGTGGCTACAGAGTCGTTATCATCGAAACCTACTCGCGCGAGTGAGCATGCACAAATCAACGTACCAGCCCACGTGCGAAAGTCCTTCGCACTGAACTTCTCTCCCATCGTCTCCTTGATATATTCGTTGATATGCCGGCGCTCGACTTTTGTGAGCTCGCCATTTCCATTCTCATACTTGAATACTTGTCCGGGCTTCTTCAGCAGACTACGAATGACTTTCGCAACCTGACGATCGCGTAATTGTCGCGTTTGGCGAACGCCGGACTTTCCGGGAAAATCGAACTCAATTAAGTCGGCTCGTACTTTTATGTGCTTTGGACGGATTGTTGAAATGCCGTAGCTTCCATTTTCATTGGCGTAGACCTGGCTACCCGGGCGCATGAAACAGGTGGAGAGAATTCTCAGGATGCTTGCCAACACTCTCTCCCGTGCCAGACCGCGTTGACGCAGATCTCGCGCGATGGTTTTCCTCATCGTCGGCAAAGCTTGCGCAAACTTTACTATCCGCTGAAACTTTCGTGTCTCCTGCGCGCGCGTGTGGCTCTCATGGTAGAGATATTGCCAACGTCCAGCGGCGTCAGTGCCAATTGCCTGAACTCTGCCATTCGCTGATGGGTTGATAGCAACGTTTTCCCACGCGGGCGGAATCTTCAGCGATTCGATTCTCTCCAAGTCAGTCCTACTAACTCTTTTGCCGTCTGCGGTGCGATATCGAAAGCCTCGCTTCGGACTGCCCATACGTTTGATGCCGACAGATTGGAGTCGTTCGATCTGAGTCATGATTGCGGATTAACGAAAGGAATAGGATTTGTTATCAACCTGCGTGGGTCAGTCACCTGTGTTTGTCTCCCGGACACAACTCGTCATCGCTGATTCCAACCTCAAGTGGACAGTTGAAAGGAGAGGCTTGAACAATAAATCTATGAAGCGCGGAGCTGCGGGCGATTCGAAAACCTTTAATGTCATTTGTTCGTGGTGTGGAACCCTCATACGTACGAACGACCCAACCAATGCAGCACAGATGTGTTTGATTTGCCATGCTCGAATGTTGAACGATTATTTCCAGAGACTTAGAAAATTTGACGGCGGAGGACACTCACAATCCCGCCGCCGTCGTTGAAGATTGCTCGGGTTGTCTATTTTCGTTTTTGGTCTCCTCTATCGCCTTGTCCTGGCGGCACTTTCGTCTTTGCTGCTTGTTTTCGATCCTGAGCTAGCGAACGTCCCACATCGGCTTCCTTGTCAAACTGGCCTTGCTCATCTCGTCGAACAAATCGTTTGTCACGACCTGTATCAATCAACTCGCGATGACTTTTTGTAGTCTTACCGGCCATTTCCGACCTCCTTCTTTGTGTAGGTTTCCTGTACAGAGAAGCTGGCTCATTGTTTAGTTCCAGAGCACACCTTCTTGAAAAGTGTCATTCCTCAAGCGCATCGCAACCTCGGTGCCAATGAGCGTGTTCAGCCAACTTCATTGCTAAACGGTCACGTTTCATTCGCCACTATGAATCACACATCCGTCTTGGAAAACAGAAGGCCCGATCTTTGCATCGCTAGTGGTTGGTAAAAACTCGCTTATATCGACGCTCGAAACGAGTCGATCGGAAGGAGGACTATCGATGGTTCGTTCCGGTGAGCAAGTTGAAGGAGCCGTAGCTCTTGAACTCGAGGCTGCCGAGGGAGTGGACGCAGCACAGAGTGAGCAAACTCGTGGTGCGCCCTCAATTTCGCTCGACCTTCTTAGGGATGCAATTGAAAAGGAAAAAGACAGCCTCGATCTGTTAGAGCGGGGAGTTGAAACTCTTCATCAGTCGTTAGACCAACGTCGTAAGTCCCTGGAACAGCAACAGGAAATCATTAGCAGTCTGTCCGACTGTTTGAGCAAGGAAAGGAGTTAACGATGCCAAGAGGAGACAAATCGAAGTACACGGACAAACAGAAGCGACAAGCCGAACACATAGAAGAAGGTTACGAAAACAAAGGAGTGTCGGCTAAGGAAGCAAAGAGCCGTGCCTGGGCAACTGTGAATAAGGAGTCAGGCGGCGGTGAGAAGGGCGGTAGCGGCAGTGGCAAGAAAGACAGCCATCGCTCGTCTCAGTAACCAGCAACCAATAGAAAGAAATAATTTCAATGGCCTCAAGCGCCGATCATACATCTCGCGCTCGATCAACGCGTAGGTCCACCAAAGCGGGTACGCGGTCGAAGCGAGTTACTTCGGGAAATGGAAATGGTGCTGTGCGCGGCAAGTTGGAGGAACCGAAGTCTCCAATGCCGCCACAGCATCAGGAAAAACCAGGGATTGAAGCACGGTTAGCTCCCCGTCCTAATTACGAAGCGGAACTTTACAAAGGCGCTGACAAGTTGAAGGGAAAAGTCGCGCTCATCACCGGCGGTGATTCCGGCATCGGTCGGGCGGTCGCTGTCTTATTTGCACGTGAGGGAGCGGACATCGCATTCACCTTTTTAAAGGAAGAAAAGGTTGATGCTGAAGAAACTCGCGCGGCCGTAGAAGCAGAAGGTCGGAAGGCGTTTGCGTTGTCAGGAGACGTCCGCGATCCGAGGTTTTGCCGTCGTGCTGTTGAGGATACGGTAAGCAAGTTGGGCCACCTCGACATCCTCGTTAACAACGCTGCGTTTCAGCAGCATCAGGATACGCTTGAAGACTTGAGTGAAGAGCAGTGGGATCGAACCTTTAAGACAAACATCTACGCCTATTTCTATCTAACGAAGGCTGCTCTCCCTCATTTAAACGAAGGTAGCGCAATCGTCAATACAGGTTCCATTACCGGGCTCGAAGGAAGCAAACAACTACTCGATTATTCGGCGACCAAAGGAGCTATTCACGCGTTTACCAAATCGCTTGCCCAAAATCTCGTCGAAAGAGGTATCAGAGTCAACTGCGTTGCTCCGGGTCCTGTTTGGACGCCACTTAATCCAGCCGATAAAGAAGCTGAGGACGTCGCGAAATTCGGCGCAGACACGCCGATGAAGCGGCCGGCACAACCTGAAGAAATTGCTCCCGCATTTGTTTATTTCGCCTCGGAGGTCGACTCGAGTTACGTAACCGGTGAAGTTCTAACCTTGCTGGGGGGCGAAACGTCTGCCGGATAGTTATTAATAACGGCTTACTAAAACACTCAGTATAAGGAGAAAATTATGGCTGAGAATAGTGGAACTGGAACTACCGGAGTCTTAGCGATTCTCGTGATCTTTGTGATTATCGTGGTCGCCGCTTTGTTTGTATTTGGAGGAAGACTATTCAGCGGAAATAAACGAATTGATGTGAACATTTCGACCCCCTCCAAATAAGATCATTGCCGATTGTCGATTGCCGATTTGTGTCCGATACGCTTTAACTTGTCGTGAGATCCTTCAGATTCAACAAGCTGTGAAATCCTCGTTGAACGTAGCGACCGTCGACGACAAGCTAAAGCGTATCGGACACAAATCGGCAATCGGCATTCGGCTATCGGCAATCCACTATGAAAGATGATTCCCAACACACTACCTCTGTCTGGATGACGACGGCTGACACGCCGAGTGAGCCGACGCTCCGGGAAAACGTGCGGACCGACGTCTGCATTATTGGTGCCGGAATCGCCGGAATGACAGTGGCTTATCTCCTTACTTTAGAAGGCAGATCCGTGGTCGTCCTCGATGACGGCGCTATCGGCGGCGGCATGACCGGTCGAACTACGGCCCATTTGACGAACGCATTCGACGATCGGTATGTCGAAATGGAACGTTTGCATGGTGAAGAAGGATCACGGCGAATCGCAGAAAGTCACACTGCAGCC
>DATBSH010000365.1:0-17204 GCA_036559885.1 Pyrinomonadaceae bacterium
GACAACGTAAACAGTGTGGGCTTGAACCATCCCCACACTGCCGTGTGGGGGATTCCCAGATCTTCGACTGAGTGCTTTCATGTAGAAAGGACTTGAACGCATCCACCCACTGCCGTGGGTGGGATTTTCGCTTTTTGTGCACAGCCAGTCCACAATTCAAGATGAGCAAGTTTACAGGTTGGCAAGGGTAACTTGTGCCGCTCACATCTAGATCCATTCAAGATTGAGTAGACAGTTCAAGCTCAGCAAGATTTCAAGTTGGGAAGGGTAGCTTGCCCCCGCTTCAGCTCCGTTACCATTCAACGTTGAGTGTGATTAGAGTTAAGCGGGGGCAAGCCACCCTTCCCAACCTGAAATCCTCCGCATCCTGAATGATTCATTCTGCATTGAATTAGATGGAAGGACGTGTTTCTCTCTTAGGACGCTTCAACCCTAGCGCATCAATAGCGTCACGTGATATACGTGCCGCGCTTCTAAATAAGTCTTCTCAAATCGGTTGGCAACGCACATGATTCACACACTGAAATTCTTGTGGATTGGTCTATTGATACTCGGTCTGCCGCTAGTTCCACTCGCTCAACGATCCAGTAAGTCGAGCCAGGCAGGCGCCGCAATTCGCGCGGTGCTTGATGCCCAACGCGATGCCTGGAATCGTGGCGACATTGAAGGTTACATGGACGGGTACGACCGTTCCGATAAGACGGTGTTTGTTTCCGGCGATAAAGTCACACGTGGTTGGCAAACCGTGCTCGATCGTTACAAGAAGACATACGACACGCGTGAGAAGATGGGGGTGCTCACCTTTTCTGACCTTGAAATAACTTTGCTCAGTTCAGATTCGGCAACCGTGCTCGGTCGCTGGTCATTGAAACGCACTAATGATGAACCACATGGGCGATTTACGCTGATCTTCAAACGCACGAGCAAAGGTTGGCGAATAGTTCATGACCACACGTCGTAGATCAGGAGCAGGAGCAGCACGCAGGCGCAGGAACCTCGCGGCAACAACAGTTCTTCTCTCGGCGCAACGTCTTACTGGGATCGCGGACGTCTCGTCCGCAATAAGCGAAGCGAATGCAGTTTGCGCGACTGCGTCGCGCTTGTGGACGAGACGTCCGCGATCCGAATAGAAGGTGACGCAGACAGTTGAGAAGTTCCGCCGATGGATTCACAAACCAACAACCCCACGATCGCTGCGCTTGAGCGCGATGTCGAGCAGCGCAGTGCTGTTTTCAAGAAGGAGCTAGGTCTGTTCGATCTTGTTCTTACTCAGGTTGTGTTCGTTGTTGGCACTATCTGGGTGGGATGGGCCGCCAAACTTGGCAATGAGCAGAATGTCTTCTGGATAATTGCGATACTCACCTTCTATCTTCCGCTTGCTGCCGCAGTCATTTTCCTGAACCGTTTGATGCCGCTCGAAGGCGGTCTTTACCAGTGGGCCAAGTTTGCCTTCAACGACTTCGTTGCATTCATGGTGGCCTGGAATCTGTGGGTATTTGCTATCTCAATTCTTGCCGGTATCGGTTTGGTCGTAACCACAAACATCTCTTACGCAATTGGGCCGCGGGCAGCGTGGATGAGAGAACATAAGTGGTTCATTACTTTCGTCAGCGTACTCCTGGTGATTGGAATGATTCTCGCTGCCACGCGGGGCCTCGGACTCGGTAAGTGGGTTCACAATGCGGGTGGGTTGATGTTGATGCTGACTTTTGCCGCGCTGATTCTTCTGCCTTTGTTTGGGCTCGTGCAGGGCGCTATCGGCGAATATCATCCGTTCGCCATTCAATTCCCCACGCTTTCGGCTTACAACGTCAACGTATGCAGCAAACTGGCGCTTGGTGCCCTTACTGGATTTGAATACATCGCGATCATGGCCGGCGAGACGCGCGCCCCTGCTCGAAATTTCGGACGCTCGGTGATTATCGCTGCACCCATCATCGCCGCGATGTTCATACTCGGAACCAGTTCGGTGCTCGCGTTCGTATCACCAAGCAATGTGGATCTTATTGGTCCGATTCCTCAAGTGCTTTCGCTCGGATTTGGATCATTTGGTTGGGTTGGAAAAGTGGTTTCGATCGCGATTCTCGGTGTCGTCGTTCGTCAGATAGCGCTGATGAGTATTTATTTCTCCGGCAACTCACGACTGCCTCTGGTTGCCGGCTGGGATCGTTTGTTGCCCACCTGGTTCACTCGATTGCACCCTAACTACAAGACACCGGTCAATTCGATACTCTTCGTCGGGGCATTCACGCTTATTCTGGGATTGCTGAGTTTGACAGGAGTAGGAGCACAAGAAGCGTTTCAATTGCTCGATAATGCGGGCGGTGTCTTTTATGCTTTGACATATCTGGTCTTATTTGCGATTCCTATTTTCGGTATGAAACATTTTGGAGTTAAACCCCCGCTGTGGTTGAAGCTCGCGTGCGCCTCCGGTTTCTTGGTTTCACTGATCTATATCTGTTTTACGATCGTGCCCATAATTGATGTTACCAGTCCTCTTTGGTTTGCAGTGAAGATAATCTCGGTAGTTGTAGTGGCCAACCTGGTTGGCATAGCGATCTACTCCCTCGGGAAAGGTAGGACGAAGGCTGCAACAGCACCGCAGCCTGTTAACGCAGACTAATCATTCAACAAAGGAGTCCCCCCATGAACAACATCAATCTTGGTCGGGCGATACTGGGTGGTGTAGTAGCGGGAGTAATTCTCAACATTGGGGAGTTTCTGCTCAACGATGTGGTTTTCGGAGCGCAGATGAAGGAGTTCTTCCGGCGGTTCAACGTGCCTGAGCCGGGCGGAAGTTTTCTGGCGGTCGCCACGATCCTGACGCTGATCCTCGGCATCGTTATCGTGTGGTTGTACGCCGCCATTCGTCCGCGACTTGGACCAGGCCCCAAAACTGCAATCTGCGCGGGTTTGCTTATGTGGTTCGGCGTGTATCTTTACAGCGGTGTCATCAACGGCATGATTTTGCAGGTACCGGCGAAGATGTTGATGATCGGAATTGTTTGGGGTGCAGTCGAATACGTCGTCGCCGCCATTGCTGGGGCGTGGCTGTACAGGGAAAGCTGAAAACCGTATTCGCCGAGCGGGAACAGTTTGGAAAACGTCACACTGAATTGCGCAGTTGGGAAGAACTGCGCTGTAAACTATCCTGCAATCCCGAAATCCTGTAATTCTGTTAAAAGCACTTCCGAAAGGCTTAACAGGATTACAGGATTTCAGAATTGCAGGATAACTTACCGACTGATCAATGGCCGACCTCCTGATCACAAACTGCAAACAGCTAGTGACACTCGCCGGTCCAAAGCGTCCACGTGTCGGTGGCGAACTGCGTGAGTTGTCGATCGTAGATAACGGCGCGATCGCGGTACGTGACGGAATTATTGAGCAGGTCGGGACGCGTAACGAAGTCGAAAAGACAATTGATCGAAATGCGGAAGTGATCGATGCCGGCGGCCGCATTGTTTTACCCGGTTTTGTAGATGCACATACTCATCCTGTTTTTGCCGGCAATCGAGCTGACGAATTCGAGTTGCGAGCTACCGGAGTCAGCTACGAAGAGATAACGGCACGCGGCGGTGGGATCCAGTCGACAGTAAATCGTACGCGTGCGGCTGCGCTCGATGAATTAATCGCAATTGGCAAGCGTTACGCGCGGTGGTTCCTTCGCGGTGGTACCACGACAGTTGAAGCGAAGTCCGGATATGGTCTTTCGTTGGAAGCTGAGCTCAAGATACTTCGCGCAATCAGCGCGTTAGACCAGCTGACGCCGCTCCGGTATGTACCAACTTTTCTAGGCGCCCACACTTTTCCAGCCGAGTTTCGCTCTCGCCGCGAAGCGTATGTGTCATTGGTGATTGACGAAATGATTCCGCGCGTGGCCGAGGAAAAACTAGCTGAGTTTTGTGATGTCTTTTGCGAGCAGAACGTGTTTACGACAGATGAAGCGTGGAAGATTTTGTCAGCCGCGCGATGCCATGGACTTGGCTTACGAATTCACGCGGATCAGCTGTCACTCTCGGGCGGCGCAAAACTAGCCGCAGAACTGGGAGCCGTTACGGCCGATCATCTGGAGCACACAGATGCAGCAGGAATAGCCGCGTTGAAGTCTGCAGGAGTTCAACCAGTGCTGTTGCCTGGATCGGTTTATGCGCTCGGTTCTTCACGGTACCCTCCAGCGCGCAAAATGATTGAAGCAGGTTTAGCAGTAGTGCTGGCGACAGACTTCAACCCCGGCTCTTCACCAACGCCGTCGATGTTCATGATCCTCTCGCTCGCATCAACTCAGCTGAAGATGACAATAGCTGAATCAATCACGGCAGCAACGGTCAACGCAGCGTATAGTCTGAATCGTGGCGATCAGATCGGTTCACTCGAGCCGGGAAAGGTGGCTGACTTTGTGATTCACGACTGTGAAGACTATCGCGAGCTTGCATACTTCTTTGGCGTTGAGCATGCATGGCAAGTGTTTGCCGCCGGAAGAAGACGTACAAGGATGAAGGATGAAGGATGAGGGAGATCTTGCTCTTTTTTCGTCCCTCATCCTTCATCCCTCATCCTTTAAAAAACGGTTGACGCTCACTCGCTTGTCCTCTATCATCGTGGCAACACTGGAAAGGAGGTGATTCAAAAATATATGAGTTCTAATCACAGTGAGGTGGCTGCGGCCTGACCTCTGAACCAGCTAACTCGTTAGGATTTTGGTTCAGTAGTCTCACTGCCTAGTGCTCCTCCTTTTCAGGGAAGCTGCACACAGTCAAACCACAGGCCAATCCCAACAGTTCACCGAAGCCGCCTACGAGAAATCGTAGGCGGCTTTTACTCTGCAAAGAGCGAAGGCAAGAGCAAGAGCAAGGGGCAAAGGGCAAAGTGCAAAGCGCCAAGAGGCCTTTGTTCTTTGTCCTTCGCTTTTTGCCCCTTTGCTCTTTGCGCTTCACTCCGCTTGACCGCGACATACGCGAGTGAGACATTTAAGCGCAAACAGCCAAGGGTTAACCGCAAGGGACTCTCTGTCCGTTGGCGCCGCTCTTCGCTCTGAGCATTATGGCCACACCCGATTCCCCCGTTTTTCATGACCCCGACGGTCGACGTTGGCGACGAGTCAAGCGGACCTGGTTAGCGTTTGCAATCATCGTCACATCGTTGGCAGCAATGTTTATCTTTAGTGTGCTGGCGAGCCCGGCCCTTCTGCCTTCCAATTTTAATTTACGTCAGATCGTCAGGCTCCCGCATAAAGAAGACTTAAAGCCGAAAAGACCAAATTTACCGACGAATCCCGAAGAGCAGCGAGCGAAAAAATCAAAGGCTGAACTGCAAAAAGCTTTGGCGGCCACAAAACGCATCGTGCCCGGTAAGGGACGATCACAGATCGCAATCGTGTCGCCGCCTCCGACGCTGCCAACGCCAATCGTCCCAACTTCTCGTCCCTTGTCTGTTGGCTTCTACACTAACTGGGACGATTCCAGTTATGAATCTCTAAAACGAAACCTCGTTCATCTTGATTGGGTAGTCCCTCAATGGATACAACTCCAGAGCGATCCCAAGCTCTCCGATCCGATCGAAATTGATATTGACGCTCCCGCTTTGAACTGGATTCGCGAAACGCGTCCACAAGTGCGAATCCTTCCGATGATCCAAAATCTGCTTAATGAAAACTTCAATGGGACACTACTGGCCCGCGCCATCACCGACGAGCAGCATCGCAAACTCTTGATTGATTCGCTCGAGTCATTCGTTAAAGAGAATCGATTTGCCGGACTCTGTGTGGATTTTGAAGAACCTCCTGACAGTGCTCAGCCAAATCTATTAACGTTTGTCAAAGAATTGCACGATAGGTTTGCACCCAGCGGTCTGCTGGTCATTCAGTCTCTTCCAGTCGACGATCCAGCTTGGGACTATTCTAACTACTCGTCAGCTACTGACTATCTCGTCCTGATGGCTTATGACCAGCATTACTCAAAAGGCGATGCCGGTCCCATTGCTGCACAAGACTGGTTCGAAGAGAAACTGCTTACTCGAATGCGCGATTTGAATCCGTCTAAGACGATCATCGCGCTGGGTAACTATGGTTATGACTGGTCTGATCGCCACGAAGAAGCCAAAGAGTTGACGTTTCAGGAAGCATTGATTACAGCACGTGACTCCGAAGCGAAACCATTATTCGATCCCGCGTCCCGCACGCTCTGGTTCGAGTATGACGAAGACGACGGATCTCATCACACTGTGTGGTTCCTCGATGCGGTAACTGCCTACAACGAGATGCGCGCAGCCAGCGGTTTCAAGCCCGCAGGCTATGCGGTTTGGCGCCTCGGTTCGGAAGACCCATCGATTTGGTCCATCCTGGGTTCGACCGTGGGATCAGCTGATGATCTCCGGCAAATCAATTATGGATACCTTGTTGACTTCGAAGGCGATGGCGAATTGCTGCAAGTCACTGATCAGCCACGGCCCGGAGCCCGTTCGTTCGATTTCGATCCGCAAACCGGCTACATCAAGCATGAAGAAATCACGGCGATTCCAACGTCGTACGTGATTCAGCGCACAGGCGATCATCCAGGTATGCTGGCACTAACCTTCGACGATGGACCGGATCCGCGTTGGACACCCGCGATCCTCGACATCCTGCGACAGGAGAACGTACCTGCAACCTTCTTCATTGTTGGCAAGAACGGCGAGGCTTATCCGGATCTCATTCGGCGTATTGTCAATGAAGGCCACGAGATCGGAAATCACACCTTCACCCATCCGAATCTTGGTGAAGTGCCGTTATCGCTGACAAAACTTGAATTGACCGCGACGCAAAGACTGATTGAATCATTAACCGGTCGCTCGACTGTCTTGTTCCGCCCACCTTACTTTGGCGACGCTGAAGCTGATAAACCTCAGGAAGTCGAACCGGCGTTCCTCGCACAAAAGCTTGGTTACCTCGTGGTTGGCGTGCGCATCGATCCTGATGACTGGCGACTCCCCGTCAACGCCGACGACGTCGTAAAGCGGACGATCAGCCGAGCGATGGACAACAATCTGGAAACACGAGGGCAAGTAATTCTGCTACACGATTCCGGAGGGGATCGATCGGCAACAATCGAGGCTCTACCGCAGCTGATTCACGAACTCAAAGCACGCGGGTTTCGTTTCGTGCCCGTTTCCGAATTAGGCGGTTTTAGTCGTGATCAAGTGATGCCGCCCATACCTGCGAGCGAGAGGGTATTCACACGCGCTGATGCTGTTACCTTTTTCTTCTTGTCACTCGGTGGGTGGGTGCTTCAGTGGGTGTTCATAATCGGGATCCTATTGGGTCTCGGTCGTTTGTTGTTCGTCGGTTCGTTGGCGTTTGCGCAATGGCTTCGCTCCCGGCGCCGTGAGCGTTTGCACTACGGAAGCTCGTTTGCGCCGTTTGTCTCGATAATCGTGCCTGCCTACAACGAAGAATTAGTTATCGTAAGCACTATCAAGAGCTTGTTAGCTTCAGAATATGAGCGTTTCGAAATAATCGTCGTGGATGATGGCTCGCAGGACAACACCAGCGATGTAGTCCGTCAGCAGTTCTCCGGAGATTCACGCGTTCGGCTCTTTACTGTTCCAAACAATGGAAAAGCTGAAGCGCTGAATACGGGACTCAGGTATGCGCAGGGTGAAATCATCATCGCGCTGGACGCTGACACGCTGTTTGGTCCGCAAACGATCAGTGCGCTCGCCAACCGGTTTTTCGATCCGCAAATCGGCGCGGTCGCGGGAAACGCAAAGGTTGGTAATCGAACGAATATTGTGACGCGGTGGCAAGCGCTCGAGTACATAACGTCACAGAACATGGACCGGCGGGCTTTCGCTAGTTTGAATTGCATCACCGTTGTTCCCGGTGCCGTAGGAGCATGGCGCCGTGACTTGCTCGAGACCGCCGGAGGGTTCTCGGCCGAGACTCTCGCTGAAGATCAAGATCTGACCCTAAGCATTCGCCGGCTGGGCTTCAAGATTGGTTATGAAGAAACGGCCGTCGCGTGGACTGAAGCGCCGGATCGGCTTGCCACCCTCGCACGGCAGCGCTTTCGGTGGGCCTATGGCACGCTGCAGTGCATGTGGAAACATCGCGACACTCTGTTTAGACCTAAGTACGGAGCACTCGGATTTATCGCCATACCTAACGTCTGGATCTTCCAGATTCTGTTCGCGTTGATTTCTCCCGTCATGGATTTGATGTTGCTTTATACGTTGATCTCAACTGGGATGGATCGCTTACAACAACCCACTGGTTATTCATCGACCAACCTCCAACAAGTGCTCTTCTATTACGCGCTGTTCCTGGCAATCGATTGGATCTCAGCGTGCTTTGCCTTCATGCTGGAACGAAGAGAACGGTGGCGTTTACTTTGGTGGCTGTTCTTACAGCGGTTCTGTTACCGGCAGGTGATGTACTACGTGATGATTAAGTCAGTAGGTATGGCCTTACGAGGTCCAGTTGTCGGTTGGGGCAAGCTCGAACGTAAAGCTACCGCTGAGGCACGGCCCTAATCTTTGAGTTAGTACAGCTCCGTACATGCAAAGGGTGCCGAAGATATGGATTGTATGGCTACTGCTGCTACTCCTCTCGTTTACGTTTCGCTTATTCATCGCCGTTCGGCTGCCAAACGATACGCCCGATGATGGTCGCGTATATGCGCAATTCGCGCGTAACCTTCTCGAGCATCACGTTTTCTCAGCTGACAGCGAACCTCCTTACGCGCCTTCACTGATAAGACTTCCAGGTTATCCGCTGTTTCTGGCAGCCATTTATTCAGTATCTGGACACAACAACAACACCGCGGTACGAGTTGCGCAAGCTGTGATCGATACGGTGACCTGCGCTTTGATCGCGCTCTTGGCCTACCTTTGGATGCCCGATCGCAGACGCAAACGCTTCGCGGCAACCGCCGCGCTTACGTTAGCGGCAGTATGCCCGTTCACTGCCATCTATGTCTCAACCATCCTCACTGAGGTTCCGACCAGTTTTTTTGCAGTTCTCGCATCTTTGACCGCGACATTAGCTTTCAAGAGTTCACGCCGTTCGAACGTGCTATGGGTGATCACAGGCTTGATTTGTGGCATCGCTGTTTTGTTTCGGCCGGACAGCGGTCTATTTGCCGCCGCGATCGGTTTCACAATTCTTATATCGGCAATCGCGAAACGGGGTGAACCGCTGTTGCGGAGGGTTTGGGCAGCGATACCGCCGGCGGCGATGTTTGCTGGGGCTTTCTGCGTGGTACTGATTCCGTGGACGATTCGCAACCGGCGTCTCTTTCATGTATTTCAACCACTAGCGCCTGCACACGCGGAAATGCCGGGAGAATTTGTTCCGCGCGGTTATTTGCTTTGGCTGCGTAGTTGGCTGGCCGATGGACGTTACATCGGCCCGGTACTTTGGTCGCTGGACACTAGTCCGATCGACATGGATTCATTTCCGGACCAGGCTTTTGATTCTGATGAGGAGCGTGATCGAGTTGCAGCACTGATTCACAAATACAATCAGCCGGACGAGGAAGAAGCAGACCAGAGCAGTGATGATGAAGAAAGCGCTGACGAGAATGAGTCTGGTAATGAAGAACAGCCTACAACGCCAGATAACACGGCGACAGATAATTCAGAGCAGAACGTCGAGATGACACCTGAGATTGATGCACAGTTTGCGCAGATCGCTCGCGAGAGAATCGCTCGTTCACGGCTCAGGTACTATCTAGTGTTGCCATTCAAAAGAGGGATCTCACTTTGGTTCGACACCCATTCGCAGTACTACCCATTCGAGGGCGAAATATTTCCCTTGGATGACATGGACTACACGATTCACCAGCATTTGTGGCTTCCGTTCTTTGCCGGGTTAACTTGGATTTACACACTGCTGGGTGCGATGGGAGCGTGGTTCCTATGGCGCGTTCGTACATTTGAAGCTCGCCGCTGGGTGATTCTGGCACTGCTCATCATTTTTCTGCGATGGGGCTTCTTCTCAACACTCGAAAATCCAGAACCTCGCTATGTTGTCGAGCTGTTTCCATTTCTATCTGTCCTCGGTGCCATTGCGATTGCTCGTCTAAGCAGCCTCACGGCGTCGGAGACGGCTTCGGAGAAGGCGAAGGTTGTTGTTCCGACGGCGGAACGCTAGCGGGATTCGGTGAGTCAGGTGATGTGTGCAGATGAATCGCCTTCCACGAGTTGCCCAATCGTTTGAAGACGAGCGTCATGCGCCCTGAAGCGGTTTCCGGCGTTCCCTTGTACACCTGCGACTGAGTCCACAAACAGTTAACCACCGCTCCGTCGCGTCCGAGCATTGTGACTGACAAATCACGGACGTCGAGTTTGGCATTCTTTATCTCGGGATAAGAGCTCAGGCGATTCTGACGGACCTGTTCCCAACCTTTGGTTACGGTTCCGTTGTAGTTGAACAGCGTCAGTGCAGGCGAGTTCCAATACACACTCATGACTTTTTCAACGTTCGCTGTTTGAATCCCATCAATCAAATGATTAAAAGCCGCAACGACCGCCTCGGAGCCCGGAACTGGCGCCGGCGTCGATTTCGGAACGGGCTTCGGTGTAGGTGTTGGTGTCGGGGTTGATTTTGGTCGTGCGCCGGTTCCAGTCGGTTTTGGTGGCGGCGGTGGAGTTGATCGATTCGTATTCGGGGTTTGAGTTCGCGTCGGAGTGGTTGTTGATGAGTTCGTGTTCTGGCCGGCAACGGTGAGGGTTGTCACCGTTAGAAGAAAGATAAGCGGCAAAGTTCTATTCATACCAATCCTCCTTGTCGTCTAAGTTCCCCATCGATGACATTATGCGCTACTAGCTTGTGGTGTGTCAGTCTTTATTGTGGAGGACGTCTTATTTACTCAACTCAAACCAAGGCACGCCGCTTCGTAACCGCGCCACAGATCTTTCACAGCCGATGGCCTCAAAAACTTCAAACATTGATGGTCCTACAGCCTGACCGGTTAGCATGGTGCGCGATGCGTTAATCAGCAGTCCCGCCTTCACGCCCGCTTCATCAGCAAAAGCTCGCAGCGCAGCTTCAGCTGTTTCAGCATTGAAAGGCTCGACAGTCTCCATTTTGTCAGCGAGCTTCGGTAATAGCTCGCGCAGCTCAGGAGCTTTCTTCAGGTTCTTATTGACCGCAGCCGGATCGAAGTCAAAGTCGTCGGAGAAGTACGCACGGCCTTGCGATGAGAAATCCTTCAGCGTGAAGAAGCGTTGACGAATCAAATCGATAGTTTTCAATAGCCACCCTCGATCATCGTCTTCATATTCTTCTCGCCAGAGCTTGTTTTCACGTAGCTCAGCCTTCACCATTGGCAGTAGCTCTTCCAGAGACATCGTGCGGATGTATTCGGCATTCATCCAGAGCGCTTTGTCATCCGTCCATCGGCGGGGGTCGTTTTCCTGAAAGTTGAAGACAGCATTAGCCCGTCCGATTCCTTCAAGAGAGAAGTTGTCGATCAGTTCCTGCTTCGTCAGGATCTCTTTTCCGTCCGGTGGCGACCAGCCGAGCAATGCCAGGAAGTTTCGAAAAGCTGCCGGAACAAAACCTCGGTCGCGATAGGTTGTAAGCGAAACTACTTCACCGTGCTTGCGCTTCGATAGCTTGCCCTTGTTTGGCGCGAGGATTAGCGGCAGGTGCGCAAACTTCGGAATGGGCGCACCGAGTGCTTCATACAACAGCACCTGCTTGTGTGTATTGGTTAGATGGTCCTGGCCGCGTATGACAGTCGTGATTCCCATCTCAATGTCGTCAATCACCACTGACAGGTTGTAAAGAGGATGACCGTCAGATCGTAACAAGACGAGATCTTCTATCTCTGAGTAGCTCCTTTCCTGTGGACCATAGACCGCATCTTCGAAACGGGTTTGACCGGTTTCCGGCACTTTCAAACGTACAGCGAACGGTTCGCCCGCTGCAGCGCGACGATTCGACTCTTCAATAGGAAGATCTCGATAGGGATTGGCTCTTTGGTCGATGCCTTCCGCCGCTTGTGTGCGTGCGCGGTCGGCAACGCCCTGTTTTATTGTCGCGTCGTCACGTTGTTCCTTTGGAGTGAAGTCGCGGTAGGCTTTTCCTTCTCTCACGAGCCGGTAGGCAGCCTCACGATGCTTGGGTGCGTTGTTCGATTGGAAGACCAACTCTTCGTCGTAATCGAGTCCCAGCCAATCGAGCCCTTCAATTATCGATCGGGTTGATTCGTCGGTTGACCGCTGAAGGTCCGTATCTTCAATTCGCAGCAGAAACTTGCCGCCGGTTTTTCGGGCATAGAGCCAGTTGAAAAGGGCAGTACGGGCGGCGCCGATGTGTAGGTAACCGGTGGGTGATGGTGCAAAGCGAACGCGAACGGTCATAAAAAAAGTAGTCAATGGTCAAGAGTCAGAATTCAGTAGGAAACGATTGTCTACTGATTACTGGCTACTGACTACTGACTACTGGAAGAACTGGCGGAGATGACAGGATTCGAACCTGTGAAGGGCTTTTGACCCTTAACGGTTTAGCAAACCGCCGCCTTCAGCCACTCGGCCACATCTCCGTGCCGTAAACAGGCGAAAACCATTCTAGTCGGCAGGACGTTAATGTCAACTCTTCAAGTTGGAATGATATCGGACCTATAGGACCTATATCCCTTGCAACAATCCGCCTTACACTGAATCATTCAGTTTGGTGAGGCGCTCACGATCCCGTTGCATCTGCGGGTTTGCCGATAGTCCTTCGCGCATCTCACGAAAGATTTCGGCGGCGTAAGCGTCTGGAGGCTCGATCACTCGATAGCGCATCCACTTACCTTCACGTCGCGCTGACACGAGGCCCGCTCTTCGTAGGTAGGCGAGATGTCGAGAAATTTTTGGTTGATTCAACTGCAGCGCCTTCACAACTGAACAGACACAGACTTCGTCAGTGCCCAACAGATGAATTACACGCAACCGGGTGTGGTCGGCCAGAGCCTTGAAAAAGTGCTCAAAGCTGAAATCTTGATCTCTCATTCGCAGCTTAATTAAATGGGGGCTGAAATTGAGTACGATTCTGAGGGAACAAGAGTTCGCCGAGGAATTCTTAGCCGCGGATTTTCGGCGATAGATCGCAGACGTTCAAGAAGGCACAGAACTCAATGCGGGTTGGTTACGCCGACAACTTTACTTCGTCGTTCCATGAAAACCGTGTTGCGCCACACACCATTCAATTGAGCGATGCGTTCTCGATGGCCGACTTCCCGGAAACCACACGAGAGATGTAGTTGGATGCTGGCAACATTCTCAGGAAAGATACTGGTCTGAAGCATCCAAATTCCGTTTGCCTCTGATTGAGCGATCAGTGCTTTGAGCAATCCTCGACCTAAACCGAGACGTTGAGCGTCGGAGGCCACGTACACGCTATTCTCGGCCACTCCTCGATACACTTCGCGCGTAGATACCGGGCTTAGCGCCGCCCAACCTTTGACTTCATCGTTAACCAACGCCACCAGCCGACCAAACTTCAAGTGCGTAACGGCCCATTCGTGCCACGATGGAGCTTGTGTTTCGAATGTCGCGTTCCCCCCAGCGATGCCAGCGAGATAGATCTCGCGCACGCTGGGCCAGTGTTCACTCGTCATGGAAGTGATTTGGGTCATATCAAGAGAGACCGCGAATTGGAGACGCGCCTCCTATCATCGCACGTCTACCCAGACGGTTGGCTAGTGGTGGCTAGCACCAGATCTTTATTGACAACTCAAGGCAGACAGAGTACTTTGTATTGCCAAGTAGCCCGCGAGCGCAACGTACGCTCGCGGACATTCGTACGAGAGATTAGGGAGGGGCGGAGTCAGAAAATCCGAGCTTGCGGTACAATGCCGAACACGATGAGCCTTCTCGAAAGCATTAACTCGCCTGCCGATCTGCGCCGTTTACAATTAGATCAACTTCAGCCCGTCGCTGACGAGATTCGCACTTATATTCTCGAAACTATGTCTCGCGTCGGTGGCCACACGGGTGCATCGCTTGGTGCCGTGGAGTTGGCCGTAGCGCTGCATTACGCTTTCGACACACCGCACGACCGGCTCGTTTGGGATGTTGGGCACCAGGCTTACGCTCACAAAATCCTGACAGGGCGCCGCGATTTGCTGCCTTCAATCAAACAATATGGCGGGCTCAGCGGGTTCCTCAGACGTGACGAATCTGGATACGACACGTTTGGCGCTGGCCACGCCTCGACATCGCTTTCGGCTGCCTTGGGAATGGCGATCGCACGCGACCGGAAAGGCGAGGATCATCACGTCGTCGCCCTGATCGGTGACGCATCACTCGCTGGCGGCATGGCCATGGAAGCGATCAATCAAGCAGGACACTTAAAGAGCCGGTTGATTGTCGTGCTTAACGACAACGAAATGTCAATCGCTCCAGCGGTAGGTGCTTTGACCGGCTATTTGAACCGCATTCGCGGCGCGCATGGATATCACCGGTTCAAAGATGAGGTCGAGGAGAGGCTCCTGGCGATTCCTTCCGTGGGCGAGAGACTGCACCATGCTGCGAAGACCATGAAAGATGTAATCGCAGCGGCAGTGCTTCCCGGCGCACTCGTTCACGAACTCGGTTTCAAATATATCGGGTACGTCGATGGGCATAATCCGCGAGCATGAGTCGCTGCCTTACGCGAAGCCAAACAGATTAAGGATGGACCAGTGATCGTTCATGCTTTAACGATCAAAGGAAAAGGCTTTCCGGGTGACGAAACTGATTACTACCGTTGGCATGCGACGGGACCTTTCGATCTAAAGACCGGAAAGTCCATCAAGTCAGCAGCCAAGGCACCAACATACACTTCAGTTTTTGGCGATGCGCTCTGCGAGATCATGGAAAGGAATCCGAAGGTTGTTGCTTTAACTGCGGCGATGCCCGACGGTACGGGCGTGTGTAAAGCGCTTGAAAGATTTCCTGACAGAGCTTTCGACGTAGGAATTGCGGAACAGCATTGCGTCACTTTTGCAGCCGGCCTGTCGTGCGAAGATTTGACGCCGGTCTGCGCGATTTACTCCACGTTCCTGCAACGCGGCTACGATCAGTTAGTCCACGACGTTTGTATTCAGAATCTCAACGTGAAGTTTTGTCTCGATCGTGGAGGAATTGCAGGCGGTGACGGACAAACACATCACGGACTACTAGACATCGCCTACTTGCGAGCGGTGCCGAACATTATTCTGATGGCGCCGAAAGATGAAAGTGAAATGCGCGATATGCTGCTGACGATGATTGAACATCATGGACCGGCAGCGATGCGCTATCCTCGTGGGAACGGCGTTGGCGTCCCGCTGGATCGAGAGCCACAGTTGTTGGAGATTGGCAAAGGTGAGATTCTCCGTGATGGTGGTGAGATTGCGATTGTTGCCTATGGCTCCATGGTTCACCCATCGCTGGCAGCGGCAGAGAATCTGGCAAAAGAGAATATTGAAACTACCGTCGTCAATGCGCGATTCGTGAAGCCGCTCGATGCTCCACTGCTGCTTGCCTTGGCCCGCACCAAACGCTTGATCATAACTGTCGAAGAGGCTTACCTTGCGGCGGGGTTCGGCTCAGCTGTGCTTGAACTGCTTGAAGAGAATGGTCTCCAAGACAAAGTTCGACTCGTCCGCATGGGCGTTCCTGATCGGCTGATAACTCACGGGGATGCGAAGCTGCTGCTCGCCAAGTATGGCCTGGATGCCGACGGAATTTACAACCGCATCAAAGAAAGCATCGATGTTCTCGACGAACGACGCGCCCTTCCCCACCGCGTCAAATCCTAGTTCTAATCGGCAATCGGCAATCGGCAATAAACTTAATCTGTGTAATCTGTGGATACTCTTCTGCAGCTGTACGATTATTCCGTATCATTGATAGACGTGACGCGTCGCTTTCATGCACGAAATGGTCAGCTTTTCCGGCTTAATGCGGGAAAACCGCCCCTATTTATCTAAAAACAACTAAAAAAGCCCGCAATAACTCTAACCTACGCGTGGCCTCATGATTGCAACTCGAAAGGCTACTTACTCCCCGCAGTGTGTGAAGATGGAAAGAGATCAAGGATTGGAAAACTCCTGGTATCCGGATCTGGAGACGGCAGAACCGCATTTTGACGACGAGCGGACAATTCTTTCTGCGCAGCCTGTTGTACCTCTCAAGGCTGTTTCCAAAGTACAAACGCGCTGGCGATTAATATTTGTTGGTGCCTTTGTGGTAGCCGCAATGCTCGGTGCGGTTGCCGCTCTTGCGCTGGTTCGTGTCCGGCAACCGACAGTTGCCGGCTCTACAGGCGAGGCCAGTGCTGCTCAAGATCCGGTTCAGGAACCCGTCGCACAAACGGCTGCCTCAAGTGAAACATCGGAATTCGGAGCTTCAGGCGCCCAACCAGGTGTTGACGCGGAATCAGGAGTCGAATCTGTGCCAGTAACTCGTCACAAGAGACGAGTGCATCGATCTGCATCCGATCGGCCGTTTTCAACGCCTGACGTGAAAATCACAACGAGTCTTGGCCAACAGTCGTCCGACGACGGAGAGGCACGTCTGGTTGGTCAATGGCGGGAGCAGCGGCAGCGGCGAGTGAATCGGAAGCCCGACAATCATCACCGAAGCGACTTGTTTAGGATTCGCGAGATATTCGAAGGCCCGCGTCCGTCTCGACAGCCAGACAATTAAACTTAGTGATCATCTTCGGCAACGGCTCCAGCGAACACGCAACGAGATTTACCTTTGTGGAGAATTTCTTCTGCTGCTGTTACGAAATTGCAAGACCACGGCAATGTTCAACATGTTGACGAATTCTTAAACGAGTGGCATTATCGCGCGAAAGCGATCACGGGTCTTCTCTCCAGACTAGCTAGTTCGCTCCCGGTTGGGATTTCACTCTATAGATAACAATCCCCGACGTCTTACTAACGGTTCATATTTCGCGCGATGCGGCGCGAGGAAATGGTGAATCTTTATGGGAAAACAGGTGTTTCGTGAGCGGGAATGTATTCACCGAGACGAAGGCGCCGATGGGGGATTTTACAACGGGGTGTTCTACGTGCAGGCTCTTCAGCGGCTCCGTGTTGACCAGGCGGTCCAGGTCGCTGGAAGGATCAGTTCGTTTTTCTGGGCCGATGCCCCCCACATCCTTGTTTGGCTTTGTCAGGATTGTGCCGGCGAACTTCACCTGAGCGACACGCCGCGTGCACTGATACACGCATCCAGGCGTCAAGCTTAATCAAGCAGGACAC
>DATBSH010000366.1:0-10429 GCA_036559885.1 Pyrinomonadaceae bacterium
TTTGAATCTAATGCTGCTGGCTATCTTCGCAGGTATCGCGCTGGTGCTGGCAATCGTCGGTATCTACGGCGTGATGTCCTACTCAGTCACACAACGCACGCACGAAATCGGCATTCGCATGGCTATTGGCGCGCAGCCGCGCAACGTTTTCACGATGATCTTAGGGCAGGGAATGAAGCTCGCCTTGATTGGGATCGGACTCGGGCTCGTTGGTGCGTTTGCTTTGACGCGACTAATGGCGTCGATGCTGTTCGGAGTCGAGCCGACAGACGCAACAACATTCACTGCCATCGCTGTTTTGCTTACCGTCGTCGCACTCTTAGCGTGCTACTTGCCAGGCCGTCGAGCGACAAAGGTTGAGCCAACAGTGTCGCTACGCTACGAATGACAAGGGACCAAAGAGCAAAAGCGCAAAGAGCAAAGCGCAAAGAGCCAAGCGCAAAGCGCAACCACCGTTGCTCTTTGCTCTTCGCTTCAAATGGCAATCTGCAATTTTTGGAGCTGACCTATGCATACACTTATCCAAGACGTTCGCTATGGGCTTCGCACACTGTTGAAGCAACCTACGTTCACCGCAGTTGCCATCATCACTCTAGCTTTGGGGATTGGTGCAAACACGGCGATATTCAGCGTTGTGAACGCCGTGATTCTCCGCCCTTTGCCTTACGCTGATGCCGACCGGCTTGTCATGCTTTGGGGCACGACCGCCAAAGATGGTAACCAGGAACAACCTTTCTCTTTCGCGGACTTCGATGATTTGCACAGTCAGTCAAAATCGTTCACAAATCTGACAGCTGTGTCTCCGATCTGGAATTTCACACTTACTGGTGGAGGTGAACCAGAACCGGTTCAGGGTCTTTTTGTCTCTCATGATCTATTCGACATGCTTGGAGCAAAACCAGAGAGCGGACGCGCGTTCCTTGCCGATGACGATCGAACAGGAGCCCCGCCGGTGGTAATCATCAGCAACGCGTTGTGGCAACGACGGTTTGGTGGTGATCGCAATGTGATTGGACGGCCACTGATCGTCAGTGGCAACGCCGCTACGATAATCGGAATCATGCCCGCGGATTTTCATTTCCTCGAGCCAGCCGCTGAGCTGTGGGTGCCGCTTTCACAAAATCAATTCGCCACCAGTGCCCGCAATGTTCGATTGCTTTCGGTAGTAGGTAAACTGAATGATGCCGTTGCTCTGAGCCAGGCGAACGCGGAACTCTCATCGATAGCAAATCAACTCGCATCGCTGTACCCAGATACAAACACCGGCATAGGTTTGCGGGCACTGGCATTACACGAGCAGGTTATTGGAAAGGTGCGCTCGGCGTTACTGTTGCTGCTCGGCGCAGTTGCGTTGATTTTGTTGATTGCGTGCGCGAACGTTGTGAATCTTATGTTAGTGCGGAGCGCGAATCGTAGCAAAGAGATGGCGGTTCGTGCTGCAGTCGGTGCAGGTCGAATGCGTCTGCTGCGGCAGTTACTGACCGAAAGCATCACCCTTTCGCTGCTCGGTGGCGTAGCAGGCGCACTGCTGGCAACGTGGGGCATCAAAGTTTTGGTTGCCCTCAATCCAGTTCAACTACCTCGATACAACAAGGTTGCAGTTAACTTAACGGTCCTGCTATTTACGCTTGGAGCTTCGTTGATCACGGGTGTTATTTTTGGGCTGGCTCCCGTGTGGCACATGTTCAAATTCGATTTGAATAGTGTGCTCAAGGATGGTATTCGGGGAACTGGCGATACCGCACACCACCGAATCAGCAACACGCTTGTTACAGTCGAGATTGCCACCGCCTTTGTATTGTTGATCGGAGCAGGGCTGCTTATTCGGAGCTTCTCCAGAATCCTGGAAGTAAATCCAGGGTTCGAGACAGAGCACATTCTGACAATGCAGGTTGGATTGCCCAATTCAAGCTATGCCGAACCTCAGAAGCGGATCGCGTTTAGCCAACAACTGGAAGCAAATCTAAGAGCCATACCGGATGTTGCCTCGGTCGGAATAGTCACACGTTTACCTTTGATGAGCGCACTAAACAATGTGACGACTTTCCTGTCCATCGAAGGTCGCCAGGTCCAAGCCGGTGAGCGTCCAGAGATCGATTTTCGGCGAGCCAGTACTGGTTATTTTGAAACGATGGGGATACCACTGCGGTCAGGAAGGTTGGTGACAAATCAGGACGTCGTGAACAACACGAGATCCGTGGTCATCAACGAAGCTATGGCAAAGCGGTTCTGGCCTAATGAGGATCCGATAGGCAAACGAATAAGTACGGCCAGTTCAACAGGGCAACAGATGCAATGGCAAACTATCGTCGGCGTGGTTGGGAATGTTCGCCACTTGGGTTTAGACACGGAGCCGCGTCCGGAGCTTTATTACCATACGAACACTTCACCACCATTTGGTCCGGTGCTAGTGATACGCTCCAAGGGTGATCCGAAGGCATTGATCTCTTTGGCGCGTGCGAAAGTGCGGGAACTTGATGGCGACGTGCCGATCTCGAACGTTAACACGATGGAGCAACTCGTTTCGCAGTCGATAGCTCAACGTCGGTTCGGGATGTTTTTGCTTTCGAGTTTTGCGGCTCTTGCGCTTTTACTGGCAGCCGTCGGGATCTACGGTGTCATCAGTTATTCAGTGGCGCAACGGACTCGAGAGATTGGAGTACGGATGGCACTTGGTGCCCGCACTGCCGACGTGCTGAGGCTGATATTGCAAAAGGGTCTGACGCTTGCAACCGTTGGATTAGCAATCGGATTGCTTGGCGCGTTTTTCGTAACTCGTCTAATGTCGCGATTATTGTTTCAAATCGCACCTACTGATGGCGCAACGTTCGTTCTTGTATCTGTGGGATTGATTGCCGTCGCTTTTCTGGCTTGCTACCTTCCTGCACGACGGGCAACCAAGGTAGATCCGTTGGTGGCGTTGCGGTACGAATAAGAAGATTGCCGATTGCCAATTAGATCAATGTCGTGTCATGGAGTCAGACCACCTCGAGGTAGCGGGTCAGTTCGTGTGAATTCGTGGATCTTTTTCGCGCAGAAGAACGATCCACGAAACCACACGAAATAAACACAAAAGAACTCTTGGTCTTAATTCGTGTCAGTTCGTGTGAATTCGTGGATCGGGTGGGTGCGTAGCCAAAATCTCAACGTAATCGGCCAAGCGTTCTTATCCAATCTCAATAAGCTTCGCACCCACCCGCTACCGCGAGGTGGTACTGACTCCATGACTCGACATTGACGTAATCGGCAATTGGCAATCGGCAATCACCAATGACACAATTCCAAATGAAACCAAGATTCCCCGAATTAACGGTCCTTTATGCCTCGTATCCTTGTTGCAGACGATCAAGCTGACGTTCTGGCAGCGCTGCGCCTGCTTCTCAAAGGCGAAGGGTTCGACATAGAAACGGTTTCGTCTCCCGCCGCCGTTCTCAAAGCAGTTGATTCGCGCGATCTCGACGTCGCCCTCCTTGACCTCAATTACGCACGCGACACAACATCGGGTAGCGAAGGTCTCGATCTCATAACCAGGATCAGAGACAAGGATCCGGCGTTGCCAATAGTCGTCATGACGGCCTGGGGCAGCGTTGATCTTGCAGTTGAAGCTATGCGACGTGGCGCGCGCGACTTCATTCAGAAGCCGTGGGATAACGCCCGGCTGCTGACGGTGCTGCGCACTCAGGTGGAACTGTCAGCGGCATTAAGACGCGGCGAACAGCTCGAAGCTGAAAACCTGGCGTTACGTGACAGTGCCGATGGCTCAGACGGGAAAGCGATCAAGTTGATCGCCGAGTCGCCCTCGATGAAAGCTGTCATGAATCTGGTTGCGCGCATCGGACCAGCGGATGCTAACGTTCTTATAACTGGCGAACACGGGACAGGGAAGGAAGTTATTGCACGTACACTGCACAGTCTATCGTTGCGTGCCTCGAAACCGATGGTCTCCGTGAATGCCGGCGCACTTGCGGAAGGAGTTTTTGAAAGCGAGTTATTCGGTCATGTGCGTGGTGCGTTCACCGACGCGCGGACCGATCGTGTCGGCAGGTTTGAATTAGCGGATCGTGGAACACTCTTCCTTGATGAGATTGCCAACGTTCCATTGAATCTGCAGGCGAAGCTTTTACGAGTTCTGGAGACTGGCGAGTTCGAACGAGTCGGCTCATCGAAAACGCATCGTGTGAACGCCCGTGTGTTGTCTGCAACGAATGCTGACCTGCAACAGAAAGCTGAAGCTGGTGAGTTTAGACAGGATTTACTGTTTCGTCTGAACACGGTAGAGATCCACCTCCCACCGCTTCGTGAAAGACGCGAGGACATTCGCCCGCTCGCTGAACATTTTTTGCTGCAGCATTCGATTCGGTATCGCCGGTCGTTGCAGGGATTCACCCCGGAAGCGTTGGAGGCGATGATGCGTCACTCATGGCCTGGGAACGTGCGCGAGCTTGATCACGTAATCGAGCGCGCAGTTTTAATGTCAACCAGCGCTGTGGTGACGGCTTTTGATCTGGCATTGCAAGGTCGGGAACCGAGTGCCTCCTCTCGCATCGATGAAATGAGCTTAGAAGAGGTCGAGCGACTGTTGATTAGCAAGGCATTGGCAAGGTTTGGCGGGAATGCAAACCGCGCCGCTGAAGCACTCGGCCTCAGCCGTAGCGCGCTCTATCGTCGATTGCAGAAGTATGGAATGTCGTAAGCAGGAAAGAACATCCACAGATTACACAGATTACACAGATTAAGATTTCGGATTTCGGAATGCGGATTTCGGATTTTGTGTTTGCAAGGCTTTTCGTCACAGCAAGCTAGCGGGATCACCAGCAATACCAAAACGGCAAACTTCTACAAACACGAAATCCGAAATCCGCATTCCGAAATCCGAAATCGCTAATCTGTGTAATCTGTGGATACTCCTAATACATCCGAGGGCTGCGGCTCGTTTAGAATATCAGCGTGAGCACCCCGCAAAAAAAAGTCACCACGTTTCACAGTCTCGATCCGGGATTGCACCGGCCTGACCGTCTGAAATTTGAGCGGCGCGTTACATTGCTGTCACTGGCGGCCGGATTCCCACCTGTCGCTCTCTCCGCTCTCTTGCTTTGGCTGAACAACTACTCCGCTCAAATTCAGTGGACAATCGATCTAGTGCTGGTCGTTTTATGGCTTGGAGTTGCTTTTAATCTCAAGCAACGAGTGATTCGTCCGTTGCAGACGCTTTCAAATATCCTCGCAGCCATCAGAGAAGGCGACTATTCGATCCGCGGCCGTCGTGCGGCATCTGGGGATGCGCTCGGCGAAGTAATGTTGGAGGTCAACGACCTGGGACAGACTTTGCGCGAGCAGCGAATCGGTGCAATGGAAGCTACTGCACTATTGCGCACTGTAATGTCGGAAATTGATGTTGCAGTGTTTGCGTTTGATGGCGAGCAGAGACTTCGACTTGTGAATCGGGCAGGGGAACGGTTATTAGCGCAACCCGCCGCGCGTTTGCTGGGCCGCACGAGTGCGGAGCTTGGTCTGCTCGCGTGTTTTGATCGACCGCAGGGCTTTGGGCCACACACGATGCAAATGATTTTTCCTGGAGGCGTTGGGCGCTGGGACGTTCGCCGCAGCACCTTCCGTGAAGGAGGAATCCAGCATCATTTGCTGGTGCTAACGGATCTAAGTCAAACGCTTCGAGAGGAAGAACGAACCGCCTGGCAACGATTGCTTCGTGTGTTGGGTCACGAGCTGAACAACTCGCTTGCTCCGATCAAGTCCGTCGCCGGCAGTTTGGCCGATTTGTTAGGACGCAAACCCGAGCCCGCAGATTGGCGCGACGACATGCAGCGCGGGTTAGCGGTGATCTCATCGCGTGCTGATTCGCTCGCACGGTTCGTGGAGTCGTATTCAAAACTTGCGCGACTGCCGCAACCACGCTTTGAACCGCTAAACATCGGCGCGTTAGTCTCGCGCGTTGCGACATTGGAAACCAGATTGCCGGTAAACGTAGTTCCTGGACCAGAAGTGTCAGTGCAGGGAGACGACGCACAGCTCGAGCAGTTGCTGATCAATCTGGTGCGTAATGCGGTTGATGCATCGCTCGAGACTCATGGTGGAGTTGAGATTGGCTGGCGGCACCGGAATGGCCATGTAGAAGTTTGGGTAGACGATGAAGGGCCAGGCCTGGCAAACACGGCAAACTTGTTCGTTCCATTCTTTACAACGAAGGCCGGCGGATCGGGAATAGGGTTGGTATTGTCACGGCAGATTGCCGAAGCGCATGGTGGAACGTTGACGTTGGAGAATCGACATCGCGTGCGTGGGTGCGAAGCGAGATTGCGGTTACCTTTGTGAAAGCAAGGGTCATCACATTGAAGCTTCAGTCCCCCAATTCAAGCCGAGAAAAATTTCAGGTTAGGAAGGGTGGCTTGCCCCTTCAAGTTGCGCTATCACTCAATAATCGGTGGATGGTTCAATGCAAGCAAAGTGGTTGTTTCCAAACGGCCTTATACGTCACACGGATTGAGAACAGACTCACCTACAGAACGGGAGCGAAGCGACGGATTTCAACTTTGCTTGAGTGCGTAGTAAGTTGAAATCGGTCGCTTCGCTCCCGTTCCTTAGTTGAGTGCATCGAGAATTCGCGGGGGCGAGCCGCCCTTCCCAACCTGCAATCTCTCTGGTGTTGAATCGTCGGACTGAAACTTCAGTGGTAATGGAGTTAGCGGGGGCAAGCCACCCTTCCCAACCTGAAATTTTTCTCAGCTTGAATTGGGGGACTGAAGCTTCAGTGTGATGAACAATTATTTCTTTGCGTCGCTAATCAGAACCACGTCAGTGGTGATTACGCCACGCGAGGTAACGAGCGCGCCATCCTTGGACCAGTCGTAGGAGAAAATCTTTGCCTCGCCGTAATTTGTTATCTGCTTCGGCGGCCCACCTTCAATCGGTTGAGCAGTGAGGTTCTCAATACCCCCGTGTGCGTCAACATAAACGAGGCTACGACTGTCGGGCGTCCAGCGCAGTTTTGTATCCCATTGCACATTGGCGGAAGCGGGTACTTCGAATCGTTGAACCTGCTTTCCAGTTTCCAGGGAAATTAGCGACAAGCCCCAACGTGATTGCTGTTTCCCATCGTTCCACCAGGAGGCCAGCCACTTTCCGTCAGGTGACGGCACCGGATGAATCGTAAATCCGTCCACGACTCTTGTCGGCGATCCACCTTCCGCTGGTATTTTCCATACCGTACCCGAGACCCCTGATTCGAAGTGCTGATAAAAGATCCACTTGCTGTCTGCCGAGAATTTGGGCCAGTTGCTTTCCGAATTTCCGTACGTCAGCTGCACAGGATTATTGCCATCCCGATCCATGCGCCAGATCTGAAAAACACCGGAACGATTGGAATGAAACGTGATGAATCTGTTGTCTGGCGAAACAGCCGGTGCATAGTTGCGTTTAACGCCAGAAGTTAGTTGCTTGACTGTCGCGCCGTCGGCACTCATCTCGTAAATATCGGCACTGCCACTCGCATCTGAGGCGTAAATGATTTTTCCATCCGGTGCGAAACTCAGATCGAAGTAACGACCAAAGCCCGAAGTGATCTGTAAAGCCTGATTCAGATCATCTTTCCGGCTCACCCACAAGTTCGAAAGGGTCTGCGTTTGAATTGTAACGAGCGCACGGGAATCGGACGTCATATCAGCATCTCGATAGTCACTGAGATCGTTTGTGATAGTTCGTGCGCTTCCATCTCTGCCTAAGTACCAAACTTGGGCAAACGACGCTCCTTGAGCCTTACCTGACAGAATGACACCATTGGTATCCGACAATAGCGTCACCTTAGCCGGCTGCTCGAATCGTTGTGGGTTCAGCGGAACGATATTTTCCGTTCGGTTCGAAAGGTGGAACTCATAAAGGACAACGTAATAGCCGCGCTCGTCGTTTTTAATGATGGGAATGCTTATGCTTTGATCGTCGGAGGCCCACACTGGAATCGTTCGGAAATCAAACGAGAATCGTTCCGGCCACTTTCTTTGAGCAAGCACCTGTTCATTGCTTCCGTCGGTGTTTGCCACTGTGAGTGCATCAGTTTGTGTGTCGTTCTCATATCGAATGAACGCGATTCGTTTGCCATCGTGCGAAAGACCGGTTGGACCTTCCTTGGGATTGGCCTTAACTGCGGTGGCACCCTGACCCAGAACGGGCAACCGATAAATATCCCAAAAGTTAGAACCCGCCGTCGAATACGCAAAATAAATGAAATTACCATCCGGCGAAAAAAGGAGACCGGCATAATGTCCGTCTCGCGGCGGAATGATTTCCAGGTTGCCTGCGCTACCGACCTGTCGAAGCCACAAGCTTTCTTTACCACCGACGCTATTTATATAAGCGACGTACTTTCCATCCTGTGAAACGGCGGCAAACAGCGCATTGCCGTTCGTCGTGAGCTTCATTACGTTGATACGTTCAAAGCGTGACGACTCAGATACGTTGGTGGCCGGACGGTTTAAGAACTTGTAGATGCCAAACGCGATCAGCGAAAAGATCACAACCGCGCTAACAATCAACGCTAGTCGCATCTGCTGGCCAGGGCTGTGCGGCGGGACCGAAGTAGTTAAGTTCGGAGTTTTCATCTGATCAGTATCGACTGCGCGTTCCTGCCCCGTTGAGGCTTGTGAGTCGCTTCCAATCAGAGTCGCAGATGAGCCTTCCGATAATCCCGGAGCTAGTGAGCGGTCCAATTCCAGGTCTCGGCGCAAACTGCGCAGGTCAATCGACATCTCCTTGGCGATCTGATAACGCTCTTCCGGATCTTTCCGCAAAGCCTTTTTGATAATCCGTTCCAGTTCTCGTGGCGCGTCCGGAATCACCTGCGAAAGAGGAGGGTGTTCTTTCTCTACGATTGCGATCACTACATCTGTTGGCGTGGTACCCGTGAAAGGCGCCTGGCCCGAAATCATTTCATACAGCACCACGCCGAGACTCCAGACGTCGGTGCGCATATCCACAGCAACGCCGCGCGCCTGCTCCGGTGACATGTAAGCGGCTGTTCCCATCACCATCCCCGGTGACGAGTTGAACATCAATGTCGACATCGATGTTATCGAGCCGCGTGCGCGGTGTTCTGAGAGCTTGGCTAATCCAAAGTCAAGGACCTTGATGTAACCATCGCGTCGGATCATCACATTTTCAGGTTTGATGTCGCGGTGAACAATACCTGCTTCGTGAGCTGCGCTGAGCGCGTCAGCAATCTGAATCGCGATGTCGAGTGCTTCAGCAAACTTCATTGGCCCGTCGTTCATCAACTGACGCAAAGTGATTCCATCGATGTACTCCATTGTTATGAATGGATGACCATCGTCGGTTTCGCCGACTTCGTGAATGACGCAAACGTTAGGGTGGCTTAACGTTGAGGCCGCGCGTGCCTCGTGCTTAAACCGACGGAGACGATCGACATCTCCTCGTACGTATTGAGGCAACATCTTTAATGCAATACGGCGACCCAGGATTGTATCCTTCGCAAGATAGACTTCCCCCATTCCACCTTCGCCGATAAGCTTGATGATTTCGTAGTGCTTTACCCGCTGGCCAACTTCAAATTGGTGTTGTTGGCCCACCAGCGACTCAGCCGCCGATTCGACAGCGGGAGTTTCCAGAAAACTCTGCGCCTCATCGTATGACTTCAACAGTGATTCAACTTCCGCGCGTAACGCAGAATCGCCGGCACACGCTTGCTCGACAAACTCTTTTCGTCCCTGCTTCGGATGTTCAAGCGCTTCTGAAAATACAGCCTTCGCTTGCTGCCACTGTTGTTGGCTAACTCTATTCATTCCTACTGATTTCTCTGTGTAACCAGGCCTTTGCCATACTCCAATCCCGTTTGACGGTTGCGGGAGATATCTTCAGCACTTCTGCCGTTTCCGCAACCGTTAACCCGCTGAAAAATCGTAACTCGACTATCTTGCTTTGTTGTTCATCGATTTGGGCTAAGCGCTCCAGTGCCTCGTCCACAGCAATGATGTCGAGATCCGTTCCCTTCGCGATCAGGTTCGCATCGTCCAGCGATACCCTGATATCTGAACCACCGCGTTTGGCGCGCCCTTTCGTTCGGGCGTGATCAACGAGAATTCGCCGCATTAGTTGAGCGGAAATTCCGAAGAAGTGTGCTCGGTTTTGCCAACGTACGTTCTTCTGGTCCACCAAACGGATGTACGCCTCATGAATTAGAGCGGTTGTTTGTAGCGTATGACCGGCACGTTCACGGCGCAAGTAACGGGCGGCCTGTTTGCGTAGTTCGTCGTAAACAATCGGGACAATACGGTCCAGCGCTTCTTTATCACCGTTGCTCCATCCCACTAGCAACTCAGTAACATTTTGGGGTGCTTGAACCATGTTTACTTAACTACGTCCATCAATGAGCCTGTGTTCGGTTTCGCAAACGATAGCCCTCCGA
>DATBSH010000367.1:0-13825 GCA_036559885.1 Pyrinomonadaceae bacterium
AATTGGATCCAAACCAAAAACTACTGCAGGAAAGACACTGACGGATGGGTCTGTCGCCTTGATCTAGCACCCGGCAAGTACACCTATAGGTTTCTGGTTGATGGTGTAGGGTTGACCGATCCGACCAACCCTGCCACCGAAGATGACGGTAACGGTCACGTCGATTCGGTAATCGTCATCAAGCCGAAATAGACGCTTCCAATCAGCGGTTGCAACAACGAGACCCACTGACTCGCCAGTTGATTGGTGCCCCCGCAGGGATTCGAACGCCGATCAACAGATTATGAGACGGTTTGAGGGGCATCAACAAGGCGAGACGAAACGAGATAACCCAGTATTTACCGAATCGTCAGCCGTCAAAGTTGGGTTGATCTTGCTACATGTGGACAGGTAATCGCGCCATTATCAGGCCATGATTAATATAACTATGGCTTCCCTGGAAGAGATTGGGAAGACATTTTATTGCCACGAAAACGGTCCGTGCAATAGCATTGCCGCACAATGCTGAAACGCCTTCTGGATCGCGTGAACAGGAGCACAACAAACGCTTGCTTCTGCACGCTTGCTATTCATCCGCCGTATCGTCGCCGCGCACAGCTCCTATTGGCTGATGCGCCGAACGTTCCCTGGATCTTATTAACGGATGAGCCAAACGACTTTGTCGATCTGCCGGTGCGCGTAATACGGCATGAGCCCACTGGGCCAATGGCTATCGACTTCCTGACAAAACTCCCGCCCACTGGAGGTGGACGTGGCCGTCCCGCCTATCACGACAAGCGATTTGTCCTCCAGGCAGCTCTCGAAGAGTTTGATACCGCTATCTTCATCGATGCCGACTCGCGCATCACTTCAGTTTCGCGTCTGCCGCACTTTCGCCCCGGTATCGCTGTCGACAAGGCTTTGCGAACAACAATCGCTGACCATTTGAGTCGATATGGACAATCGCGAAGGCCGGCTTTCGAACAATTGGCTGTTGAGCTGACTGGCAATGCTGACTTGCTCAATTCGGCCCGTTGGTGTGGCGAGGCTCTGTTTGCAGTTACAAAGGACGGAAACGAATCAAGGTTCTTTGAGGCGTGGGAGCGCGGCGCTGAGTTCTTGCACAGCCGTGAGGTCTTCACCGGAGAAGGCGGCGTCATTGGACTCGCGGCGGCCTTTGCGGGCTGGACCGTGGATTACCGGAGGCTCATCAAACTTGCGGCCGCAACGCAGCACGAAGGCCAGGGGCCCAAAACCTCCTAGACTCATTCAACGATCCAGCGCCATTGCTGCTTAGACCATAACCCCGCACCCGGCAAAAGCTCTCCCACTGCCTTCACGACGTCGGGCCACTTCTGTTCGTCGTAGTCATCTCCCGACAACCAGCCACCCGGCTTGATCTTCGGAAGCCATGCCTCAAGGTCGGCCTTGACACTCGCATAGTCATGTCGCGCGTCGAGATGAACCCAGTCAAGTGACGCCTCGGAGAACAATCTCGCTGCAGCAATTGAGTCGGAAATGATCAACTGAATCCTATCTCCAAAGCCGCAATCCAATAAGTTTTTGTGCAGCGCGCCGGCGAAGGTGCCCCCTCCCTTTTGGACGGCGCCGGCGTGATAGTCGTTAGACCGCCAACCCTCAGGACCACTCCCGCGACATGTGTCGACACCGATCACGGTAATAAGTTTGCCACTCCGCTCAACAACTTCGCCCAACGAACAGAGACTTCGACCCAGATAGGTTCCGACCTCTACAAATCGACTGCCTTCCGGAAAACAACTAACGGCTTCTTCCTGAGCCGAGCGCCAATTAAACCAACCATCAATCTCGTACCACGGCCGGCGAATACCAAGCCGTTGCAACAACGGTTCACCGAAAACTGCTCTCAGCGTGTCGTAGTGCGAATTAAGATCGAAGAGTTGCATCTGTCTTTATCTTAAATGTGGAAATGGTTCGTCTGGCGCTCGCCTCTTTAGAAATCTACTTAGCTCCGCCCAACCATCTCCGTTTTCCCAACAGACAACCAGCAGATCCTTGTTTACGCGATCGCCAAAATACTCCAGCACTGCGCGGTTGTGTCTTTCGTATCGCTGTGCGGACTTCTCGTAATTCCAGGCATCAGGCTCAACGCCATGAACTTCATCCCACCAATGAGGTTTTGCAAAGCCCTCTTTCCTGATCCCTTCCCGCTCATGATGCCGTTTCAGACTTGCGACGTATGTCGAAGTATCTTTCCTGAGAGTCAAAATAAATCTGCTGTTTGGAAATCGTTGGTCCAACTCTCGATAGATTTCAAACCACGGCCAGTCTTCAAACGTTTCAAACTTCGCTGCCTCCACTAACACAGGCTCCAATTGATTCCGCTTAACCTGCACTGCGAGATCCATGTCGAACGTCCGATGTTTGAAACCAAAGCGGCGAAAGCAAGCTCCCAGCGTTGTCGTTCCAGTTTTCGGCAAACCTATTCCTATAACCTTGGTCGCTTTCACCGGCCGCATTTCAATCCACGTGCTTCGAATCCTGTTCTGGATCTTCCTGGCGATCATGTTCCGTTTCTTGCTCTTCCGTTCAGTACTTCTGAATAGTAGGTCAATAATGAAGTCACAGTTTTTTCGGGAGCAAAATCACGCATCTTATGCTTTGCTGCTGCCGATATTTCTTTCAACTTCGGATCAACCCATGCCGCAATCAGCTTGTCAGCCAACGCGTCTGGGTTATTCGGCTCAACCAGAAATCCGTTAACTCCCTCAGTAATCAACTCCTCGAAACTTGCGCCGTTGGTTCCAATTACGACTTTGCCAATACCCATAGCTTCAAGACAACTGTTCGGCGCGTTGTCCAGCAATGACGGTAAGACAACTAGTTGCGACCCATCGATAACTGGATATAACTGGGCGTGCGGCAAGTTTTCCAACAGGATTAGCCGATCAACGAAATGTCGACACTGCAATCGAGCAAACGCTGCCATTGAGGACCCCAGCCGAGTTTCCATGTCTCTGCCGGCGAGGACGGCGTACGCGTCTGGATAAGTGGCAAGAAAACGCGGGAGCGCTTCAACCAGCGTATGAAATCCCTTGTGCAATTGAAAACGACCGAAGTAAAGGACGTATTTCTTGTCCTTAAGGACCTGTTCGCAAACTGACGTATCCCAATCTCGCGTCTCTACATAAAAAGGACTGCGAATGACCCGTGCGTCAGAAACGCCAGCTTTAGTTGAAAGTGTCATCTGCATTGCAAGGGTCGGGACGTGAACGTTTCGTGTTAACCGATATTGCAGTGCCTCGAGACGTTCAGTGATCGTCAGATCAAGATTTCGCTTGAGTCCGGCAGCGTTATACAAGGCGGGTTCATATGAAGAAGCTCGGATTACGTGAGTCGTATGCACAAGTGGAATCGCGAACACACCGCAAGAGGAGTAATTTGGATATTGAATTAGATCAAAGGGCTTCTTTCGATGCAGTTGTTTGAGTTTTCGAAAGACTTGAGTGCTGAAGTTCAACCAATGCAAGGTAGTAGGCACGGAATATCGAGTCAATCGATTGAGTGTCTGCCAGGCGCCGTTTAGCGTAAGCCGGTGGACCATCACGCCTTCGTGCTCAAATTCTGCTTCGTCTTGCTGCGACAGTGTTACGACATGAACATCATGACCAAGCTCCGCCAGTAGCTTTGAAACTCGATTCAGGTAATTCGCCAGACCGCCATCGAAGTGCTTTTCTGTTACATACTCCGGAGTGGCAAAGGCGATTCTTAGCTTCTCTAGTGGCATATCGTCGCCCATGGATGTCTCACATTCGATGAACTCGACTCGCGCCCATTGGTACCGGTGAGGCGCGAGTACGTGCTCACGAGCATTGATAGCACTACGTCTGGCGCAAATAGTTGTAGATATAGATCGCGAGCTGCCTGTCCCATCTGTTTGCGCAGTGCAGGATCAGAGGCCAGACGTTGCATCGCGTCGGCAAGCGCTGAACTGTCACCGGGCGGGATGAGAATTCCCGCGCCTGGTGTAAGCAGATCGCGTGAACCACCAACGTTTGTCGTTATGATTGGTAGGCCATGGGCCATTGCTTCAACGAGGCTCTTGGAGGTTCCTTCAGCAAACGAGGGCAACACAAAAACATCGAGGGTGCGCATGAACGCACTGCAGGCCACGGTGCCGTCATAAGACCCGACAAACTCCCACGAGCCGTTGAGCCGTAACTGGCGCGCTCGCTCTTTCACTTTCTGCACAGCGGGACCGGTGCCCGCCAAACGCACGTGCACGTCATTACGCTCCTGCAGTAAACGAGCCATTGCATCCGCCAAAACAAAAGGACCCTTACCCGGCTCGATTCGAGCGGCATAGCCGAAGATTGTTTCGTGTTTGCCGTTCCTGGCCATGCTGGCGGCCACATTTAGCATTTGAGAGTCTTCCGTGATTAGTGGCAATACCGAAACGGACGACAAGAACGGAAAGCGTTCCGCCCATTGCTTTGCCAGCGTTGGAGACAAAGCTGCAACCTCCGAGCACAACGGCAACACTTTCTCCAGTCGTCGATAGTAAGGATCGAGCGCAGGTAGATAGTGTGGTGTTCCCATTTCGTGATAAAGGACTGGGATCCCAACTTCTTTTCCCGCGCGAATAAAGAGAGTGGCGCCCGTGTCAGGTGTGAACACGTGCAGCAAATCGTAGTCAGAACTCGTGAAGAAGGCACGACACTCCTTGTAGTGAGCCCGCGAGATTAGGTCGAGTAGCACCTGCCAGATTCTGCGCAAGCTCGCCTCGGAGCGCGGAATCAATAGAAACAGCATCAGGACACTGGAGAACAAACTGCGCAGGTTGCGCAGGATCATGAATGCGATCGAACGGTCGACAACGGTAACCATTGGGACTCTTGCCTGCCGCAAGCGCCGGCAAAAGCGATCGTTCTCCGGTGGTTTGTATAAGAGTACGACATCAACATCGTACCCCGCCCGGTGCAAGCTGATTGCATAGGTAACCATGATCTCATCAGCGCCGCTGACCGGTCCGAAAAAGTGACTCTTACAAAGGGCGATTTTCATTATTTGATCAATAGCCACGGCAAGCGACCACTCGCCACCGCTCGAAAAGGACGAAAATGAAAGGCATCGATCAGCATGGATCGAGCTGATCTGGTATCGCCGTTATGGATCAAGTCGGTTGCTCCTGCCATCAATACTTCGTACGCGCGATCGCGAAGCTTGCTCTCAACGTGACGACGCTTCGCCCTCGCAGCATTCTGGGCCCGCGTGCGACCGAGAGCCATTTGCTGAACACGTAACGCCTGTTTGCAGAGCGCACCAGCATTCGAACACATTTGCCCCGAATGTGCGTTCGCCTTGCGGTGTATTGCCACCGGCTCTTCAACTGCCTCCACGAGGAAACGCTCACTGATCCGCAGCCACAGATCCCAGTCCTCAATGAGAGTGAGAGTTGTGTTGAAACCACCTACCTTGAGCAAGACTGACTTACGCGCAAGCATTGACGGCATCGGAATAAAGTTATGTTCTAGTAATTCCCAGAAAACGTCGCCGCGCGGGCATTGACCAGGATAGATCTCCCCGGTCGGAAGCTGACGACGCGCGTCTCCAATCAGCGCTTGTCCGTAACAAAGCGCGATGCGCTCATCCGCAAGCATTCTATCCAACTGTTTCTCGAGTGAACCGGGTAAGCGCAGATCGTCATCATCGAGGAACGCGATGAATTCTGACGAACTCTCGGCGATCCCCACGTTACGAGCGTTCGCGAGACCCTGATTCGCACTCAGCCGAACGTAACGAATATTCGCAAGCTGCGCGCAAAGCTCAGACGTCTCATCCGTCGAGCAATCGTCAACGACCACAACCTCGAGATCGGATCCCGCCTGCAGGGCACTCTGAATTGCGCGTTGCAGAAATTGCGCACGGTTATAGGTGGTGATGACGACCGTTACTATCGACATTGATGATACTTATTGCTACGACAATGCTGAAGTAGTCAACCTCTCAAACAGGCTACAACTTCGACACAGGCACTTGGATCGCATTATCGGTGTGCATGCCTTCTGTGCGCAATGCGTACGCACAATGCCTTCAAGGACGCCGACGTTAAACCATTTTACTATCGGACTTAAGATAACAACTTATTAGTTCAATCCAAATAACAAAGCGGTGAAAGGTCACGGCACTCCAAAGAAAAACGCTCTGGCCCGAGTTTGCCGATTCTCGAGCGACACTGACGGGCCCTCAAATCGGCAATCAAAAGTCGACACTTTCTTTGGTGCCCCCGCAGGGATTCGACCCCGACCTTATGTGTTAAACCACTCATGTGTTACGAGAGATGAACCGTGACCGTTTGATCCGTTGGAGTGCTTCGCGCGCACTCGCTCATAGAAATCGATCAGCACAGGCAATACCATCGCCGGCGTGAAGAGCCGTTCGTACTTCTTACGAGCTGCCGAACCCAGCCTTTGTCTCAGATCAGAGTCACTCGCAAGTCGAACCATGGCGCTGACCATTGCAGCGATGTCATCCGCCGGAACCAGTATCCCGACCTCATCTGTTACTAAATCGGGGACACCTCCTACGCCTGTCGCTATTATCGGTTTGCTATGCGCCATTGCCTCAATGATCACGTTCGGTGTGCCCTCCGTGAGTGAAGGAAGTACAAACACATCGAAACTGTTCATGAATGCGGCGCGTTGTTCAAGCGTTTTATATACTCCAACCAATTGGGTTTTCTGTTCGAGGCCTGCGCAGCGACTCTTGTCGATGAACTCCTGCCGTTGAGATCCTTCCCCAGCTACTCTCAGTGCAATGTGTGCACGACTTTGATGCGCCATGCGAAATGCTTCCAGCAACCGTAGCGGCCCCTTCAAGTGTTCGAGGCGAGCAGAAAAACCAAAGGTAACTGCGCGGCGCTGAGAATGGCTGGAGTTTAAATGATTGTGGTTGGTGGAAATGAGTGGTAACACTCTCGCCGGACCAATGTGTGGTAGTACGCGCTTCAGCTCGCGCACTAACGCGGGCGAAAGGGCCGCTACTTCAGCACACAGCGGCATTACGGAAACAATACGCTGGTACACTTCCTCGAAACCCGGCGGGTGAAAAGGAATTCCGACTTCCTGATAAATCACCGGAATTCCAGTGTCGTAGGCGGCGCGAATGAGCATGATCGCGCCCGGATCCGGAGTTAACACGTGTAAGACGTCCGGCTTGCTCTGTTTCAGGTATTCGCAACATGAGGAGTGGTATTGCTGGAAAAGGTTGAAAACTACTCGTCGAGATTTTGAGAGAATGAGATCGCGCGCCGGAGAAAATATTTCCATGGCACGTATAAGAATCCGTCGTCCTGCAGCGAGGGAATTGCTGAAGGCAGATGAGGCTAGTGTATCAACTCGCACATCGGCGGCTTGCAATCGTGCGACGAGAGGCTCGCTGTGGTAAGGCGGCTGTACGAGCAGCATACCGGTCTGATACCCGGCCACTTTTAACTCGATTGCATAATTAACCGCGATCTCGTCAGCTCCGCTTATGGGTCCAGCGAAGCTGTTTTTAGCAAATAATATCTTCATCCCGGCTGATCTCTGCTGCGCAGATCAGGTTTGATTGTGAAGATCGCGGCAAACAGAATAACGCAAGATCGTTTTTCAGAGAGTTCATTAAGTCGCACGAATCATATCAGGAGCCTGCGCTTAGTGACGAACCCCCACGACACGAGAGGTGATTGTCGGCCATTTGTAAGGAGGCTTTCGCGTAATGCAGGGCAGAATGGAACTATCGCCTTGCACACGCGAACGCCGCTAGACGAACCTGCCGGAGTTAAGGTCGTTGTTCTGTCGCCCCTGCGTTCTATGTATGAGAGAGCGCCCTGTTTTCTTTGCTAGTCGTAGAACCGCCAAGGGTCCAACTTGGGCAAGGCTGGAAACATTTCTCGTCGCTTGGCCCACGTTGTAATGATTTAAAGAACGCATTGCTTCCCAGACCAGATGCGACGCCATGTTCTCTGAAAACCTGTTCCAGGCAAGTTGTTTCCGGTCACGCGGTGCCGCGACAGCTCGCGGCAGTTTGATCCATGAAGACTTGAATTGTCGAACCGCGCGCGAAACAATATTCGCGCCCTGTGAAGTTCCCTGCGCCGAAACTGGACTTGACCGCCGCCAGATCATGACTGGCTTTGCCAAAGCAATAACTGGATGCAGTTCGGCAATTCGAACCCAGAGGTCCCAGTCATCGATACCAGCAAGATAACTATCGAGCACTCCTATTCGATCCACGCACGAGCGGCGAAAAAGGGCACTGCCACACGGGATGAAGTTCTGAGTTAGTAATTGCCAAAAAACGTCTCCCTGCGGACAGTCAAGTGGATAAACTCGCTCTGACGATTTATCTCTGACGATTGCCTGGCCGTATACGAGTCCTGCAGCAGGATTGGCCCGCAAAGACTTAACTTGCTCATTTAGAGTACAGGGTAAACGCAAGTCGTCGTCATCAAGAAACGTTACGTACTCTCCTGAGCTTACGAGTAGGCCGATATTTCTGGCGCCGGCAACGCCTTGATTCCGCTCGAGCCGCACATATTTTATGTCAGGCAGAGCCCTGGCGACACTTTCAGTTTGATCCATTGAAGCGTCGTCGACAACTATTACTTCGATGTCGTCTCCGGCAGCTCGCGCGCTTTCTACCGCACGACCGAAAAGGTGCGGGCGACAATGCGTGGTAATAATGATGCTCGTCAAAGGCACGATGTGAACATCAGTAGGTCGACTGTAAGTTACTGCTTCATTAACGACTCTCGTGTGGCTGCGACGAGTATCTGCTCCAACTTCATGAGCGCGCGGGGCCGAAACGCTCGTAGTGGGTTCAATCGCAAAGCAGTAAAAATATTAGCAGCGGCAGAATCGAACGCTCTCGCACGCAGCAGCCCTGCCGCGTTCCACAAAAGAGTATCTGCTACGCGATTGACCGTCCTGCGACGCACGCTCTTACGTTGTGAGCTCGTTGCCGAAGTTACTCGGGGAAGGCGGAAAAGCTGGCGCTGGTGGGCTAATGCCTGGTAAAGCTGCGATGCTTGCGACGAGGATCCCTGGCCTGAAGAAGGACTAGGACATCGATAAATACCGACCGCGTCTTCCAAGAACATTGCTGGATAGAGCTCGGCAATCCGGACGAGAATATCCCAATCGTCTATACCACGAAGCCGGCCATTGAGCAGTCCAACTCGCGCAAAGCACTCTTTTCGAATCAGCACGCACAAAGGCGTGACTGGAAAATCGAGTTCGAGCAACTCCCAGAACCGATCGCCCTTGCCAGCAGGCTGAGCCGAGCTTTCGCCGGTCAGAGAATAATCTTGATTAGCCATCAACATCGCACCGCACACGAAACCTACATCCGTGTTGGCATCCAGTGCGTCCGACTGCAGATCGATAGAGCCCGGCAAACGCAGATCATCATCGTCGAGAAATGCGATGTAATCGGATCGGCTGGCGAGGAGCCCTACGTTGCGCGCGTCAGCTACGCCTTGATTGCGTTCAAGTCGAATGTATCTGATTCCTGTGAATTTACGGCAGACCGCGGATGTCTCGTCAACGGAAGCGTCGTCGACAACAATTATTTCCACGTCCTTTCCGGCCGCTCGAGCACTTTCCACGGCGCGAGGTAACAGGTGTGGTCGGTTAAACGTGGGAATAATAATGCTCGCTCGTGACATGTCTTCCGGGCGTAACGCTGTGCTAATGTCTACTTTGCATTTAATGCAGAAAACCACATTCCAAGAGGGTAACAGACCATCAACCTAAGAAGTACCGCAGTAGCGACGATAAAGTCCGACAGTCTCACGAGCGTAGCAGCGATAGGAACCAGTGAGCGCGAGAACTATACTTTTGTATTTCCATTCTTTTGTTAGCAGCTCAGTCTAGGCATGCGTTTGAAGATGCGTCAAGCAAGGCAAGTCGGAACTCAGAGAGATGAAAATTGCAGTCTGGCATAACTTGCCCAGCGGCGGCGGCAAACGCGCCCTCTACTATCATGTTCGTGGGCTGGCGGAACGCGGTCACAAACTCGCATGCTGGAGTTTGGACACGTCCGACCGCTCGTATTTACCTCTTTCAGAGTTCGCTCCTGAACGCATAATCTCACCCGAACCTGTAAACCGGCCATTGAAGCTAAGCAGCAAACTAGCTCCTCAATACAATGACGCGATCAGCCGTATGCAGGCGTTTGACGCTGCGTGCAATCAATGCGCTCAGGAAATCGCAGCGGGCGACTTTGATTTACTCTTTGCCAATACTGCCATCCATTACGGCGTGCCGTACATCATGCGCCACCTCCAGATCAAAAAGGTGCTGTATCTGCAGGAACCTTGTCGATTTCTATATGAGGCGGCGCCTACGCTGCCGTGGATCTCTAGGGCACCGAATGACCTTTACGACGTCGAGTTGCTTCAGCTCATTCAATTTTTGCCGGACTTTCCGGAATTGCAGACTCTGCGCTTGCAGGCGAAACAAGAGTGGCTCAATGCACACGCCAGCGATGTCATTCTGGTAAATTCTTACTTCAGTCGGGAGAGTGTTTTGCGTGCGTACGGAGTCGATGCCACAGTATGCTACCTTGGCGTAGACACAACACTTTTTAGAGATCTTGATTTGCCTAAGGAGGATTTTGTCGTTGGTCTTGGATCGTTCGATTCGATTAAGAGAATCGAACTGGCAATTGAGACGGTAGCTTTGCTTCGTCAACCGCGGCGTCTAGTTTGGATCGGAAATTCAGGAAAAGAAGATTACATGAGCAATCTTAGCGACCTTGCCCAAACTTTAGGCGTCGCTCTGGATATGAAACTGAACGTGACAGACTCTGAACTGGTTGCGCTGTTGAACAAGGCAAACCTGATGCTATGCACATCCCGTCTTGAGCCATTTGGCTTTGGCGTACTTGAAGCAAACGCTTGTGGACTCGCCGTAGTCGCCGTTAGGGAAGGCGGATTTCGGGAAACCATCCAACACGGATTGAACGGCTTTCTGGTCGATGCAGATGCCAAGAGTATCGCGAGTGCAGCGACTCAAATTCTTGAGGACCCTGCGCTGGCGAAACAAATGGGCGGGACGGCAGTATCAATGATGAAGCGGGCTTGGAATGTTGAGGCGAGTATCGATAGGCTGGAAACAATTTTGCAGCAGGTCGTTTAAACTGAATTTCCTGCTGTTTTTGCACGCTGGCAATTCACGCAAACTCTGCTTGCCGGCCGACGGCGCTGTCTTCGTTCGACCGGTGGAACTCAAAGGGATATGCACGAATGGGCCCGCTAATCCTCTCGATAAATACTGGCAGGATCTAGGAGAAACAAATGCTGCCTGACCCACAAATCGCTTTAGATGTCGAACAGTTATTGCATCGGATTCAACATCAGGTAGACGCGCATCCAGATTCCAGGGCGCTGCTGGAAACTATTCACGATTGCCGGCGTTATGCTGATGGAATCAGCGAATTCAATACGTTCAGCAAAGATTTAGCCAGTAGAACAAAGTTTTTCTTTTACAAGTGTTTGATGCGCGCCCTTAAAGGCAATTTTGAAAGGCAGAGATTATTCAATCACTCACTTGTAAACACTCTGCAACTCATGGCGGAGGAACTGGACAAAATCCAACGGAGACTGCAGACAAACGACGATGACAAGATAGGATCGCTATGAGCCGGATTCGTATCTCGTTCCAGTGGAACTGGAACGCCGACTCAAATAATTACGCAACTTCATCTAGCCGAGTGATCATTCTCTTGACGCTCTGAGCCCAGGTCCACTCGCTCAAAACCTCCTGCGAGGCTCTAAGACCAATCATTCGCGCCTCATCGCGATTTTCATAAACGTGACGCATAAGTGAACGAAGGTGCCCATACGAAGGCTCGGCCCAATTAAAGCCTCTGTAATAAGGACACATTGCCTCTGCGGGTTTGAGTTTCTCGACATCGAGAAGGTACGCAGTATCTTTTGACATGAAATCGGCTGGCCCACTCCAGTTAGTCGCAATCACGGGCAGCCCGCATGCCATGGCTTCCATAATAGGTAGCCCCCAGCCCTCTCCTCGAGTGGGCAGTACGAAACAATCGACCGAACGATAGATCGAGCCGATTTGATAGCCAGGGACAACCTCGTTGATTGAAAAGATTATCCTACCGCCAGCTTGTTTAAGGCCATAAGTCTTTACTTGATTCCGAATGTTGATCGCGGCGTGCCGATTGTAAGTTTTGCAGATTAATACTGCATCCTCATTGGCTCCGAATTCATCGTTGAATGCTTTCAGCAGGATGGCAGGTGCTTTCCTTTCACCCCACTCGAACATAGAAAGAAAGGTAAATGGACCACGTATTCGAAACCCCCTGATTCCCGGATTGAAATAGGCCGGATTAACTCCCAGGGGCATGACGTGAATTGGTCTCTTTACGCCACTTCTTCTAAAGGTCTCTACATTGAAATGCGAAGGCGTCCAGATTTCATCCATCTCATTTGCGCACCGAACCCAGCTCGACGGGATGCCATCTACCTCCAGCATCGTGAAACCAATCGTGAACGATTTAAACTTCGTCTTGAAAGCATCGGCTTGGCCGTAATATACCTGCGTTTCTGATGGCTCAATCTCTCGCCGTCTGATCAGATTGAGCATATAGGAACCATTTCCTTCCAGTTCCGCCTCCGGAAAAACGGTTCCCGGCCCGTACAGATATTTGTAACTGACACGAACGTTTTGACGGTCCAACTCCAGCACGATTTCTTTTGAACTGGTGGCATAACCAGTAGGGGCATTTAGCAATGAATGCCAGTTGACTTGCCTTGTATATCGTTCTGCTTCCAACTTCCCTCGCCATTTTTTCTTGAACGTAATTTGGGAAGCAGCGAACAAATTATTGTGTGAGACTCTATTGATTTTACTGGAGGTGTTTTCGTGGTGAAGGACGGTGACAGAACCACAACAAATCACTTTAAAGCCATGTTGCTTCGCTCTTAAACAGTAGTCCGTGTCCTCAAAATAACTGAAGTAATCCTCATCGAGTGGGCCAACTTCGTTCAGAACGCTTCTTTTGATATAGACGCACGCAAACACAACGCCTTCAACCTCAGCGTCAAGGTTGTATTGATTGATATCCTTTTCCAGACTTCCAATCTGTTGACCCCAGAAAGTTTCGATCGGCATGTACGTTCCGGCATGTAGCAGCATTCCATCGGGTCGTTTAAGCCTTGCTCCGACGATTCCGGTAGCCGGAGATCTATAAGCCGTCTCCTGCAGCTTCGCTAACCAGTCTCGCTGAAGTATTTCCGTGTCGTTGTTTAGTAGTACGACGTCGGAACTGTTGTCGCACAAATCGATGGCCTGATTGTTGGCTTTGGCAAAGCCTTTGTTGCTGCAGTTCTGAATCAGCCTAATCCACGGAATGGATTTTAAGTAATCGAGAGAGCCGTCGGTGCTACCGTTATCGACAACGATTACTTCATAGCATTGAAAATCCGTGTGACGGTGCAAGGTCTCGAGACATCTTTTCGTGTAGGTCAAACCATTCCACGTGAGAATAACGATGGTGACTTTTCTAACGTCCATGATGACAAGTCAGTGAGCTGCGAAAAGAAATCGCACTTCCCATCTCAAGCTGCATGATGTGCGCCCCACAGGTTTACCAACATCACCAAGCCAATGATCGCGTAGATTGCTCGATAACGCGCTTGAAGGCGACAGATGCTTGCGTAGTTGAGCCCGTCGGCCAGTGTCCTGAGCGACCAGTACAGGTGAAGTGGGTAGAGTACAACGAGGGTCGCGAGCGGGCGCGGAAGGATGCCACGCAGCGCAAGATAGCAAAGCAGGCCGTGAGCCAGCGTAAAAAGTAC
>DATBSH010000368.1:0-21150 GCA_036559885.1 Pyrinomonadaceae bacterium
GACAACGTAAACAGTGTGGGCTTGAACCATCCCCACACTGCCGTGTGGGGGATTCCCAGATCTTCGACTGAGTGCTTTCATGTAGAAAGGACTTGAACGCATCCACCCACTGCCGTGGGTGGGATTTTCGCTTTTTGTGCAAAAGCTATTCTCCGCTGGCGCGATTGTCAACGCCCCCTAGCTCACCTTGCGCTCGTAAACGATCTGCGACATTATCCACCGCTGCAAAATTACAACTCGCGCTCGCTCATCCCAGTTTCCTTTACGAAAGGCATTCATGGAACGTCGGACAACCGCCTGGTTCAGTCAAAACTTGCAAGCAGAGATGCCACTTGTTGCGTACGGTCACGCAGGCATTCCCCTCTTGATGTTCCCTACCGCCGCGGCCGACTTCCTTGAATACGAACGGTTCTACCTCGTCGACGCCATCAAGCCATTCATCGAAGCAGGACGACTCCGCGCCTACTCGATCAACAGCGTGAATCGCTACAGTCTTCTCAACGAACAAATGCCTGCACCGATGAAGGCGGAGCTCCTCACTCGCTATGATCGATACATAACGGATGAAGTGTTACCGCTGATTCGGAAGGATTGCGGTGATGCCGATAGCCGGCCAATTACAACAGGAGCAAGTCTCGGGGCGTTCCTCTCTGTTAACGCCTATTTCAAGCATCCAGATCTATTTCGAGGAGTAATTGCGATGAGCGGAAGTTACGACATCCGCTCTTATCTGAAGGGCTACTACGACGACAACGTTTACTTCAACAATCCCGTCGACTACCTCTCAAACCTGAACGACGACTACTACCTGCCTATTCTGCGCAAAGCAGATTCAATCATCCTGTTATCAGGGCAAGGTGCGTATGAAGCCCCGGAACGAAGTCGCGCCCTGTCAGACATTCTTCATTCCAAGGGCATCCCTCACACACTCGATCTCTGGGGACTAGACGTAAATCACGACTGGCCGTGGTGGCGGAAGATGCTGCCACACACGTTAGGGAATCTTTTAAAGGATGAAGGATGAAGGATGAAGGATGAAGGAAGGGCGGATGTCATTTGAAGAACGCTCAATGGCGATGAGCTGTAGACGATACACCGAAACCCACCCTCAATTAACCTCATGCAACCAACGAAAAGGAGACCCTCACAATGCAACAAGATCTTAGGCACAGAACAAAGCAGTTCGCATTAAGAATTATCAAACTCTACTTGGCAGTACCTTCGAAAGGCGTAGGATTTGTGCTTGGTCCGCAACTTCTTAAGGCAGGCACGTCCGTTGGTGCCCACTATCGGGAAGCGTGCAGAGCGAAATCGAACGCCGATTTCATAAGTAAGATCGAGGGAGCGCTGCAGGAGTTGGAGGAAACGTCTTATTGGCTCGAATTACTAGCGGAAGGTGGCGTCGTCCCCTCGAGAAGACTTCTGTCGCTAAGAACCGAAGCAGAGGAACTGACGAAGATTCTTGTTACCGTGGTCAGGAGAGTAAAACTCAGACGCAGCGCGAAGTCCCGACGTTAGATCTCGATAAGGTTTCAATCAAAAAAGGGCCGCGTATTCCAGCGGCCCTTCATCCTTCATCCCTCATCCTTGAGTTCACGGTTCCCCGTCGCCTTTTTTCCCTTTCTTCTTCTGTGGTTCCGCTTCGCGCGGTCTAGTTGCCGGTGCTGGCGCAGCTTCAGTCTTGGTCGCTGGAGTCTCAGGCTTAGCTTGAGGAGGTGCAGCTGACGGCTCTTCAGCCTTCGGTGGTGGTGGCAGTGTTAGTTGTTCTAGCTTCGGTTCTGTTGTCGGCGACGTTGGTGTTGTCGTTTCCTCCGTTGCCTTTTCCGCATCGGCCTCAAACTCAGCTCGCTCCGCCGCTAGCTCACGTTGTCTTTGCCTGAATAGTTCACGCATATCCTCGGGCATATTCGGCGCCTTCGCAAAATCTTCTTTAGGTTTATCTTTCAAGAAGGTTTTCATGAACTCGATAAACATCGGCAAGGCGCCTTTCGCGCCCGTCATCTCGTTGCCCAGCGGTCGCTTTCTTCCTGGATAGCCCATCCAAACGCCCGTGACGTATGTGGGGGTATAGCCAATGAACCACACGTCCGTGTGATCATTGACAGTGCCGGTTTTACCCGCGAGCGGCACACCCAGTGAACCTGCTGCGGTGGCAGTGCCGAAACTAACTACGCCGCGCATCATTCCCACCATCGTAAGGGCAACATATTCGTTCATCACCTTGTAAGTTGTATGTTCCCATTCTTCCAGCACTGCGCCATCGCGATCGAGTACGCTCCGAATCATGTGCGGCTGAACGCGTATGCCTTTGTTTGGAAATGCGGAATATGCCGACACCATCTGGTCCAAGGGAACTTCTGTCGCTCCAAGAGCAGAAGGAAGATATGGCGACATCGGGACCTTGATACCAAAGCGTCGGACCATCTGTGCGCCCGTCTGAATACCCACAGTCTGTAGCAGGTGAACTGCAGGAATATTCATCGACTTTGCCAAAGCAATCTTCAGAGGCAAGTCGGCGCATCCGGTCGAGCCGTCATAGTTGTGTGGTTGCCAATCGCCAATGCTGATCGGCGCACCGCTGACGACGGTATCAGGTGTCATCCCCCACTCCACAGCAGCTGTATAGACGAAGGGTTTGAAGCATGAACCTGTTTGACGGTAAGCCTGCGTAGCGTTGTTGAACTTGTTCGTATAAAAGTCGTAGCCGCCTACCATCGTGATGATTTCGCCGGTCTTCGCATTCAGCGTCATCATCGCGCCCTGGACGCCTGGAATTTGTGACAGCTCCACTTTGAGCCGCCGATCTTTTTCATCAACTTCCTTGATCTCAAATTCCGCGAGATAGCCTGGTTTGAATTCGTCGCGAGGTTGTCTCTTGCTCCAGCCCATTTCAGTAGGGGTGACTATCGCATTGAAGTTTCCAAAACGCACAGAAGCTTCGTTGCGTGTTCGATCAACTTTCATGATCAGGCCCATCAAGTGCCGGCCTTCCTCATAATCGTTGCCGTACCAGTCCGGATGTTTGTAGTTATTCAACTCCGCTTGTGATGGGAGACCGGAGGGCAGGTTTGCCGAGGTCGGGATCGGGATGTAGCTCGATCGCCAACCACTGTGACTCTTATCGTAAGAACGTAAGCCGGCGCGGACGACTTCGTAGGCTCGCTTTTGGGCTTCGATATTTATCGTTGTGTATACCGAAAGCCCGCCCTGAGCCACGCGAGTTGTGTACTTGTCTTCCAGCTCCTGACGAATGTACTCAACCGGATAATCGAATGGAGACGACTTGGGTTGTGACTGGTAATAAGCAGTATCGGCCAGTTGGATCGGTTTGGCTTTTGCGGCATCAACTTCCGCCTGCGACGCGAAACCATTCTTGGCCATTAGATCAAGAACCAGATCGCGGCGTTCTTTTGCCTTAGCAGGGTTGGAGGTTGGGGAATACTCGCTTGGCGCTTTCGGAACACCCGCCAGCAGTGCCGCCTCTCCGAGAGTTAGATCCTTAGCTTGCTTTCCAAAGTACGTTTCGGCTCCCGCTTCCATGCCGTAGGCATTGGCACCAAGAAACATGTGGTTGGCATACAACTCCATGATCTGGTTCTTCGTGTAATAACGTTCGATCTGTAAAGCGAGAATCCATTCGTTTACTTTGCGCGTGTATGTTTGTTCTTTTGAAAGGAAGAGATTCTTGGTCAGCTGTTGGGTTAACGTCGATCCACCCTCAACGCGATCGGTAGTTAGATTCTTCCAGGCCGCTCCCATGATGCGGATGGGATCAATTCCGATGTGATCGTAGAAACGAACGTCTTCAACTGCGAGAATCGCATTCTTCAGAACCGGAGGAATCTCTTCGTACTTCAGCGGAATTCTTTTCTCGAGCGCAAACTCTCCGATCACCGTCTCGCCATCGTCAGCGTAAACGCGAGTGACGACACTCGGGCGATACGTCGCCAGTGCAGCGACTTCATTGGCCGCGCGCGAGTAGTTTAGTTCGTACGCCGCAATTATTCCGGTTAGGCCCCCTGCGGCAAGCGCCAGCAGCAATACTGCCGGTAACCATAGGCGTCGCAGTAGGTGCTTACGCTCAGGCGGTGCAGAATAGACTATTGTTCTGTTCGGTCGTTTAGTAATGTTTGAAGCCATATTATTAATGAACCTCGAATTTAACTTGCCTTGAATCGCACCAGAACAGCAACGTGGGTAGCCACAGAAGTGTAGTGACAGCGCGTGCCGGCTAGCGATTATACCAACCGAACCGCCCAACCTCGAACGTGCGTCGCCGCATCTGAAGCCTGTTAGATGCTGATTCTGCGGCCGTTAAGTGCTCAATATAAAGGGAAGAATCGCTTTTTCACTTTACCGAGCCGAGCATCTATAATTAGTCCCGCTCGCGGGGGCGACAGGCTTCGACAGGAACCTGAATGATCGTCGTGATGCATGCCGGGCTCCCTTATGCAGCTCGTTAAAACGCGTAGGGAAAAACAACTGCCAATAACAATGAATTGGCTCTCGCTGCCTAATTAAGCACCGAGCGTCTCGCCGCAAGTTGCTCATGCGCGCGGAAGGAGATGTCACTTAGATGAGCTGGCCTGCTGCTTCGGTCCGTAGCAGTGGGCGAGAAAAAGTCGGGCTAGCTCTTGCCGAGGTCTTGTCGCTTCACTGACTCGGCAGTGAGCGAAGTTTTCCTGATTCGTCGGGAAGAAAGAGAAGCGAATAAGCATGTAGAGTCCTTCGGCATTGGTTTTTGGATCCGAGTTCAATTCTCGGCGCCTCCACCAAACTCAAGATCTTAAATTTCAGATCTCAAATAATATGGCAACGACTACTCACCTCCTGACAGCTGAAGAGCTTTTAGAATTGTCTGAGAACGGACGATACGAACTTGTCAAAGGAGTACTCCTCACAATGTCTCCTGAAGGCGCCGCTCATGGTGCAGTTACAATAAACCTCACGCTCCCGGTATCAGCGTATGTAAAGGCGCACAATCTCGGGGTCGTATTCGCAGCGGAAACTGGTTTCAAGCTTGAATCCAATCCTGATACGGTCCTCGCGCCCGACATCGCTTTTATCCGGCGCGATCGAGTCGGATTACTCCCGAGCGGCTATCTGGATACCGTCCCTGATCTAGCCGTCGAGGTAAATTCATCCTCGGAAACGCGCCACAGAGTTGAGACAAAGACCTCCCAATGGCTATCTTTCGGCGTTCGATCGGTGTGGGTCGTAAGCTGCAAGAATCGAACTGTTGAAGTAGTTTCCGCCAGCGGCTCAAGAATGCTCTTCACCGAGTCTGACGAACTGATCGATGAGGATGTACTTCCGGGCTTTCGCGTTCCTGTCGCCGAAATCTTCAACTAACCTTCTTGGATCCCAAACTTCCAATCGGCATCTTCGATAGCGGCGTCGGCGGACTCACCGTCTACCGTGCTTTACATGAACGCTTACCAAATGAACGGTTCGTTTATCTGGGCGACACCGCGCGTGTGCCTTACGGCACGAAATCACTTGCGACAGTGGAGCGTTACGCCGTTGAGAACTCCAAGTTCCTTCAAGCTCACGGCATAAAGCTCCTTGTGGTTGCATGTAATACCGCGTCTGCGCTTGCCCTGCCGGCGATTCGTCAAGCTGTGAGGGTGCCGGTGATCGGAGTTATAGAACCGGGTGCACGCGCGGCAGTCGAGGCGGTTAGTGATGGACAAATCGGGGTCATTGCTACCGAAGCTACGATCCAAAGTCGAGCATACGCAGAAGCGATCGCGTCGATCAATCCCAAGATATCGGTGTTTGAAAAAGCGTGTCCGCTATTTGTTTCATTGGCGGAAGAAGGATGGGCGGAATCAGACGTGACCCGGACGGTAGCTAGAGACTATCTTGCCGAATTTAGCGACGCATCCGTTCAAGCGTTAGTGTTAGGGTGTACACATTATCCAATTCTACGAAAAGCAATAAGCGAGGGGATCGGGATTGATGTTAAGCTTATCGACTCAGGTGAGGCGACGGCCGGTGAAGTAAGATCGTTATTAGCGCGCGTGGGACTTGCGAACGAGACGCGAATCTTTGAACAGGAACGACAACTTTGCGACGACTTAGATCATTTTTATGTGACCGACGCGGCTACTCGCTTCGCGAAGGTGGCCGAGAGGTTTCTTGGCGCTGCACCGTCAGTGCTGGAAGCCGTGGAGGTTTGGGGACAAGATGAGCTTCGTACGAACTGATGGTCGGGCAGCTGGCGAATTGCGGCCACTAAAAATCACGGCCGGTTTTTTGCCCTACGCTGAAGGCTCGGTGCTGATCGAAATGGGTAACACTCGCGTTGTTTGTGCTGCTTCGCTCGAGGAGCGGGTGCCACCTTTCCTGCGAAACTGTGGCCAGGGCTGGTTGACCGCGGAGTATGCAATGCTGCCTCGGTCCACACAGACGCGAACGGCACGTGAGACGGGTCGTGGTGGTCCTTCCGGACGTACTCATGAGATTCAGCGGTTGATAGGAAGAAGTCTCCGAGCGGTGGCTGACATGAAGGCGCTGGGAGAGCGCACGATTACAATCGATTGCGATGTTCTGCAAGCTGATGGAGGTACGAGGACGGCGGCTATCACGGGTGCTTACGTCGCTTTTGCACTTGCCAATCAACTTTTGCTTTCGAGCGGCAAAATCTCGCGATCCGCTGTGACTAATCAAGTCGCTGCAGTTAGTGTCGGGGTTGTCGATAAAACACCTCTGCTGGATTTGAAGTATGACGAAGACTCACGCGCCGAAGTTGACATGAACATTGTGTGCACGGGAGACGGGCGTTTTATCGAAGTGCAGGGCACCGCAGAGCGTGAGCCTTTCAGCCGATCTCAGATGGATGAATTGCTGGCACTGGCGGCACAAGGTATACAGACCTTAATTTCTGAGCAAAAGTCGGTGCTTGAGTCCTTTTCTATGAGTAGTGGCCGAGGTGTCTAACAGCTAAAAAGGACAACCGACGAAAACCGGACGGCATCAGAATGACGGGTTGATCGGCATTCTCTCTCATCTCTATTGTGAAAAGCACTAAAAGGAGTTCTGCAAGCAATGCGTAAAGCTGCTGGAGTTTTCTTGGTTTTGTTAGGTGCTCTGACTTCTGTCGGCCTTGCGCAACAGGTCTACAGTAGCGACGGGGTTGAATATACGTTTGAGTTGCCATCAGCGACTTGGCGCACGATCTCGGAACCCGATGCCGCTCATTCTCACATTGAGTTTGTCTTCGGCGATAGGCTTGATGGTTACCTCCAGGTTCGCAAAGAAGTGGTGGAGGCAGGTGTCACGCCGGCAGAACTGGCGCGGCGTGATCAGGATCTGAAGCTTCGGTTCTTGCCGGGCTTTGTTGAAGGATCACAGGAACCGTTTAATGGTCGACTTGACGGGGTGACGTTGTCTTACGAGTTTGTTAAGGCTGGCAAACCGATGCTGGGACGCATCTACTACCTGCAGTCTGACAATCGGACGATCTACACGCTTCGGTTTAGTGGTCTAAAAGACAAGCTGGGTCGTATCAGGAATCAAACCGACCTGATGGCTCGATCATTTAGATTGAAGTAAAAGAATCAAAGACCTATCCGTCTAAGAGCTTCAGTGGGTCGATAGTCAGTGCGGAAACGCGGCAGCGTCGAGTCTTCGTTACCATTCAGGCCTTCGAGTAGTAACAAGAGCCGACACTACCGCGTTTCGGTACTGACTATCGACCCGCTGCGTGCTTTGGACAATGAGAACTTGCGTCATTCAGCAGTTTATTCTTCATGCTAAACTCCGCGGCAGATGAAACTGAAACTGGCGCCGGGCTTAGCGATAAAGCGCTCCAACATTCACGGCAACGGCTGCTTCGCAACGAAGCGTTTCAGAGCTCGACGAAAAATCGCTGAATACACAGGCGAGAAGATCTCCAACGCTGAAGCTAACCGCAGGTCTCACAAAAAGACTCTTCGAATCTGTGCGATAAACAATCGCTGGAGCCTCGATGGCAGCCGCGGTGGGAATGGCACGCACTACATAAATCACTCATGCGAGCCGAACGCGTTTATGAAGATCTTGTACAAGCACATCCTCTTCGTCGCTTTGCGCGACATTGCGCCGGGCGAAGAAATCACTATCGACTATGAATCGACGCTGCACTCAGACGACAAAAGGTGCATCTGCCGGACCTCAACATGTCGTGGCACCATCAATAAATTCTGATCGACCACTAACGTTCTTTTTACGGTGACGTCCACAGTCGTGGCAGAGTAACAGAACGAGAGCGAAGCGACCGATTTCAACTTGCATTGAGCGTACTATCAGTTGAAATCGGTCGCGTCGCCCCCGTTCTGTAACCTATTCCAGAGCTACTTTTCTTGTTTGTCCGCTTCTTCTGTTGATTAGGCCGTGGCGGAGAGGGCTTTCAGCGACTCAACTAGAAACAGCTCTTCGTCGGCGAAAACTGTGCGCAAGTCTAATAGCACCTGCCCCTCGGATATTCGACCAATGATCGGCGGCTTCCAGGAGCGAAGGTGTCTCTCGATCTCGTCAGCCGATAATGCAGCGTGGGTAACAGCAATTACAGCTGTCTTTAGTTCAGATGTCGGACCAGCGCCTCCGCCGACAGCCGATTCCGAATCGACAATCATCAATCTCAATTGGCCACCGGTGCGGGTTGCGACGCGTTCGACGAGTTTCTGAGCACGTCGGGCAATCTCCTTCCTCGTGAACGAGAGCATACGCGTGACGGGAAGTGTTGTTTCATCGTTTCGATGATATGCCTCGAGTGACGCTTCCAAACCAGCGAGTCGCAACTTATCACTCCGCAGCGCACGATACAGAGGATGTTTGCGCAAGCGATTTATGATGGCGGTTTTTCCTACAATCAGGCCGGCTTGTGCCGAACCCAACAGCTTGTCTCCGCTGAACGAGATCACATCGGCACCACCGTCGACCAGCTGCGCAATTGTGTATTCATCTGTCACACCGTAAGCACTTAGATCGTTGATTTGTCCTGAGCCAGCGTCTTCGTACAAGGGAAGATTAGCTTCGTGGGCGAGCTGTACCAGATCGGCGAGTTCCGGCGAGCTAGCAAATCCGACAATCCGATAGTTTGATGGATGGACGCGCATTAGCAGTCGAGTTTCACGCGTTATTGCGCGTCGATAATCCTCGAGATGCGTCCGGTTAGTCGTTCCGACCTCCACCATTCGAGTTCCTGACGTTGCCATAACTTCCGGGATGCGGAAGTCGCCACCGATCTCGACCAGTTCACCACGAGAGACGATTGTTTCGCCGTCTTTGGCGAGGACGGTTAGGATCAGTAGGGCTGCTGATGCGCAGTTATTAACAACGAGTGCATCTTCCGCTCCTGTCAGTTGCGCTAACAGCGACTCGACTCGTGCACCGCGCCGTCCTCGACTTCCAGACAGTGTGTCGTATTCCAGATTGCAGTACCGAGATGCATTTTTAATCGCGGCCAAGGCTTGGTCGGAGAGCGGTGCGCGTCCCAGGTTGGTGTGCAGCACTACTCCAGTCGCGTTAATTACACGAGTTACTCCTGTCGATCGATCTTTCTCGGAAGCCTCTTCCAGCTTGCGTTCCGCTTGCTCCAGGAGCGATTCGGCCGTGTGCTTGTCCAACGGTTTTCCAGCTATCGCAGATCCTGACCGGACTAACGAGCGCACATCGGCAACGGCGGTTCTCGACATTGCAGTCAATTGTTTTGCACCAATGGAACTTCTCAGTTTTTGCGCAGTTTCAGTCCTCAGCAGTTCGTCAACTGATGGAAGCAAGCGAAGCAGTGGATTGGAAGCTCTCGTAGATTTGGCCATTGACACTGACTGGATTCAGGGTAGGTCCGCAAGCATAGCCTGTTGGTGAGACATGAGCAACATGGCTGTTTTCCTTGGAAAACGGCGAGAAATCAAAAAAGTTTTGACACTAACCTTCGCCATTCCCTAGACTGCAATCAGAGACGTCACGCCGACGGCCCCGCCTTTAAATCCTCCTCAGGAGACATTCTCAAGTGTCAATTCGGAACCATAAATTTGCACGCGCCCAGAACCAGCTCAGAGCGAAAAACAAACATGCGGTGGGTGAGAATCAGCCAACCCCTGATGAGCAACTGACTCGCTTGGAAGACGACATCAGACGGTTAAAAGTCGAGTTCGACATATACTTCAATGGTGCATCGAAACGGCCTCCCTACGATACAAAGGGACGAGTGGAAACGTTGTTGAAGAGACTCGGCGACGATCGCACACTTACATTCGCTCAGCGTTATCGCTACAACACGCTTGCCGCACGTTACAACGCGTTTCGCGATCTTTGGCGACGCACGTTACAAGGTCGTGAGGAAGGAAAGGATCCTGCCTCAGCCGCTCGAGCAAGCGCGAAAACCGCGGAGGCATCAACAATTGAGCCTGTTTCTTTCGTCTGCAAGGATGCTCACAAAGAGGTCGAAACAGTGAAACACTTGTATGAATCGTTGATAGAGGCGAAGCGAAGGTGCGGAGAGCCGACGGAAGATTTTTCGTTCCCCAGGTTTCACCGGCTGATCGCAGAGAAAGCTGACGGCATTAAAGACCGATCGCGTTGCAAAAAGGTTACCTTCTCGGTTTCAGTCGAGGACGGCCATGTCAGTTTCAAGGCCAAGCCTAACTGATTGTAGTGCGTCACTAAAAAAGAAAGGCGACCAAACCTGGTCGCCTTTTTTCATTTGAGCTTACCGGACCCTTGACCGGAAGCAGTCAGTGGCTTTGCTTAATGCACAGCCGGGGAGACAATCACACCTTGGTTACTTTTTCGGCTTGTGGTCCCTTTGGGCCTTGCGTCACTTCGAACTCGACTTCCTGGCCCTCTTCGAGGGTCTTGAAGCCATCGCCCTGGATGGCGCTGTAGTGAACAAAGATGTCTGAAGAGCCTGGTTGCTCGATGAAACCATAACCCTTCGAGTTGTTAAACCACTTGACCTTACCGGTTATTCTAGACATAACAACGAATCCTCCTAACGATTCGGTAAAACGCTGTGACAGCCCGGGGGGCGTTCACATCGACTGGTTATTGCTGTGAGCCGGGTCGCACTGAGACAGCGCTAACGGAAACACAACCAACAAAAAAAGCATGGTGAACGGCGCGGGTGCGCAATTCAACATGCGTTACTTACAGGGGCAAACCTACGAAACTCATTGACGTAAAACTTGATCGGGAATGCGGGCGGAAATGCCTGGGCCTGCATTGAAACGACGGCGCATACTAAGCGAAAGCGATTTCTCGTGTCAAGCACCAAAAACTCGGACTTCTAACCATAACTCAAGATAAAGCACAGTTTACAGATAACCCCCTTACCGTAGCCTGAACGGCTCCAGCAGATATCCTAAAGGATTCACCGGTTCGTCGTTGATTCGAACTTCGTAATGAAGGTGCGGGCCGGTAGACCTACCGGTTGAGCCCACGCGACCAATAAACTGGCCACTCGTGACAGATTGGTTTAGCGAGACATCAATGTGGGACAAGTGTCCGTATCGCGTGGTGAGACCACCGCCGTGATCGATGACAATCAGCTGGCCATAACCGTTTTGCCAACCTACAAAGGAAATCGTGCCACTTGCTCCAGCGACGATTGGTGCACCCCACGGTGCTTCGATGTCCTGACCGGAGTGAAACTCATAACCAGCGCCGCCGAACGGGTTCCTTCTGCCGCCAAAACCGCCTTCGAGAGTGCCGTCAACGGGCAGGATTCTCGGTGTATAACCCCGCTCACGCAATACTGCTTCGTAGGCACTTAATTCTTCCTCGATACGGCTCATCTTTGCCTTTAACGTATCCATCGCTGACTCGTCGAGTGGCAGAGCCGGACCACCAACGCCGCCGCCAGAGCCCGCCACGACACCTGACTTCTCAGCAAGCTTTCGCGATGTATCTTCGACTCTCTCGACGCGATTGTTCAGTTTCTCCAACTGTTGTCTCTGTCGCTCGTTTTCTTCACGCAGACGCTGGTTTTCAAAGGATGTCCGCAAGTGAGCCGCCTGCTGCGTCAGACCATAGAAACCGTAGGCCGAACCCGCCGCGAGTAAAACTGCGATCGCGAGGGCGGTACTAACTGTTTTCTTTTCTATCCGGATTCTCTGGATGCGTGAACGTGAGCGGGAGGTGTGGGCGATTATGAAGGCGTAGAATCTCTCGTCTCTGATCATTTTCAACGTACTCCTTGTGCAAGCGCCGGGGAAAAAGGTTAAAAAGCGCTAGCAGAGCAAAAACATAAGGAGATCGCCTAAGAGCGGTGTCCTTGCTTATTTATTAGTGTTTTTGAAACCTACCTGGAGATTTGCAGCGGATTGGATTGAAACCTCAAGGCCCATCGGAGGTGAAACCCATCCGGCCGGTCCTGCAACGGGCCCGACCCTATCACAGGCTGGATGACAGTTGCAACCGACGAACATTGGGTAAGAAGAAGAATATCCACAGATTACACAGATTACCCAGATTAGAACTTAGACAGTTAAGTTGAGCAGTTGGGCCTCCATCCAAAATCTTTTGGGAGCTCAATGAATCAACTTAGCGGTCTAAATTCTAATCTGAGTAATCTGTGTAATCTGTGGATATTCTTAGATGTCTTCCGCGTCTCGGCGCCTACGTGATCGATCACGGAAAATTGCCAGAACGATCATCACAAGAACTGCGACGAAGACTACAACGATGGCAATCTTTACCAGAGCCAGCAGAAAGCCGACTAGAGCGATCAACTGTTTGAGGAGTGCTACTACGAGAAGTATGACAGCGATAATCGCGCCGAGTCCGCCGCCGAATCTGAGTATGCTACACATATAAAGCCCTATCTTCGATTGATTAAAGTTGAATCAAGACCGCCGTTCAAAAGGTAATGGAGTAACGTCTCTGCGCGCGAATTGCGTCGTCTCACCAGTCCGGAACGTCGCAGTATCTACTGGCCTCGTAGTTGTAACAACTGACGGTGGCGGCCGTCGCGAGTCAAACCGCACAATACGATCAGAAGACCTGCCGCGTCTCAAGTAGTCGAAGAGCATGTATGCACCCAGCGCGACGAGCGCCACCGGCAACAGCTCTTTAATCGGCAGTTGCACTCCCAGCAATGTATGCAACAGGAAGAGCGTGCCCAGAATGATTAGGGTGATGCCCCAGGCGAATGGATTGCCATAAAGCCTTCTCGCGATCACATCTTCTTCCGCATCAGCCGTCAACCCGGCTCGCATCAGCTGCGCTGTTCGACACGCATCGACCGCCGCAAACAACCATGTTCCTAGAACTCCCAATATGAAGAAGTGCACACCCTGCGTCAGTACGGCCATCTGAAAGAAACTGGCGAAGATCGCAAAGTGAACAATCGCTTTGGAAGTTTGTCCGTTGTAAGCAGCTCCAAGGCCTGGAACGAACGAAAGCAGAGTAGCGACGAATGGAGAACTCTTTCGTCTCAGAATGTGTGACGGATGTGCATGAGAGTGATGACGCAAAAGCTCGACGCCGGCAACGATGCAATCCTGGCAGAACGGAAAACCCTTAACGCGATGATCGCAGGCAGGGCACAGCCAGCGAGCGCACTGGTTGCACTGGACCACCGCTGGATTCTTTGCATGGTAGCTACAGTACATCACGGCCCGCTTCTCCTATTGATTACCCTGCCCATTATCTTTCGGTTTGGTTGCGGGCTTAGACTGGTCTTTCTGTTCGGTCGGCTTCGCTGGAGGAGTGTTTGACATCTGCTCCTGGTCTTTGGTGATTTCCTTTATTTCACCATTCGACCGTTCCGCCAGCTGAAGTCCGGCGTCATAGACACCCCTAATTGAGCCGTCAACTGACACCGTGTGGGTCAACACCATAATCGCTACCAACAGCATTGTGGCAACGGTCGCGAACTGGGGCGAGACGATCGGGTCAAGCAATGACCGGAGCCAGGACGCCAGTCGCGACGTCCAAGGAGCTTTGACGTCGACTGGCGTCACTGTTCCCAGCGTCGCCTGTAGTATTCGTTCGGTAAGCCCTTCTGGCAGCAGTTGCTCTTCGTTGATGTATGTGTAGCAAGCGCCGATTGCGCGGACTACCTCGCCCGGGAGTTCCGTACAGCGATCGCACAATGCGGCATGGCGTTCCCACCGGTGGTACAACGGCGCGGGAAGAAAACCGTCAAGATAGTCGGTCAGGAACTCTTCAAAATCTACGCAACTCATGGCCGTCTCAGGAACGGTCATTTGCAAAATGCGCGCTTCCAGTTCCTTTGATGGCGTCGGAACAGTGCCGAGGCGACAAGCTTCCAGCGTATTTCTGACCCCCAGTAAGGTTTCATGACAGACAGGACAACGGAGTGCATGTTCACCAATCAAACGATTGGTTTCTGAGTCGACTGTACCTTCCAGGTATTCGCTTAATTGATGTTCAAAATCCGAGCAAAGCATCTCGTGTTCACTTCCTGCCCCACTATAGAACATTGCCTTTCGGCCGCGCGCCGAACGACAACATATCCATCAAACTTCTCCCATCGCTACTACTTTCATTCGTCGCAGTATCTTTGCCAATTCAATACGGCCCCGATTAATTCGCGACTTGACGGTGCCTTCAGGTATTCGTAGCAGATCCACAATCTCCTGGTAACTTAGTTCTTCGATGTCCCGCAAGATGACGCACGTTCTCAGGTCCGGTGAAAGTTTATCGATACCGGCCTGCACCTGCGCTCCTAGTTCGCGCCGTTCCATCTCCTGCTGCACCGAGTTCGTTCGCGTGCGCAAGTGGTAACTGTGGTCGGCGAGATCGTCGGCCTGGTTGTCATGCGGCGTCCTCTGGCGCTTGCGATAGTCATCGATAATCAAATTACGCGCGAGCCGCATCAGCCAGTTCTGCAGATCACCCTGTTTGGGGTCATACTGATCCAAAGAGCGATAAACCCGAACGAAAACTTCTTGAGTAAGGTCTTCGGCCGTATCAGCACGGGAAGTGAAACGGTACGCTAGGTTGTAGATGCGGCGGGAGTACGTTTGAACGATCTCCTCCCATGCCGCGCCGTCGCCTGCGCGACACCTGCGAACCAACTCGGCTCCTTCACTGACCGCCAAAGCCTTAACAGCCCCCACCTTATCTTCTCCGGACTACTTTAGTTTTATCAATTCGGGTAAAGATGGCAAACCCTTGTCAATGGGCGATTACGAAAGGTCGGAAACTAAAGTTCCGGTAAGGTTTGCCACTCCTCGGCCGACGCTGATGCCATCAGTTTTCGCTACTGGTTCCCTCACAGAACTGTTTCTTGCCCTAGCCCGTGACCTGTAGTAGCCTTTGGCACCGACCCAACATGTTGTGGTTTGGGTGTTGGGAAGTCAAGTTTGAAGCACCGCGCCGAGCTACTTTCAGGAACTTGAAGACATCGTCCTATCGCAAATATGTTGAGTTCGGTGGTTTGTGCCTGCTCGCCGTCGGGTTGTTGTGGTGGTTCGGACGTAAATTGGATTGGGCTGAGGTTCGCCGCACCGTCAGTCACGCAAACCCGTACTTCCTCGGACTGGCTATTCTCCTTATCTCCATAGCTTATCTGTTTAGGGCGCGTCGCTGGGGCGCTCTGCTGAAGCCGCTTACGCCTTCAAGAGCCTCCGACTTATTCATCGCGACTACAATCGGATTTGGTGCGGTTTTTCTTGTCGGCCGGGCAGGTGAAGTTGTCCGTCCGGTTGTGTTGCCGATGCGCGACCCTCGCGTCAGACCCAGCGCATCGTTTGTGACGATAATGGTTGAACGGATCTATGACATCGTAGCTATCGTCCTTCTCTTTGCGGTAAATCTCATTTGGTTCAGGCCCTCGGGAGCTTTAGTCGGCGACTTCGGGAGAGTTCGTACTGCCGGTGTAGTACTTCTTGCTGGAGCTGTCGTCGGAGTAGCTGGTCTGGCGTGGTTTCGAAAGAGCTCAGACAGAATAATCGATGGAATCAGGCGTTTGTTGTGCAGTTGGAGCTTCATTCCTAAGCGGATAAGTAAATTGGTAGTGCGTCTGTTGGAACAGCTCGCGCGTGCTCTCCGCGTTCTGGTGAACCTTCGCGAATTGACTGAGACGATAGGCTGGACTGCCCTGCTTTGGTTTGGGATCACCATCGCCAATCTCCTTGTGATCCGCGCATTCGGTCTGAACTTTGGCATCTCTGAAACGGTGTTCGTTTTAGGATGGGCACTGGCTGGTTCCGTAGTACCAACACCAGGAGGCGCCGCCGGCGCGTTTCATGCAGCGACTGCCGCAGGGTTTCTGTTTCTCGGCGTTGAGCGAGATACGGCCGCTGCTATTTCAATCGTGATGCACATCGTGGATTTTGGACCGGCTTTATTATTCGGATTGTTCTTTCTTATTCGTGGCGATCTAGACCTTACAAAATTAAGAACGCTGGTTTCGTCTGAGTCGGTTGAGCATGCAGTCGAAGACGAGTCGATTGGAGATCAAATAGTTCGACGCGTTCAACCTGAAACGGCTGGAGATTGAGTTCTGACAACCATTTGAGAGGTTCATGCTTCGATGAAGTGCCCATTCTGCGGCTATCTGGAAGATAAGGTTGTTGACTCGCGGGAGTCGCGCGAGGGCGACGCAATACGGCGAAGACGTGAATGTCTGCGTTGTGAGCGGCGGTTTACGTCTTACGAACGAATTGACGAGATCCCGTACATGGTAGTGAAGAAAGACGGACGGCGCGAAACTTTCGATCGCAACAAGGTCATGGCAGGATTGTTGCGCGCTTGCGAAAAGCGTCCCGTACCTTCATCAAAGTTAGACAGCATTGTCAACGCGATAGAGAAATACGTTCAGGAGTCACCCGAACGGGAACGCCCGACGAGTAAAATCGGTGAAATGATTATGAGACGTCTGAAGGAGCTCGATAAAGTTGCTTACGTTCGCTTCGCATCGGTGTATCTTGAGTTCGAGGATGTTTCAGAATTTATGACGGAGCTAAAACATCTCGTCCGAACACGACAAGGCGGCTCGGCGGGAAGAAAGTGACAGGAGCAGGGGCAGCACGCAGAAGCAGATAACGTGGCAGCATGATTAAACCAATCAGAGCAACTGGACTAGAGCGCTTGGAACTTCAGAGACTGCGCGATCGCGTGGGGCGTCTCTATGCTGCGTTGCAGGAAGCAGTGGAGGCAGAAAGTCCTCTCGTATCCGGTGCGTGGGCTCCGCCCGTCGATCTCTGCGAAACCAACGACGCGATATTAATGAGAATAGAACTACCGGGTGTTGCTGCTGAGCAAATAAAGATCGGCTTATGCAATACGAAATTACGATTGTGGGGTGAAAAGAAACGACGGCCGGCCCGACGCCGTATCGTCTCTTACTTATGTTCCGAACGCAGCTACGGCAAGTTTAGTCGCATCGTTCACTTGCGTTGGACAATCAGTGTGCGGGATGCCACTGCTGAAATGGCGAACGGAATCCTGCACATTCGATTACCAAAGATCGAAGACCGAAGGGGAGGAGAATATTGCTTCAAGGTCAAAGACGCTAATCCGCAAGACTAGGTTCTAAAAAGGATCACTATGGCGATAGTAAAGGATCCCGAATTTACAGAAGCAATCGACACCACTGAGACTGACCAGCAGTTGCAGATTCCCAATGAACTGCCCGTCTTACCTCTGCGCGACATCGTAATTTACCCCTTCATGATCGTTCCTTTGTTTGTGTCGCGTGAGAAATCAATTCGGGCGGTGGATGAGGCGCTTGCTGACAACCGAATGATCCTGCTTGCTTCCCAGAAAGACCTGGATAAGGAAGAGCCCACCGCGGACGATCTGTATTCCGTTGGAACCGCTGCCGTCATTATGCGCATGTTGAAGCTTCCCGATGGTCGCATACGCATCCTTGTTCAGGGCCTGGCTCGTGCCCAAATCAATTCCGTCGATACGAGCGGCGAGTATCTGCGCGCCAGCGTAAACGTGATGCAGGAATTGCTCTCGCCGGAAAGATCCCTGGAAGTCGAAGCACTCGTGCGGAACGTTCGCGGCGCTATGGAAAAGGCGATCACGCTCGGGAAAAACATTTCACCGGAAGTGATGGCGATTATTGCGAATCTCGACGACGCCGGTCGATTGGCTGATTTATCTGCGTCGAACCTTGAGTTAAAGGTCGAAGATGCTCAATCAGTGTTGGATATTGCTGACACGACTGCGCGTCTCAGACGCGTGAATGATCTTCTGAATAAGGAGATTGAAGTTCTAACGGTTCAGCAGGAAATAAACACTCAAGCTCGCGCCGATATTGATAGGTCACAACGGGAGTTCTATCTCCGTCAACAGATGAAAGCGATTCAAAGCGAGCTAGGAGAGGGAAACGAACTCGCTGAAGAAATCGCACAGTTTCGCGAAAAGATCGAAGCCGCAAAAATGCCCAAGGCTGCGGAAGACGAAGCTTTGCGGCAACTCAAGAAGTTGGAGCGCATGCACCCGGATGCGGCAGAAACAGCGACGCTCCGAAACTGGATGGAGATCATGACGGATCTTCCGTGGTCGAAATCATCAGTGGACAACCTTGATTTGAAGAAGGCCGAGCACGTACTGAATGAAGATCACTATGGTCTGGAAAAAGTGAAAGATCGGATTCTTGAAGCGCTTGCAGTTCGCAAGTTAAAGGAGAAGCCCAAAGGACCAATTCTATGTTTAGTAGGTCCTCCGGGAGTTGGCAAGACTTCCTTGGGCCGTTCAATTGCGCGAGCACTGGACCGAAAGTTCGTCCGTTTGTCATTGGGTGGTGTGCACGATGAAGCCGAAATCCGCGGGCACCGTCGAACATACGTTGGTGCAATGCCAGGACGCATCGTTCAGGCAGTCCAACAGGCCGGGACGAACAATCCTCTGATAATGCTTGATGAGATCGATAAAGTCGGCGCCGACTTTCGCGGCGATCCGTCCTCGGCTTTGTTGGAAGTTCTCGATCCAGAGCAGAACAACACATTTCGCGATAACTATCTTGGAGTCACATTCGATCTGTCGAACGTGATCTTCATGACAACTGCAAATATCTTAGACACGATTCAACCTGCGTTGCGAGATCGAATGGAGGTAATTCGACTGGCGGGTTATACGGAAGAAGAGAAACGCGAGATCGGCGTACGACATCTGTTACCGAAACAGATGGAAGAAAATGGCATCAGCTCGCGCGACCTCCACATTTCCAAGACAGCGCTTACAACTATTATTCAGCAATACACACAGGAAGCTGGGCTCCGTCAGCTCGAGCGTGAAATCGGCCGCATCTGCAGAAAGGTCGCACGCAAAATCGCCGAAGGGCACAAGGGAACGATCAGAGTTTCACTGAAGAATCTTCATGAGTTTCTTGGAGCACCGAAAATTATTCCCGAGGAAGCTCTGAAGAAGGACCAGATCGGTGTGGCCACTGGCCTCGCCTGGACCGCCGTTGGTGGTGACATCTTGTTTATCGAAGCGCTCAAAATGCGTGGCAAGGGGAATCTGGTTCTTACGGGCCAACTTGGAGATGTTATGCGCGAGTCGGCCCAGGCAGCCTATTCGTATGCGAAATCACGCGCAAAGGAACTCGACATTCCGGAGGAAGACTTCAGCAACTACGACTTGCATATCCATATCCCTGAAGGCGCTATTCCGAAAGATGGCCCGTCGGCCGGAATCACTTTAGCAACGGCAATGGTTTCGGCACTTTCAAGCCGCCCAGTCCGGAAGGATGTCGCGATGACCGGGGAAATAACGCTGCGGGGAAATGTTTTGCCAATTGGTGGTGTAAAGGAAAAAGTTCTTGCGGCGCGACGTGCACGAGTTTCTACGATTATCTTGCCGGTCCAGAACCGACGAGATTTAGACGAGGTTCCGAAAGAGCCGTTTAAAGATATCAGATTTGTTTTTGTTGATAATATGAGACAGGTTTTTAGGGAAGCATTGAAGGAAAAAGTCGCGCCGGCACCTACGCCGCCGCAGGCTCCGCGGCCGACGCGTATGCCGCAACCTGCCAATGTGAGGCCAGCGTAGGATAGGAATACGTCAATTTGGTGCTTCAAAAGTGCGACTGAAATTGATACCCTGCAAGGCGATTTGACGCGTCAGACAAATGCAACTACGGGGCGGTTATTAGAATCTTAGTGGTTGGTTTTGAGTACTTTGCGAATCGTCTCCCCGGCCTTCGCTTTCATCCACAACATTCGTAGTGGATTTGCAATTACCCTTAGTGGGATCGACCTGCGTACCAGCCCCGGCGTTATCGGAGTAATTAAGAATTAGGAGTTTATTTTAATGATTCGACGCAGTAACTACGCTTCATTGTTAACAGCAGCTTTTGCCATCCTTATTTCGATCTCACTAAATGCCGTTGCAAAAACAAATCCGAGCTTCGCCAACATCAAGATCAAGAATTTTGGTCAGATGGACGATCGGTTCTATCGTGGCGCCCGCCCCAAAGACGAAGATTACAAAGCGCTGGCCGCTCTCGGAGTCAAAACCATAATTGATTTGACAGACAACTCAAGGGAGTATGAACAACCTGCTGTTGAAGCTGCGGGCCTGCGCTATGTAAACATCCCGATGGTTGATAAGAGCTACCCAAGCATCGAACAGGTAAATGAGTTTCTACGGGTAGTTAAAGATCCAGAGACTGGAAAGTTCTTTGTTCACTGTGCTGGTGGACGCCACCGCACCGGAGTGATGGGAGCGGTCTACCGGTTCAATCACGATGGTTGGAATCTGGAGCAGGTCTTAGCTGAAATGGAACGGTACGAGTTTAATTCCGGCATGGGTCATGGCAAACAGAAAGACTTCGTGAAGGACTACTGGCAGCAGTTTCAGAATGGTACTGCAGCTACTCTCGAGGCGAACGCCAAGCAGCATTAATCGTTAATCTCATCTCAACACACAAGAAAGCCACGGACTTGATGTTCGTGGCTTTTCCGTTTTTCTCCCAAATTCCACTGACACCGCAGGCTTCGCGATACTGTGTGAAAATCACCGGTGGTATTTTAGTTCCCGCCTAACATACCAATGCCAACTGTTCGAAGAGACCACTTCAGGTCGGTAGAGGTTCAACTTCAACCTAACCACGGTCGACAGATGTCTCGGAGACCACCCACTTCAGGTCGGTAGAGGCTCAACTTCAACCTAACTGCCGCACGTATCGAAGGCCGACTGGAAGTTGGTGTGTGTCTCCAAAGGGTTAGGTTGAAATTG
>DATBSH010000369.1:0-29494 GCA_036559885.1 Pyrinomonadaceae bacterium
CTGGTTGAAGCTTGGCGGATTTACGTTGGAGCCTTCGCAACAGGTACGCGACTCCGAAATCGAGATCGAATACGTCGTCTTCGCTCCAGGCACGGCCAAGATCGCCACCAGCGGCAGGACCTATCAAAACGCGAATCGCAAGGGACCGATCGTCGTCCAACCGCCAGGTCGAGGGCCAAACAGCACTATCTATATCGAGCAGTTGTTAAAGCGCGCCGCCGAAGATGCAGGCGACCGCATCCTGAAAGCTCTCCATCTTGTTCCAAGCAATCTCGACACTGCTACGACTTTTCAGCCTCGACGTATAACTCTTCGATAACATCACGATACTTCTCGTCGATGACGCGACGCTTCACCTTCAATGTGGGCGTTAGCTCTCCGCCTTCGATCGTCAGCTCGTTTTCCAGCAACGCGATCCGCTTCACCTTTTCGTACCTCGCAAAGTTTGAGGTCAGCTTCTCAATCTGCCTTTCGAACAAATTAATAATCCGCGGATCGCGACACAATCCACTGCGATTCTTCGCTTCGATACCTTTTAGCTTTACGTATGAATCTATGTGCTCCCAAGCGGGCACAATCAAAGCCGCAGGAAACCTCCGGCCATTCCCGATCAGCACTACTTGATTAACAAATCGCGAGCCTTTGATCGCCTGTTCGATCGGCTGCGGAGATATGTATTTTCCGCCTGACGTCTTGAATAACTCTTTCTTTCGATCGGTTATACGCAAAAAGCTATCGTTGTCGAGCGTGCCGATATCACCGGTTTTGAACCATCCGTCGCCTGTAAAAACGGCGCGTGTTTCCTCCGGCTTTTTGTAGTAACCGCGCATGACATTTGGACCACGCACTTCAATTTCACCGTCTTCAGCGATTCGAATCTGAACATTGGGAATCGCCTTACCGACCGTGCCAATCCTGTTGTCGTCGAGCTGACCAGTAGTAATTACCGGGGAAGTCTCCGTTAGTCCGTACCCTTGCAGGATTGGTATCCCCGCCCCCAGGTAAATGTATCCAAGGTCTTCAGGCAAAGCCGCTCCACCGGATATGAGCAAACGAATGCGGCCACCGAATGCTTGCCGCCAGCGAGAAAACACGAGCCGTGACGCAATCCAATGTTTCAGCTTTAGCCACAGCGAAAGCGGTTCATGAAAAACTATTCGTCGCGCGTAATCTTTCGCCACATTCACGGCCCACGACAGCAAAGCTACGTGCAGCCGGCTCGCTTCAGCTGCGCGTTCACGGATTCGCGCGTAAATTTTTTCAAAGATTCTCGGCACGCCGACCAGGATGGTTGGCCGAACCTCCCGAAGATTAGGACCGATTGTCTCGAGCGACTCCGCGTAGTAAACGGCCATGCCCTCGTACAGATACATGTATAAAGCTTGACGTTCGAACACGTGCGACAAGGGCAAAACCGACAACGCTGTATCATGACGACCAAACGAAAGATGGCCGGATGAATCGATCAGATTCGAAACAAGATTGGAATGAGTGAGCATCACGCCTTTCGGCTCGCCGGTAGTTCCCGATGTGTAGATGATTGTCGCCAGGTCATCGGGTGCGATCTGACTTTCAAGTCGGTGGGCCAAATCAGGTTCTGCTTCCTGGAGTCGTTTCCCTTTCTCCTCGAGTTCAGCCAGGGTCAATCCATCAGTCGGCGTGACGTGGTCTGGCTCAAAGAAAACGATCTGTCTGACCGCTGGGCATACAACCAACACGTCTCTGATTTCCACGAACTTTTCGTGATTGGCCAGAATAAGGACGCCCGCACCGGAGTCGTTCAGGATGTATTTGACTTGTGACGGAGTAAGAGTTGGATAGATAGGAACGTCAACAGCGCCGGCGAAGATACAACCGCCATCCACGAGGGTCCACTCCAAACGGCTTTCGGAAAGAATCGCGACGCGATCACCGTGTGTGACCCCGATTGAATGTAGACCCGCGGCAATCCGTCTAATGCGAGTCAACATTTCATCCGAAGAGACTGCGATCCACGAACCTTTGTGTTTGTAGTTGAGCGAGTCGGAGCGTTTGTGTTTACGGGCAACGGTTGTAAAAACGTCAATCAGCGTTCGTGGTTCATCTGGGCTGGAACGAACGCGCTCAGGGATTGTCGCCGCACTTGGCGCCTGCGACTCCAAATGCTCGGTCGCTGAATTCACTAAGCGTTTACTCCATTGAGAAAGATGTCCAGTACTTGATCTGCTAAAGGCGCCAACTTGTAGCGACGCTTGGAAAGAATCCAATTCGTGGCCATTTCATCAAGGGCGCCGAAGAGAATTTTCGAGACCACCTTCGCGTTCAGGTCCTGACGGAAAACCCCTGCGCGTTGCCCTTCTTCGAATGTGCTTCGGATCAAGGTGAGGTATTCCGCAAACCCGGCAGCCGAAAACTCTTCCATAAACTTTGTCGAGCCGCGTAGCTCAACCTGAAATACAACCGCAAGGTCTCGATCTGCCCCCAGTCGTTCAAGGTGCAAGCGCGCTATTTGTCGCAACTTCTCTCGGGGGTCCGAAATGGATGCAAGCTGTTTCTTCACCTCGCCTACGGCAGCATCGACACTGCGATCAAAAATGGAATGCAGTATTTCCTCCTTGCTCTTGAAATACAGGTAGACGGTGCCGTCGGCCACGCCAGCTTCCCGCGCAACATCTGCGACTTTTGCGTTGAAATAGCCGTTGTGAGCAAAAACGGTAATTGCCGCGCGTAAGATCGCCTCACGCTTATCGCCAACAACCGGTCTTACCGAATTAAGTGCCCGAGCCATGGGATGTTGATTCCAATACTGAATGAACAATCACTCAGCCGTTTTTTAGCCTAGACGTTGAAAGAGTTTTTCGCAAGACGGGCGGTCTAACCAGGTCGCGTTATCTGTGGGGATCCGCGGCTGGTATATCTGAATCGGAATGGCGAGGCTCTCGTCGAGGATCTTCGGGAAGGATATCGCTCTCGAAGTGTTCGAGGTCGGCGCTTCGCACAAGGAGTTCCTGCTTAGGCGTCGGCGTCTTAATCCCCCGGGCGCTAAACAGCCGGGCAATGCGGAAGTTGATATCGCTCTTAATTTGATAGTGACGCCTGGGTTCGGTGCTCCAAACCAATAATCGGAAATGGAGTGCAGCATTTCCGAATTCGAGAAACTGAACGTTCGGCTCCGGAGTCTCCAACACATTGTCAACACCGCGCGCTGCTTCGAGAAGAGTTTCTGTCACCAGATTCACGTCCGAATCGTCAGCTACCGACACCGCAATCGGAACGCGTGCGCGCGGATCACCATACGACCAATTAACTACCCGCTGGCTAACGAGTTTTGAGTTTGGAACAATGATCGCGATGTGGTTATTTGTGTAGACGGTCGTAGTACGTAAGTTAATACTCTGAACATCTCCTTCGTCATCGCCGATGGTAATCCGATCGCCCACCCGGATCGGCCGTTCGAACAAGAGGATGAAACCGGAAGCGATGTCAGCCGCGATGTATTGCAGACCGAAACCGATACCGACAGATAGCGCCGTAAAGATCACGGCGATTGAGGTCAGATCGATGGCAAACGCTTGTCTCAACGCCACGAGTATTCCGACCGTAGTTATCGAGTATTTAATCAGCCGGCAAATCGTGTAGCGCAGCCCCGGATCGATGTGCTGCCGCCGTGCAAGACGTCTTTCGAAAATCGAGCCGGCAGTCCGCGCTAACGGAAATGTGAGAGCGAGAACGATTAAGCCAAGTGCAAGACTGGAAGCAGAAACAGTGATGCGTCCGAACGTGAATTGGTAAGTGAGAAACGTCCAAAGACGCCGCAAGACATCCGTCCCGCCTTCAATCAGAACTGAATCCATAGTTGACGCTGTAATCAACATTGAAGCAGTTTAGCATGACGCAGGGACTTCAAAATCAAACCGTTGTGATCTGCTTAATTAAGGCAGCAATCTTGCGCGACCAAGAGTCAAGATCAAAGTTCTGCGGGTCGTCGTGTCGATCGGGATAGCCGAGATCAATGGATGAGTGGTAGGCGGGAATCAGCCACCTGCCTGACCGCACGCTCGCTACCACATAAATCAACGCCAGTCGTTCGAGTTGCGCGCCAGTAAAGCCTGGAATCGGAGCGATGGCATCATTAGGAGATTGGGCCGAGCTGTCTTTAATCCGCGGTTGAATGTTCTCGATATGCAGGAACGCGCCTCTTTGAGTGGGATTACATAACCCCAACTTTGTGCCACTTGGTGGAGAGGTAGATTCAAAAACAACCACCGTAGCCGATTGACCCGCACGGTTTATGTAAACGTGACATACGGGTCGACCAAGCCTGCTCACAAGGCGGTTGATCGAGGATGCATCGTCGTTGATGTTCGAAGGAAAGTCGGACAACTCGCCGAGATAATCGCTCGTGTCATGGATCACGAAATACTTTGCGGTCGACAAAGTTGATGATAGCGAACCACCAACGTCTGCCTCACGAACCGCTCTGGTGCTGAGAAATCTTTTTACCTGGTCTAACGTAATCGCGTTTCCAGTCGGCTGCCCGATGATCGCATCAAGTGGGGAGGGTAATGCGGCTAAGGGCTCACCGAGGTTACCGAACTTCTTCACTGGTCGTAGCAGACACTTTGCTTGATCTACTGCCGGCGCTGTCAGATCACACCTGTCGGCAACAGGCTCGAAGCGATTACAAACGGCCTGACTAAAGACAACTGACACAAAACAAAGAATGGCCGTAAGACTTTTTAGCACTTCGGTTGTTAACCGTTTTGCCACCAACTTCACGCCCTGTCTCCTCTAATTGCCAGCCGTACGCTGCTGAGCCGCAATCTTTACGTCTTTGATATTTCCGTAATAAACGATTGCATTAGCCATGTCAGCGAGTGTTGCCGTGTCGTTGTACCGTCCCATGAAGAACATTCTGCCAATAGGAAGCTTAGCTTTCTCAGTTCCCGTGATCGGTATTAGTGCCGGCTCGTCCGATAGACCAAACATTTGTCGTCCCGCATCAACATCGTAGAAGGTGAATGCGGACCAGATTCTCTTGGGGTACCTATCCTCGAGTTCCCCTGGAAAGCCCATCGCTCGACACTCACAATGTCCGGCACCATACACCGCAAGGGCCTTCAAATGTTTATCAAGAATCTCCCGGGCTACAAGATCGCGAATGACCTTTCCGCGGTTAGTCTGGCTAAAATCATCCCCCGCCAGAATGCGAATACGCCGTTCCTTTGGTACCCCGAGATTAACCTTTCGAATAGCGCGTAAAAACGCCTCGTATGTGGGTAAATCCCACAGCTGAGTAGCACTGGTACGCGCCCATACCTCTCGCAATTGCTCGCGAGGAATGTCTTCGCCGTCCAGTGCGAAACGATCAAGCAAATCTTGATGAGCGTTGTTGGCCCACTCAACCATGACGACCTTTACCTTCCGAATGAAATCCGGATGTTCCACCAGCGTGATGCGTAGATCTGAATCGTTCTTGCTCGCATGGTCTTCACCAAGGCATACGACATCAAACTTGTCCCACGCCGCGAGGATGCCTTTGACGATTGGTTGCAGTCGAGTCTTGCTGGTTTGGTTCGGCAGGACTTCTGTTTGCGCCGGGGAAGACGGAATAGTGAGGAAAGCGCCTAAAGCGATTAGAATACCAATGGTCGTTCGCATGAACCGCACTCCCGTAACGCGCCGTGGTTGCCAGTTAAAAGACTCGCGAAGGGACAGATCAGATGGGCCTTTGCCTCGAAGTTGGAATACTAGCCGATCTTCGTGACAACGATGAAGAGGGGTATCACTACTTCCGAAGCCAATTTAAGGGATTGAATAGCGATTTGCAGCACGCAAAGCTGCCCACTCACACAGAACCAGAGGACTGTGAAGTTTGGTCCTGCGAAATGTTTGGGTATTCAGGCTTACACTACTTTCGAAGATTAGCAGCACACCTTGACGTTGGAGGACAACTGCCTCCACCAGGCGGAGACGACGCAAGTAAAGACCCGGTGTTGGAACGATATTATCAGCACGCGAATGGCGTCAAAGCCTGGTTCATGACTGGAGGTTCCAGGAAGCAGGACTTTCAACGAGGGTTCGATCACCTGATTCTACATAGTGATGCAGAAGGCTTTTACCTGCCTTTTGAGTTTCAGAATGTGCTTTATCCCGATCCTGAATTAGGCATTGACGGCGGCATTGTGGGTTCATCGCAACGGTTGCTAAAGGAATGCGAGCGGATTGCCCAGGAGCTCCAGATACCTGCTCACCTTGACGAAACCTCCGATGAGCTATGGAACGCTGCGGATTCACAAGGAGACGGAGCTGCACGTTGGGAGCAATATGGAATCGAGTCGTTCACTTGCGTATGTCTCATGCGGGGCTGTTTGAAGTCGATTGAGACCAAAGCCGCTCTGGTGTTTATATAATTGCACAGCTTCTTAAGCACGAATCAATACTCGAGCACGGCCGTCAGAAACATGAATCATCTGAAACAGGTCTTGACGATATCGATCCTTACCTGTCGCAGTCTCAGGCGGCGGATCCAATTGTGCGCCTTCCGCAATCGCCTTATCGATAATCTGACGTGAGATCGACTCTGCCACGGCTTCACCTGCGAATTGGAGAAGACGCGAGTCTGCAAGCGACTTGCGATTGTCTTCACTCGTCAGTCCGTCAGCTATGTTGGTCTCAATAGCCGACTCCACCATCGGCGGGACGAAAAAATTAATGAAAACGAAGATAGCAATCGTCGCAGCTATTACGGCGGCGGCGCCAACGACTCCTACAAGTGGAGCGGAAGCGGCTGCAATGGCCACTCCTAGCGCAGCCACGAGTGCTGTCAGTATCGTGGCCGCAGCAACTGCACCTAAACCCAGCAACAGAGTAATTACACTCGCAGCTGCAGCTTGAGGCAGCATCGAAACCTTCACCTTGACGTTCTCTTTCACGGCGCTGTCGTTACTGAACGGGCGACTAGTCAGCGCGGAAGCGAATCGCGGTTGCTCGTCTTCGTCCACACCGTGCGTCAAACCATCTATGGATGATTCCGCCCCAGTTAGAGGCACCACACTGCGGGTATCGTTCATCAACACGCCAGGAGTGAAGCTGCGACCATAAAAGAACGATGCCTTAATGCTCTCGATCTTCAACAACAAGCTCAAAAGCCCGCCTAATCTAATGTCGCTGCTGTCAAAACTGATCCGAAAGCGGTAATCGATTAATCCTTGTTCAGTTCCATGCGCTCGAAAGCGCCACTGAGCATCGGTCTTATCCAACGTCTTGATGAGAATTTGGTGAGCGGACAATTCGTCGGCCTCGACCGTAAAAGTTACTTCGTACTGCAGAAGAGTGAAGACCGCGGAGCCGATGCGAACCGAACCCAGTGAGTTTAGCGGTGGATCCAGTTCACGCTCTGCAATCTCACGATGCACCGTCGCAACCTTACGAAATAACGATTCCTCCACACCGACCACAGTCTCGAAGGTCCGGACTGTGCCATCGTTTCGCGTTATGGTGGCGCGAACAGTCCAGTCGCCCGACAAAGGCAGTGTTAACGCGATTGGATTACCTGTTACGTTCAATACAATCGGTTGAATGATTACAGCCGGGGAAGTAAATCGCCACGCGACTGCTGCCACTGTTTCTCCTTCCAAGCCTGCCTCCCAGGTTGTAGCCGCTGCGGCAACGACTATCTCTGGCAGCGTGCTAATGAAGGCACGAGGAACGGCGTCGTCAGTTGAAAATGTGATCCCTGGGTCGGCTCCGTTCGAGACCTCAAAGGCGTTGAGTGCGGTTTGTATTGAATCGACTTGAGTATCGGTCCAGCCATCCAGTTCTATCGACGGCAATTCAGCCAAAGTAGAGCCCGCTACCAGTAGCGATTCGACTTGCGCTTGCACGGCCGATGTCACAGTCGCTTGCCGGTCTATTAGACGTTCTATTTGGATCGTGGGTACAGCAGCATCCTGCCAATCAATTGTAGTCAGCTCGATCCAGCGTTCATCACCTGATCCCGGTCCAGGTACGCGTTCGGGTTCGAGTGTCTTCGGTTTCTCGATCGGCGGAGGCGCATCAGGCGGGCCCAGATCGTCGTCGTAGATCACACGCAGTCCACCGTCTCCAAGATCGATATAAGAGAAGAATTGATAGGAAACACCGTCCCGATCGGAAACAACAGAACCTCCGATCGTGTTGTCAGGAAGATACGACGGCGCCGTGACGATATTTGATTGTTGAGACAACAATTGGAACGGTGCGAATTGAGCATTCTCACCGGTGGCATCTGGACGCAATGCGTCAGGTAAACTGAATTGCCCGTGATTAATGTCGTAGACGACGCTTTGCAGATTTGTCGCAGTCAATACACCCTGCTGGAAGTCAGCATTCAACCGAACGCGGGATTCGAGCAGTGCAAACAACGGAGCCTTCTGTAAGAAATCGAAATATAAACCCTTGCTATCTCTGTCCAATTTAAGTGGCTCAAGCGGGAAGCGGCCCTTCGTTGACGCCCAGCCAATACCGGTAGGCGTTATGTCTGTGAATAAATCCTGCGAATCGATCCACGGAGAACTTGTCCGTGGGAACGTTGGGCGCGCACCTTCCGAAAACGACATGAGCAATCCGCGCGCGACCCGCTGTGCCTCGTCGATCAGAAAGGCAAGCTTATCGACGCCGTTCAGTATCCAGTCAACGCGTGGTTCGATACGTTCTCCATTTCGAACTATGCGAAAACGAACGGTTAATTGAGGACGATCGACAACGACGAGGAGTGGGTCAATATTTTGAATTCTCGGATGCTCACCACCGGGAAGATCAAGAGTGCTCGACGTCAGCGTTTCGAGCTCCAGGACCATCAATCGCACTTTCGAATAGGCAGGATCAGACTGGCGCTGCGCATCAAAAATTACTTGTGGCACACCGGCAAAGAAAGGATCGATGGAACCGATTGGTAAAGGGACTGTCAACGAGTGTGGCGTCGTTCGATAAGCAAGAATCAGTTCGTCGCCATCGTTTCTGACGTCCAGGCCATATCCGCCCGGGTCCAGCTTTTGAAACGACCACGCGTCTTCGTCATCCAAACGATCAAGGTCCCCAAGAAGTAACGTCAACGTTGCTCCGTCACCTTTTTCTGTTGCGTTCTCCCCCAGCATCTGGGTAACGATGAGGAGCTTTCGTCTGCGAAGATCCACACCGCTCCATAGCTCGAATCCTGGAGTCTCAGGAATCCTTAGTATGGTGGGCGGAAATGTGGCAGTGGACTGGATAAAGGTTGGTACTGGCACAGAGACGTGCAACTTCCGGCGCAGCAAGCCGCCTTCTACTTGGAAAATGTCTAGCATCAAGACTGGCGGCTTTGGACTTTGGTCGAACGGCACAGGTTCGGAACGCTTGTAGACTACGGTGATGGTCTCGTCGAATGTCGCCAAGCCAACCCGTCGTGACCAGTTCCAAGTGTTTGTAATCGAGGGAACATCACGCGGGGCTTCAATTGGAACGTGAGGGATATCGAAGCTGGACCAGCTGCCGCCTGCATCGTCCCAGGCAAAAAGCGTGATCTTTTCCCTTTCTGAGGTGGCAATTATTGGAACCGAACGTTTTTCTTCTGCGCCGAGTCGAGCAATCGAGATGTCAAAAATCTCCTGAGGTCTTTGGTGTGAATGAGTGGCGTGTTTGGCCGGACGCATAGCGGTCTTCTCCGGGAAAGGCAGTGAACTAGCAGCCTAAACTGAGTTGTGAATCGTATTGCGGCGAGGTTTACGGAACCGAGGCGGTAGCCTAGCCTAACAGAACGTGGCCTGTCCACTTGTTATATGGCATTCGATAATAAATGAACGCGCCGACTTTCATTTTCGATTCTTAGCTGCGAAGAAAGAGTGACGCATGATTAATCGTTTGCAGGATGCTCTTTTCACGCACATAAAGCCTGGCGCAAAAGGTTCGAGGTATATGACGCCACGATGGCTGGCATGAAGAAGGCCGGGATTGAGGCCATGATCTACTCTCATTCAGTAGCTTGTCGTCGTGATGCGGGGCCAAAGGCTGCCGGCAACTACAAAACGCTATTCCACCGCTTCTTTAGTCCGTTTTGCCGCATTTAATGGAAAAGAGTCACCTGGTTGTGCCATATTGAAGCAGCGTTGATCGTTTCGAACGGCAGTCTCCCGCCTTTATCAGTACTTACAGTGAATTCTTTCTGAGGATCTCCCATGAATCGAAATCTTCAGCCAGGGCAGTTCTATGGCGAAATCCTGCGGAAGCGACAGGGCTCCGGGCTAATCCTGTCGGAGCTTAAGCACGAAACAGCCAGAAAACTCCCATCACATTCTCATGAACTGGCTTACTTTTGTCTGCTGCTGAATGGCAATTATTGGGAGCAGTTTGGACCGAAGCGAATCACCTACAAGCCGCTTACGGTTATGTTCCATCCCCCGGGAACCACGCACATTGATGAGATCGGTCCGAGCGGCGGACGCTTCTTTAGCGTCGAGGTGAAGACCGAGTGGATGGAACGCCTGCGGGAGTGTGTGGTCGACCGAGATCTCGACTCAAGCCTTCATGAAGGTGATTTGGCCTGGCTTGCGATGCGACTCTACCGCGAGCACAAGCAGATGGACGCCTGTTCCATGCTAACCATCGAGGGACTTGTGCTGGAGATGTTGGCGATAGTCGGACGGGTGAGAGACGTCAAAGAGCAAAAGGGACCACGGTGGCTTTCACGCGTTATGGATCTGTTGAATGCAGAATATCGCAATAACTTGAAAGTACAGGATATAGCTAATGAGATTGGAGTTCACCCGTTTCATTTGTCGCGCGTGTTCCGCGCTGTTCACCGGCAGACAATTGGGGAACATGTGCACAAACTTCGCGTTACTTATGCTTGCCAGCAATTAGCGCTGCCCGACAATGACCTGGCTACTGTTGCGCTCTCCGCCGGCTTCGCTGACCAAAGTCACTTCACCAGAGTATTCAAAGAAGTCACAGGCATTACTCCCGGCGCCTTCAGACAGATTGCGATTGCCAAAAAATAGAAGACTATTGGCTGCCAAGCTCGAGCGCCATGATGTTTTTTCTGTCGCGCAAGTAAAGCCGTGTGCCAGCCAGGGAAGGTACAGTCCACGATTGACTAGTAAGCACGGCCACTTTCGACGTCACAGTTAAACCTTCGGGCGTCGCAGTGGCTAGTAATAGTTGTCCGTCTTCGTCCAAGATAATGAATCGGCCGTCAGCAAGTAGAAATGAGGCCCTTGGAAAACTGCGATTGCGCCACAAGACCTTGCCTGTTTTAACTTCTATTGCGGTGAATGGCGCTGGCCCAAAGTCGCCGCTTGAGCCGTAGACGACATCGCCTACGCGAATCGCGTCGGTAAAATGGACTCGCATCAGCCGATGCGCCCACAACTCTTCCACGGTCGTTTTGTCTCCGGAGCGGTTGAGTTTTATGACCCGGCTCCCGCCATCGTATCCGCTCGAGATAAAAAGTAGATTGTCCGAGCCCCACACAGGGGTGCTGGTGTTTAAGCCATGATCGACCGGATGAGGGTGACTCCATAACAGGTTGCCGTTGTTTGGATCCACGCCTACAACTTCGCTGTACATGAAAGCAACGAGTTGATCCTGACCGTCGACGTTGATCACAATTGGAGAGGAGGTGGAATTCCTGAAGTCATGCTTCTTCCAGACCACCGAGCCATCCTTCTGATTGAAAGCCACTAGAGAGCTCGCCGGCCCACCGACCATCATTACAATCTTGTCTTTGTAGGCAATGGGACTACAAGAATAACCATTAACGCGTAACGTCCCGTGAAATTCGTTGATTAGATCATGCGACCACAAAACCTTACCACTCTTTTTGTCGAGGCAATGCAACTTGCCAGTGGCACCAGAACTGAAAACGAAATTGCTGGTGACCAATGGCGTGGCATGAGGGCCAGGTCCGTTTGACATGTCGTACTCCGGTGAGAACGGTGCAGCATAACTATACTCCCAGACGTTGTTGCCGGTTGCCGCGTCGAGAGCTATGACCACTTCGTTCTCACCTTTTCTGTACATGGTGAAGAGCATGCCGTGTTCAACGGCGATTGCGGAGTATCCTTCTCCTAACTCTCTTTGCCATAACCGGCGCGGACCCGTTACGGGCCAGGTCGCGGCCAGACCCTTTGCCTCCGATTTGAAGTTGCGTTGTGGACCACCCCATTGTGCCCAGTCAGACGATTGCGCCAGAGCCGGGACAGTTGTCATCAACAACAACAGAGCCACGAGCGCTATCGCTTTGCCCGCAGCAGCCTGATGTTCTCTTGATCGCATCATGGTCCTCAATTGATTACTTAATTTGCTGCCGGCTTTGGTTTCTTAAACGTGGCCGGATCGATTTGACCGTTGATGGTTATTGCTTCGATCGTTGCTGATAGAGCTGGGAACGGTTGACCATCAAAAGTAGCATTCATCTTGAATGGCAATGACAACCCTTCAACGGTACGAAAATCGGAATAATTAATCGCGATCTCGCCGAGCACACCACCTGGACCACGTCCATGATATGTCTGGCTGAGCACACGACCTGTTGCAGGGTCAATTCCCAGCACCGTTGTGAACCCTGGAAGTTCAACTTCGAGGCGTTCCACTGGCGTTTCACCTACCTTATCGTTGCCGGCAGCCGACGCCTTAAAATCTGATCGTGTTCGGGCGCGAAAGAGAACCAGTAGCTCGTGGTTCAACTCCTTATAGATCGACGCGCGGTTCGCTTCCGGCATCGGTCTCGCGGCATTGTTCATAATGAAGAATGATTCAGATGGCGTGACGACCGAAGCCATCGTAAAAGTTTGTCTGACTGTTTCCTGCCGCAGCGCATCAGGAAATGAGAGCAGCAACGTATTTTTGACTTCGTTTCCTCTCACGTCTTTCCTTTGAAGACTGACAAGCTGATCCAGCTTTGATCCTCCGCCCAACGTCTCAACCGCCTTTGCAATAAGTTCCTGTCCTCGTTTGATCATCTCCGCGGTAGGCGGTGATTTGGGAGCCGCTGGAATCTCCAGGTACTTTTCTGGAGTGGCTTTGAATAGGGTTTGGCATTCTTCGGACCCAAAAATATAGATGCGCCCGTTATAGACCGCGTAAAGATCTGGATTGCCCTGCGTTGGTGCTCCCATGCGAGCGCAAGATCCATCCAACTGGATCTCATACCGCGTCGGGTTCTTTTCAAACGTAGCTTTGTTCTCGGCGCTCGCGAATATGTACTGGAATCGCCCCCGCGTGACCGTGTACTTCATATCCCCTTGAACTTCTTTACCCTGCGTCAGCATTACGGGATCAAGACCTTCAAGCGGAATAATCGCTTCGGGACTGGGCGATGAGTTCTGTGCAAAGGTGGTTGTAGACCAACCAAACAGAATCAGCGCCGTCATTAGTGAACAGAAGCAATGGAGGAATATGACTCGCTTTGGACGTCGAGTAATCATGACTGTCTCCTTGTGTTCAAATCTAAACGACCCATCCCTTGCTCTGGTATTCCATATAGAACGCTGTACGTTCCGCGGTTTCTCTACCAAAGTAGCGCTCGACAATTCTGAGCGCGAGATCGATTCCTGAAGTTAGTCCACCGGCTGTAGAGATCTTGGCGTTCTCAACGAAGCGTAAGCCGCGCTTCAATTTCACATCCGGAAAGGCTTTAGCAAACTGCTCGAAAAAGTCATGATGAGTCGTTGCTTCTTTCCCAGACAGCAGTCCAGCTCTGCCGAGCTGAAACGCGCCGGTGCAGACAGACATTGTGACGTCGGTGGAGTCTACGATTTTGCGAAGCCACGCATGCAAAGCCGGTGAGCCCGCCTGTGCGGGAATCACAACTACTTTTGGAGCCGGGGCTGTTTCAAATACATAATCGGGGATGATCTTCATTCCGCCCGACGCCACAATGGGATCCGTCTTTTCGGACACTGTGTAGAGATTGAATCCCATCCGCGAGCCTGCTCCGTTTCTGACCATTACGTCCTGAAACACCTCCCACGGTCCCGCAAAATCAATCATCGTTGCGCCCCTTGAAATGGCGAAGGCGACTGGTATCGGGCCGTCAGTGGGCGGAGTTAGTTTGTTAACACCCGAAATCTCGGATTGATCCACCACAGAAATGGAAGTCGTTGGAACGATGTTGGTCGTGATCAGCGCTGCTGTTGAACCAGCAACCAGAAATTCTCGGCGTCTCATTGTTTCTCCTTCTTGAATCACACTGCGATTCACTGGAGAGTAGCAAGGCGAGTTTGGGGAGTCTTGTACAGATCGAATGCGTTTGGATCAAACAAACGAATGCGCAGGTGAGAGTGTTCAGATGGAATTGTAAAAAGTTGTTAAGTCACGGAGGGACAGGACTCGAACGTGCATAGCCTTTCGCGCGTTAGGGCATGATACAAGGCGGATGCATTTGGATCTCGCTCGAGTTAGTTGGCGGCTGCTGTCTAACAGTTGTATTTTTGGGTTATGGAAGGAGACGGCATGAGAGGTGTCATGCTTTGACCATCACCCTTCTTGTAAAGGAAAGTCATGCACAAGCCCGAAACGATCGAGAACATTGCGGTAACCGCGTCGGTGGTTATTGGTATCTGGGCTGCGGCCATTCTTGGGGCGCTCGCACAGACCGTCGACAAAAAGGCAGCGTTGCGCTCGACAATCGCCTTCGTGAGCACACGCCATGAACCGACAGGTAATCTCGCTGACGCCACAGAAATTTACCTGATGGATAGCGACGGCACGAACGTGCGGCGGTTAACGGAAGACAAGCATGGCGACTGTTTTCCGTCGATATCGCCGGATGGACGGAAGATCGTGTTCGACAGCAACCGGCTGCGGGCCGAGGGCGAGCCGCTCAACACATCGGACCTGTTCTTGATGAACACCGATGGCAGTGAGCAGAAGCACGTGACCAGGGGCAGTTCCGCCACGTGGTCATCGGACAGCAAATTTATCGCGTACCATGCCTCCGCATCAGGCACTGGGCGACCAGTACTGCCCTTTCCAGGCGCAGCGACCAATGACAGCGACATCTTCGTGATCAACGTTGCCAAGAAGGGCGCGCGGCCCAAGAACATAACGAACAACCCTGTTGCGATCGATGACGACGCAGACTGGTCTCCGAATGACAACCGCATCGTGTTCGTTAGCAAGGCGACCACGGATAACATGTCGGATGCCACCACGGCCGAAATCTACGTGATCAACCTTGATCAGAAGGGGAAACTGATTCGGTTGACCAACAACGCTGAGGAGGAGCGCGCCCCCGCGTGGTCTCCAGACGGCAACCGCATTCTCTTTCTCTGCAGAAGAGGAGGCAGAGACTTCGAAATCTGCATCATGAACGGTGACGGTAGCGGGCAGTTGCAGTTGACGAATAACACGGTCGCCGATTTGACGGCATCATGGTCACCAGATGGTCGTAAGATCGTGGTCCATAGACCGGTTTCTCCGGGTCGATTCCAGCTCTGGCTGATAAATGTAGATGGCACGGGCGAAAAGCAGCTGACCGATACCCCGGGCCTCAATGGATTTCCAAACTGGGGAGCGGTACGGGAAAGAGCGAAGTAAGCGCACTCCACTCCTCGTGAACGGATGATTAGTGCTGAGTTGGATACGGACTAGAGCCCGATCGGGCGTAAGTGGGATCACTTCATGGGCTCGCGTACCCATTTCTCGCCGTAGAAGCTGACGTTAGCGGCGTTGACTTCGTACTGGTCGCCGAGCAGGGTGAGCACGGTGGCGCCGTTGAGTGCCGTCTGATAGGAAACAAAGTGATAGCGCGAGACGTTGCGGCCACGCTCACGAAAACCAATAGTTCCCGGCCCCAATTCAACAGTTCCGACGCTGTTGCCGCGAACAATCTGTCGGTTGGCAATCCCGGCGAACTGCGATTTGTAACTTCCATCGGCGGCAATTGTGTAGCTGGCGCCATGCGCTACGGTCGAGCTGCCGGCATAAGCGCCGCTCGGGGTCACATAATTCAAACTGCTGTCGCCACTGCTGCGCCACTCGCCGACCAGGTCGGCAATCGTGATCGAGGTTTTCGGCGCTTGCGCCTTCAGGGGCGGAAGCCGCACGCTGTCGACAAATAACAAGATGGTGGGTTCCAGGCTGTTGAATGACTGCCGATCCGGCGTGATTACCAACACCGGGATCACATTCTCTCCGGCCTCCAGCGCGCATAGATACACATAGTGGCTATTGTCGGGAGTGTTCGTGCTGCCGTAACGACCCTGATAGCCGGCCAAACTCTTGTATTCATAAACGGGCTCGGGCGGCTGCATCGAGCGCACGTCTTTTGCCCAGGCGGCGCGAAAGTCGTTGTCGGGATTGCCCGTGGAACGCAACGGCCGGAATACCGCCATGGCGATTACCTGGCCATTCTGAGCGGTGGAAAGGGTGGCGTGATCTCCGGACGCTTCAACGCTGTATTCCCAGCCTTCAGGAACTGCAAAAGAGACTTCGCCGAAGGATTGCACCTGAGCAGAGGTCACACGGGCGAAAACGAGAGCCAAAAACAGAACGACAAAACGCCTAACAATTGACATCTTCATTACTTTAAAACGAAATGGCGGAGGGGACAGGACTCGAACCTGCAAGCCGGTTTTCAAGACCTCAAAGTCGCCTTGAACCTGATCCTACCTCCACAGATTTACCAATGTAAACCAGGGTGAGCAGCCATCAAAGTGATCTAGGTAAGCGTAGACTAATTTCCATCAGCGCGCCATCTAAACGCCAAGTCTTGAATAACTCATAGGGGTTTTCAGGCAATGACCTACAGTCTAAACCAAGTCTTAAAGTGCTTTAAAATGCTGGAGGGCGAGGTTCCTGACGGCGTAAGCGAAGGTCTATTCGCGCGACGCGGCCGCGGGTTTTCGCAGCCCGCAGCCGCACGGTGGAAGGTTGATTCGATTTTGTTCGTGGTGCGGATCGCCGTAGACCGGATATCTGCTATCTCAGCCTGCGGCCATCTTGCGGACCACCCCGTACTCTTTCACTGCGTCCTCAATCGCTGGTCCCGCTCTCTTCAAGTCTTCAGGCGTCATGGCTGGGTGAAACTCAACGCTGGCATCGAATGCCAGGAACCACGGCTCAGCGATTGCCGGAATCTCTGAAGCGTCCTGAAGATTGACACAGATCAGGCCGGTTCTCTTGCCGTTCTCCTCATAGAAATAGGCGGCTTCAGGTTTTTGCGTTGCGAGGATTGACTCAATGTTTCGCGGGAGACTGCCATTCTTGATGGCGGTATTACCCGCGTCCACAGGAATCGACACTTTGATAAGAAAACGCATGATCGGAACTCCTTTCTTGCTGGATTGATAGATTCGGCGAAATGATATGCGCCAAGAACAATTCCTGCAAACCGGATTCGTAGCGGGCCGGGTGTTGGATTCTACGTGCACTTGGGGTGTTGCGTTTTACACACAGGGGACCGTCACACGTTTGCGACTCGTTTGCGGGCAAAGGGAGTGCACGAGATGGACATCATGTCATTGTTGGGCCACACCACTTTGCAGATGACGTCTCGCTACACTCACGCGATGCCGCAGAATCTCCGCATGGCAGTTGATTCTTTGACTAAACAACCTTTGCCGTTTCGTCCAAGAACCGCAACCAAAAGCGCGCCAAGATCGCGCAAGTGGCGACTGGAACTGATGGAGCGTGATCTGATGAGAAGGGGTAAGTTGTTGAAATAAATTGGCGGAGGGGACAGGACTCGAACCTGCATAGCCTTTCGGCCGGCGGTTTTCAAGACCTCAAAGTGGGGCTGAATCTGATCTGACCTCCACGGATTTACCAATAAAAATCGAGTGCGCAGCCGTCAAAGTGATCTAGCCCAGGGTAGAGCAATTTCCATCAGCGCGCCATCTAAGCGCCAACTTTCGGCGCGTACAGTCTTCTATGAAGCATTTTCGGTCGGCCGCACAAGTGCAAGCGCGTGTCTCTAGCATTGTAGACTGCGATTACATAATAAAGACGTCACTCCAAAAAGGCTTTACTGCCTGATGGGGGGCTTCAAACCCGACCAACAAATTATGAGACGGTTTGAGGGGCATCAACAAGGCGAGACGAAACGAGATAACCCAATATTTACCGAATCCGCAGCCGTCAAAGTAAGTTAAGGATCGCTACGTCTCAGCCCGCCATCGCGCCATAATCGCGCCATCGGGAGTCTCGAGCAAATCCATTTGTGCACCTCCGCGGGACTGGTCGTCGGACTTGAGGGACCTTGGGGTTTGTGAAGATTAGCTTCATAGCCTGATCAGCAGCAACGCCAGTGGGCACTATTTGAACGACAACTTTGCGATCCTAAAACACGTCCCTGCTCTGCGCCCGAAAGCTTCAAACGGAGATTGCTGGTTATCTCTTCCGCGATTTTCCTTTGTTCTGGTGTGACGGTTCTCTCAATGGCCTTTGGCCCAGCCCGAAGTCAAGAACCTTCACAATCAAATTAGTGGAACATTTTTGAAATCTTCGCTTGAACGTGTAAGCTCTCGCGCGAGCGATTCACAGCCGGATGAAAGAGAACCTGTCAGAAAACTCAACTGTTGTGGCCACGAAAGACCTGGCTTCCTGCGACTTGGCGGGAGAAGCGGCCATTCTCGATCTCAAGTCCGGCGTCTACTACGGCCTCGATGCGGTGGCGGCAAGCATCTGGAATCTGATCCAGGAACCGAAAACCGTTGGCGACATTCGCAATGCCGTGGTGTCAGAGTACGACGTGGAGCCGGATCGCTGCGAGCAGGATTTGCTCGCCTGGCTTCAGCAGATGGCGGACGCGGGCCTGGTCGAGATCAGTTAAGAGTTTCAAGGATGCGACGCTTGCGCAAGTTCTTAAGCCTGTCAGGAATTGAGCGCCGTTTGCTTTTAAGCGCCCTGTTCCTGACGGCCGGAGTGAGACTCGGACTTTGGCTGCTTCCGTTTCAAACCTTGCGGCGTCTGCTGTCTCGTAAAACTCAAACGGCGGACGCACAGCGCGCGGGCGAGCAACCCGCTCCTGAGCGAATCGCCTGGGCGGTGCGCGCGGCGAGCAGGTATGTGCCGAGGGCCACTTGCCTGACACAGTCGCTGGCTGCGCGGACATTGCTGACCCGAAACGGCTACGCGGCCCAGGTGCTGTTCGGCGTGGCCAAAGACGGCGCGAAGCGGTTGGAGGCGCACTCATGGCTGGAGTGCCAGGGTCGCGTACTCATCGGTGAATCCAACCTCGGCCGCTACACACCCCTAATCACGACCGAAGAAAGTCAAGCATGAGCGCTATCGCCGGGATCGTCTATCAAGATGGCCGGGTCGTCGATCACGTCGACCTGGAGCGAATGTTAGACAGCCTCAAGTACCGCGCACCGGATGATATGGGCGTGTGGAGCGTCGGCTCCGTGGGACTCGGACAATGTATGCTGCGCACCACTGCCGAGTCTCTCCATGAGAAACTTCCTTTTGCCGATGCTGCGCGTGACCTGGCCATTACCAGTGACGCTCGCATCGACAATCGCGATGAGCTCATTGCCGCTCTCGGCATCGCGAAGCGACCGCGCGAAGAAGTTACCGACAGTGAGATTATCCTGGCCGCGTACGAGCGCTGGGGCGAGGATTGTCTGGTACACCTTCTCGGCGATTTCGCGTTTGCCATCTGGGACGGACGGCGCCGCGTTCTGTTCTGCGCGCGGGATCATTTTGGAGTCCGTCCTTTCTGTTACTACCACGACGAAAAGTTTTTCATCTTTGCTTCAGAGATCAAAGCGCTGATGCGTTTGCCTGATACGCCGCGTCGACTGAACGAAGTGCGGCTGGCCGATTGCATCGCGCGGATACCGCTGCTTGATGACGCGAGCGCGACTCTCTTTCAAGACATTCTGCGATTGCCTCCGGCGCACACCCTGACAATCAGTCGCGATGGATTGGAGCTGCGTCAATATTGGGCGCTCGATCCCGAACGCGAAGTGCGTCTAAGCTCCGATGCCGAGTACGCTGAAAAGTATCGTGAGCTTCTGACCGAGGCGGTGCGCTGCCGTTTGCGTCGCAGCACACCGATCGGTTCAATGCTCAGCGGCGGAATGGATTCTTCCTCAGTGGTCTGCGTGGCGCGCGAGATTTTGTCACCGGGCGGCGAAAAGCTGCACACCTTCTCGGCGATTTATGACGACGCGACTGAGTGCGACGAGCGCGAATATAGTCACGCGGTAATCGGACAAGGAGGCGTCCAGGATCACTTCGTGCATCCGGACCGCGTCGGCCCGTTGACCGATTGGGAAGGCGCAGCCGAAGAGATGGACGAGCCGCTCTGGAATCCGCAGAACGCCGTAAACTGGCTGGCTTACCAGGCGGCGCATGACGAGAACATTCGCGTCATGCTGGACGGGCATGGCGGTGATTTCATCGTCGGCCTGGGCTACGCTTATATGAACGAGCTGGCTTACACCGGAAGGTGGATAGAGTTTCTGAAGCAGACGCGCGCAACGGCGAAGCTTCACGGCATCTCCTGGCTCAACATCCTTCGGCAGCGAGGCATTGAGCTGATGGCGCCCGCGTTCGCGCTGCGCGCGTGGCGGAAGATGCGACCACGACGGCCATCACCTTCTTCCGCTCCGTCGCTCGTCAGTGCGGAGTTTGCCGAGCGCACCAACCTGGCGGAACGGCTCGCGGCCAAGCAGGCCGAGATGAGCGAGCCTATCCGAAACTGTCGGAAACGACAGATCAAAGATTGCCGTCCCGGACTCATCGCCTTTTCGCTCGCCCAGGTTGACCGCGCCGCTGCCAGATTTCAGATCGAGCCCCGCCTCCCCTTCCTCGACCAGCGCGTGGCGGAGTTTTGTTTCGCGCTGCCGCCGGAGCAGAGGTTTCAATCGGGATGGAATCGCATGATTGTGCGCCGCGCCCTGGCAGACCTTCTCCCGGAAAAAGTCCGCTGGCGCAGCGGGAAATCCAATCTGATTTCGAGTTTTAATAATGGATTATTGACGATAGACAGCAACATTTGTAATAGTGTCGCCCTCGCAGACAGGTCACCGGTCGCCGAATTCGTTGACGTTATTGCTTTGCGTTCTCTGTACGAACAATGCCTCGGCGGTGACTGTAGCAATGAAGCGACACTCCTCATCTGGAGAATCGTCTCGCTGGCCCTGTGGCTGCGACGCACCGGGTTGGCGACGAATGGCGCGCGGAAGTTGAGCGTCGCCGCCCGATCAAGTTAAAGCGAAGGAGGCGCAAAAAATGAAAACCGAACCCGAGTTGCTAAAGAAAGACCAGAGAGTCGAAGCGGCTAAGAAGCCTTACTCGCCGCCGCAGCTTATCGTTCACGGCACTATCGAGAAATTGACACAGGGCGCGGGCCTCCCAGGTACCGACGTTGATCTTGGAAATTCCAGTGTTCCCAGCGACCGGAATCTCAAGGAGGGGTTCGCCTATGTTGATCCGAGCGACATCCTATCTCGTGCTGCGGCCCTACCTATCGAAAGCTGGAGCTACAAGGCACAGGGTCAAGCGGTGCGTCACATCGGCCCGATGGCGCAGGATTTTCACGCGGCTTTCAACGTGGGTGAGAACGACCGTTTTATCAACCTGATTGACGCTAATGGCGTGGCTCTGGCTTCGATTCAAGCGCTCTACAAGATGATTGAAGAAAGAGACGCTCGCGTCGAAGCGCTGCGAGCCGAGATTGAAGAGTTGAAGCAATTCGTAGGACAAACTTAAGTTTGTCCCACACATATATGGCCGGACCCCCTCACTCCGCCACTAGCCAGCCAATTCAACTCCGCTATGTATTCTTACCTGGCCTATGGCCTGCGAATTAGTTCTGAATTACTGCTCCCGGAACTTTTGGACGATAACGGAAGCGCAGATGTTTTCGTGCGTCTGGATAAGATCGCGCGCGGCGAGCTGCAGCCGCAGTTGCCGGGCATCCTTTATCGGGCCACGCCGCGGGAATGCTGCTTCGTTTACGAGAGTATTACCTCGCTCATCATCCGCGATGGACGTGAGATCATCGTCGAGCCGGCCCCGGGCGTGGAGGCGCGCGAACTCAACAACATCGTCACTGGCCCGGCGCTCGGCGTGCTCTTGCAGCAACGCGGACGCATCGTCTTGCACGCGAGCGCCGTCGCCCTTAATCATCATGCCGTCGGTTTTTTAGGAGGCCCGCGCTGGGGCAAGTCCACGACGGCAGCAGCCATGCACGGTCGCGGACACGAGGTGGTGACGGATGATGTGTTGGCGGTCGACATCGAATCAGCGGCGAACCCGATCGTCTTTCCCGGCTTTCCGCAGCTCAAGCTCTGGCCGGAGGCGGCTGTGGCGTCGCTCGGCGATGCGCCGGAGCAGTTACCACGCATACACCCGCAGGGTGAGAAGCGTGCCCGCCGCACAGACGATGCGTTCGCGCGCGAGCTGCTGCCGCTTAGATGTCTTTACGTTCTCTCGCCGCCAACCGACGGCCAATCGGAAGCAGAGATTGAACCGCTGCGTCCTCACCAGGCCTTCATGGAACTGACGCGGCACTCCTACTGCGCCCCTGTGCCCGGCGCGATGGACGCGGCAGCGGATTTTCAGCGGCGCGCGCGCCTCGCCAACCGCGTGCCCATCTTCCGCCTGAATGTTCGTCGCTCGCTGGATAGTTTGCCTGAGCTTGCCAAATCGTTGGAGGAGCACCTTGCGCGCGGCTGAACCGACGACCAAACACTCAGCAGTTCCGCCCTCGTCTCCCGAAGCTGAGCTGCTGCTGGCTTGCGCCCGCGTCTCAACGGATGATGCTACGGCAGCGGAAATTAATGAGACGCTCAAGCGAGGAATCGATTGGGAGCGGTCGACCAAGCTGGCGCAGCGGCACGGCATGCTGCCTCTTCTGTACTGGAATTTGAGGACGGTCAGCTCAGCCGACATTCCGGCGGAGGCTCTGAGCAATCTGCGCAGCTACTTTCAAGAGAATGTGCGGCGAAATCTCTTTCTCACGAGAGAGTTGCTCAGTCTGCTAAACCTTCTCGAGTCAAACGGCATTCCGGCCGTTCCCTACAAGGGCCCGGTCTTGGCACAGATGGCTTACCAGAATCTCGCGTTCCGCGAGATGTGCGATCTGGATATTTTCATTCGCCAAGAGGACTTTCCGAAAGCCATGCGTGCGCTCCACTCTCAGGGCTATCGTTCGGCTACTCAACTATTCAGCGAGCGCGCCATTCGAGCCTGTCTCGCGCGCGAATATGCTCACACGATGGTGCATGATAAGGGCAGTATTGTTGAGCTTCACTGGGCGATTACGCCGAAGTTTCTTCCTTTCTCGCTCGATAATGCCCTCTGGGAACGGCTTGAGCCCCTCGCCATCGCCGGCAGTACGGTGCTCAACTTCGTGAAGGAAGATTTGTTGCTGATTCTCTGCGTGCACGGCGCGAAACATATGTGGGAGCGTCTGGAGTGGATTTGCTGTCTGGCTCAACTCATTCGCAATTACCCCGAGATAGATTGGACATTGGCAATCGAGCGCGCCGAAGCGCAGGGCGGCGCGCGCCTGCTCTTGCTCGGATTGTTACTGGCGCACGAGCTTTTTGAAGTAAGACTCGCGGAAGAAGTCCGACAAAGAATTCAGGCCGACCCTACGCTGACACGTCTCGGGGCGCAAGTGCGCGAGCGGCTTTTTCGTGACGAGGATGGGCCGGAAGAATTTTTTGAAGAATCCATGTTTCATTTCTCGATCAGAGAGCGGACCATTGATCGCTTGCGCTACTCTCTGCACTTCGTGCTCCGCCGCCTGGCTCCTAACGTGGAAGATCGTGCGTTTCTGCCGCTGCCCCGGTCGCTCTTCTTCTTGTACTATGCCATTCGCCCGCTCCGGTTGTTTAGGATCTACCTGCTAAAGTCTCGTCCTCGTGAAGTGCGGGATTCAACGCTCCCCGCTGGAGTCTGTCGGAAAAGTGCCGTAGGCACGAAATGTTAATAGAGGAAGACGCTTTTGATTCCACGTCTTCCGAAGAGAACAAAATAGATCTCCAACAATCGATAAACATTTCGCCGCTACGCGGCTGTTTTTTCGACCGTCTGCTCTGGCGCAACTTCCGCATTCCTTAAATACCGAGGCTGCCGCCACCAGCGCATCGGAAGCGACATGGTGCGAGGCGTGAACCACACGCTTTTCAGCGCGTGCCGGAAAGCGCCGACTGGTTGCTTATCGGCGTAGAACAAAGCGGCAAGAGCCATGTGCAGATTTCCGTAAGCGCGGCGGCGCAAACGGCGAACTCTTGGCTCCGCATTCTCGAATGCTTTGGCATAAGCACGCATGGCCATCTTTTCCCGCACGCGCAGATTCATTTGGCTGTTTGCGCCGTGAAAGCGGTACTGAAGCAAAACTTCGGGAACGAAGCCGACCTGATACCGACGCGCGATGCGGTAGAAAAGGTCCCAGTCCTCGGCCGCCTGCAAACTCTCATCGAACCCGCCCGCCACCGCGAATACTTTTTGAGGAATAAGCGGGCCGCTGCCGCCGCCAAGGATAACTGCGCGTCGCATCAGAAGCAGCTCGTCAGCTACCCAGCCTTCGAGGCCATCAAGACGCCGTCGGAAAGACGCCCTTGTCACGTCAATCTCTTCTATCCCGCAATGTATTAGCCCAAGCCCCGGCTCAGTTTGAAGACGCTCCACTTGTCGTTCAAGCTTTCGCGGCAGCCAGACATCATCAGAATCAAGGAAAGCCAGCAATTCGCCTGAAGCAACCATCGCGCCCGCGTTACGGGCGGCCGATGCTCCCGAGCGACACTGATGAATTACGCAGATGCGATCTTTGTAATGTGCCAGCACGCTCGGCGTTTCATCCGTCGAGCCATCGTCAACGACGATCACCTCGCGCGCCGGATAGGTTTGCTCCAGCACACTGTCGAGCGCATGCGAGAGGAAACGTCCATAGTTGTACGTGGGGATAATCACAGAAACGGCCGGAGGATCATGTCTGAGCGGGGCTGGTGACGGAGTTAATCTCTGGGTCATCTGTGAATTCCGCAAGGACACTTGAAATTGACAGTCGTGCGAGCCTTTGATTAGAGTTTCGCGTGCCCGAAGTTGGATGACTGCGTGTAGCTTGCCCGTAAGCGATTATTCCGAAACCCTGCTCTAACATTTTACTCGGATTGTTTCCATAGACGCCATGCTCACCGGCCGCGACATCACCGTCATCTCCAGCGTTGACTGGGACTTCATCTGGCAGAACCAACAGGAGGTTTGCTCGCGTCTGGCGCGGGCCGGCAACCGCGTGCTCTACGTAGAGAATACGGGCGTGCGCGCGCCTGGCCTTCAGGACACAAGACGCGTCCTGCGGCGAATGTCTTGCTGGTTCCGTTCGTGGCGCTCCCGCAGACTGCGTGAGGTCGCGCCTAACCTTTACGTCTGCTCGCCTGTCGTCATGCCGCCGTTTGGAACGCGCTGGCGGCGCTGGCTTAACCGGCGCTTCTTTTTGGCGCAGGTGCGCTGCGCCGCCAATCGTCTCGGCCTGCGCGACATGCTGATCTGGACATACCTGCCGACCGACACGGCGGCCGACCTGATACGTATGTTGAGCACGCCGCAGAGCGCCGTGATCTATTACTGCGTCGATAATTTCGGCGCGCTGACGCCGCACGTCGGCGCACTCAGAAAGAGCGAACAGGCGATCACGAAATTAAGCGATGTAGTGTTCGCCACCTGTCAGGAACTCGCCGAGCATTGCCGGCAGTGGAACGACAACGTGCACGTGTTCCCGAACGGTGTCAACCTCGCTGCCTTCCCGCCTGAAGAAATCTTTTTCGATGAGGCGGGGCTTGACGGCCACGACACGGAGGCGCTGACACTTCTGCGCTCCTTGTCACGTCCAATCATCGGCTACGCTGGAGGGATTGCCGGATATCTGGACATCAAGCTGCTGGAAAAAATGGCGCGCGCCAGACCCGACTGGTCATGGGTCTTCGTCGGGCCTGTCAATACCTCAATCGAAGGACTATCCAGACTACCCAACGTGCATCTGCTCGGACAGCGACCACATCAGGAACTGGTGCAGTACATGCGTGGCTTCGATGTTTGTATCGTGCCGTACACTAACAGCCTGCACACGGACACGGTCGTGCCGACCAAGGTCAACGAATACCTGGCCACCGGCAAGCCCGTAGTCTCGACAGAGATTCCGACCGTGCTCCGGTTCAACGAGAGACACAAGGTTCTTCTTACTGCGCCTGCCCGACCGGAGAGTTTCTTGCAAGCCATCGAGCAGGCTTTGCGTTTGCCGAACGACGCGGCAGTCGTTTCTTACCGCCGGAAGATCGCGGCCTTGAGCGATTGGGAAGTGTTGCTTGAGCGGATGACCGAATTGATCGCGCCGCGCCTGACAGCAAGAGCCAAATGGGAGAGCGCAAGGCAACCGGTAGAGCACAGCGACGGCTCGGCATTCTTTGAAACCGTAGGCCAGGCTGGCGGCCTTGCCGCTCAACACACCAGCGCGGAAGCCGCCGAAAGTTTGTAAGTATCGTGTGAGCCAGATTGCCACCATTCTCTTAGCCGCCGGACGCTCGCGCCGGATGGGCGCGCCGCTCCCGCGCACTCTGTGGTTTTAAGCGCGGGAGTTGGGAGCTATCTGCTTCGTATTCTTGTGCACTCTTCGTGTTGGCTGAGCGTGAACAGGAAACAATTTAAGACGCACGCGTAACTCAGCCCATAGTTGCATTTCTCGGTGGTTTTCGAACACTCAATCGTGTCTTTTAATGCTGGCATGCAGGCCTACAGCTGTCCAATGCTTGCACCCCTAGCCCGAAAATGATCGAGGGCTCGTTGGGCAATGATATCGATCTTTTCTTTGGAGAGCATGCGAAGCTTCTTCCACTCGTCAGTAGTCAGTTTGTCATCAGCCAGGAGTTGAAATCCGTTGGCAATGAGATACCGGATGGCAGCTGATTGCTCGAAGAAGAGGCGTTCCTTCTTGGTCAATCCAAATCCTCGATTGAGGCTATCAAGTACCACCATGCGGCACCAATCGTGAGGCGTCAGATCGGTGTGGGAAATCTCTCGCTGAATTGCAAACCAGGTCTCATCGGTCAACCGAAAACCTATCGTGTGGGGATAACGAACGTTCCTCTTTGCCATCAGTCTTTCTCCCTCAAGCATCACCTCAACATGTTTTGCTGTGCATGCCTCGGTATGCTGGGTCTACACGCTGCTAGCACTGCTAACAGCAAACGCCGATCCTTTTTATTGGTAATGGTTAGCTCCGCTAACAACTGGTCTACTCTGCATACCAGAGGTTTACCCCGTAAACTTGACGCGAAAACCTTTAGGGGTGACGTGTCTGAAGAATTCAGGTGCGCAGCGCCTCGTCGCAATACACGGTTCGAGAGTTGAAACTCTTCAACCTCGAATCACATCAATTTTAGTAACCACACTCGACCCGGAGAATAAGGTTCGCGCTGCTGCTAATGCGGGTAGGACGCGTCAACTTTTTCGTCGCAGCGTCAACTTTTTCGTCGCAGCGTCAACTTTCTTGACGCTAGTGACCTTTCACTGACGCAGTCATCATTAATCCGATCCTGGCACGTCCGTTGTAATACGGTCAGCCATGCTCGACGAAGACCTAAAAGAGAAACTGATTAGTCTATTTGATCGCATGAGCAGTGAAACCATCGCTCTGCTAGCGCTCAAACCTGAACTTAAGAAAGTCCGTACCGAGCCGTTGCCTGAATGGATGACTGCGATGCAGCTCGCTCGTTACTGGCAACTTGTGAACGCGAAAGGCGAGCCGACGACCGCCGCGATTATGAAGTGGACAAAGCGTTCGGAGAATGAACATCCGTTGCCATACTGCTGCATGGGGGACCTCTTGAGATTCAGGCGAGATGATGTCGATCGCTGGGCTGCGGAAGAAGCTAAGCGCCGCAAGGCTGAGAGCCAGCGAAGGAAACTTCAGCTTGCGAGTTAAATCAGTTCGAATCGTGACTCAGATCAAGCTCCTCGATAGAATGGCCGCATCACTTTGATTGCTGCCATTCTCGAAAGGAGAAATCAGAAATGGCAGTCTGGAAACGTTACAACGGAAAGCGCATCAAGGGAGAAGGACCAAAAGGCAAAGGCACTTGGATCGTAGAGTTCCGCTTGCGCGGACGCTACATCAAACAGGCCATCCCGGAAGCGCGAACCAAAGAAGAAGCAAAACAAGCGCAAACTAAGATCAAGAGGGATATCTTCGATGATAAGTACAACCGCGTCGCCGGCAATAAAGACTTCACAGAGTTTGTTGATGAAGTCTTTGTGCCGTGGGCGCGCGTCTCGAAGCGCAGTTGGCAGGATGACGAGGAGCGCGCAAGACCGTTGAAGGAATTCTTCGCCGGCAAGCGGCTTCGCGATGTCACGCCAATGTTTATTGAGCAGTTCAAACAACAACGCTTGAAGACGAAGACGTTACATAAACGCGACCGCTCGCCTGCGACTGTGAATCGCGAGCTACAAGTGTTGTCGAAGGTGTTCTCAATGGCCTACGACAACGGACTGGTAGAAACGAATCCTATGCGGCGCGTGCACAAGTTACGCGAGGCGCCGGCGCGTGAGCGTTACCTGACTGACGAGGAAGAGAAGAGACTCTTTGCAGTTCTCGTTGGCAGGCGCACTCACCTCCGCCCGATCGTCGTCGTGGCTTTGCAAACGGGAATGCGACAGGGAGAAATTCTTGGATTGAAATGGGAGCACGTAGACTTCAATCAGAAGGCGATCTACATCGCCCATACTAAGTCTGGACGACCACGACGGATTCCTATGAGCAAGCCCCTTCTGGTGGAACTCGAAGCCTTGAAGCAGGATGCTTCGTCAACTGAACATGTTTTCAGCTATGCCCGCACGGGATTGAAGTTGACAACGTTCAGGCATGCGTGGGAAGGGGCATGTAAGGCGGCGAAGATACAGGGAGTTCGGTTTCACGATCTGCGTCACACGTTTGCAACTCGTTTGCGAGCAAAGGGAGTGCATGAGATGGACATCATGACATTGTTAGGTCACACCACTTTGCAGATGACGTCTCGTTACACTCACGCGATGTCGCAAAATCTACGCACCGCAGTGGATTCGCTCAACAAGCAGGTATTACCGTTTCGTCAGAGACGAGTGGCGATCGGAAGCGCGCCAAGATCGCGCCAAGTGGCTACCGGAACAGATGGAGCTTGATTGGATGAACTGCGGTAAGTCGTTGAAAAGAGGTGGCGGAGGGGACAGGACTCGAACCTGCATAGCCTTTCGGCCGGCGGTTTTCAAGACCGCTGCACTACCATTATGCGACCCCTCCGCATTGTGGCGTCGAAGAATATAGCGCAACGCTAAGCATGCGCCAAACCCGTCTAAGATCTCAGATCCCAAAATCAGCAAAGCAATCAGAAGCGGCACGCAGAGTGCTCTAAGACTCTGAGGGCGCGCAGCGCACGAAAAAAGAGCTGATCGGTTCTTTATGCCCTGGCGCTTCGCCTTTGCATGTCCCACTTTGCCGCGCTCTTCAGTCCGACCAAATTCGACAATCCAAATCGAACTCCATGAACACAATTCGCTTGCGACT
>DATBSH010000370.1:0-22706 GCA_036559885.1 Pyrinomonadaceae bacterium
GGATCTTCGATACAGCATCAACGCGTCTCGCTCATGGCTAGCAAAGGTCAGTGAGGCAGTGGGGAGGTAGGAGACGTAATCAATGTGTTCACCGAGGAGGCCCATTCGAGCAGGAGCGCGCAAGAGTGAAACTGGCCCGTCACCAAAACGCTCAAAAAACATGTGGCACAGTGTCGCGAGTCGTGACGCCTGTTGGGCGAGCGTGGAATCATGTTCAGCGACTAAATTGGCGAGCGCAAATTGGATATCAGACAGAATCATCCGTGAAATGTTTTCACGCAAGGGCGCTTTCGTCTGATCGCGTCACAAAAAACAAATTGCCAGCCTAGATTGCGGATGCTATAAACCGCATACTCAAACTAACGGAATTGCAAAGTTGCGATCGACTTGCCGAGCGCTGAATGTAACGAAGGGTTTGTTCGCGTTGCTTACAAACAATACCTTAAGTAGCAGCATTTGCAAACTTTTTTATTTCTAACACCACGATCTTTTCTTGATGGAGAAGCTGCATGACTTTACAAAGAAGAGAATGGCTTAAGACAGTTGGGGGTGCGGGGTTTGGTGCCATTGGTTCGACGCTACTGGAGCGTGCTCACGGTCAAACACGCGAACCCGCGGACGTCAAACCGGTTCCGCTTCCCCTGAGAGATTACCAACCAAAGAGCATGCTGCATGTGCCGGAAACCCACCTTCCTCGCTCACGCTTCCCAAATATCGATTTTCATACGCATCTATCGTGGGTTGATCGGAAGGGAACGGCGGACGTTGTCCATCACGCAGCCACACCCGCGGAAATACTGAAAGTCATGGATGCGAAGAATGTTCGGACGATGGTTAACTTGACCGGCGGATATGGCGCTCTGCTTGAGGAAACCGTGCGCCACTGGCAGCAACCCCATCCCGATCGTTTTATTGTTTTTACGGAACCTTGGTACGCGAAAGTCGCGACGCCGGATTATTCCAGATTTCAAGGTGAGCAAATCGAGGCCGCGAAGAAAGCCGGCGCACGAGGTCTGAAGATTCTGAAAACGCTGGGTCTCTATTTGCGCGAAAACGTAACCGCAGGTCCGCTCGTAAAAGTTGATGACAAAAGATTCGACGAGATGTGGGAAGCGGCAGGCGCGCACCAGATGCCGGTCGCAATACACGTGTCCGATCCCGAAGCGTTTTTCCTCCCAACCGATCGGTTCAACGAACGATATGAGGAACTCAGTGCGCATCCTGATTGGTCGTTCCATGGCAAGGACTATCCAAGTAATGCGGAACTTCAGGAAGCACGCAATCGTGTGATGCAACGTCATCCGCGCACGAAGTTTGTAGCGCTTCACACGGCCGACTCAGAGAATCTGCCGTACGTTTCAGAGTGCCTCGATCGTTATCCAAACATGTATGTAGACATTGCCGCTCGTATCGGTGAACTGGGCCGGCAACCACGAATGTCGCGCAGGTTTTTTGACAAATACCAGGACCGAATCTTATTCGCGACGGACGCGACGCCTCATGGCGATGAAACGCCCCAGCAAATCTTTGGGAACGAGCTGTACGAAATCTATTACCGTTTCCTTGAGACCGAAGATGAGTATTTCGACTACGCTCCTGCGCCGATCCCGCCGCAGGGAAGGTGGCGCATTTACGGAATCGGATTGCCTGAACAAATCCTTAAGAAAGTGTATTACGAGAATGCAGCTCGGCTGCTAGGTCTTTAAGCGATGCCGGACAATTCGCGACGATTGTTCTTGAAGAATAGCCTGATGTTTCTGGCAGCTATTCCTCTTTCACGTCACCTACCATGGACCAGGAAAGAGAGTGTGACCGTCACACTCGAAGGCCACGCAGAGAATCTGGGAAACGAGACTGTAAGTTTTGGCCTACCGTTACCCTTTGGTTTTTTGAACGACTCCAGGTCCGTAAGAATCCTCGATGAACATGGGGCTGAATTGGTTGCGGCCATTCGTTCCCTTGAGCCATGGCGTATAGGCGGACGAGACGGTTCCATTAGATCACTCTTAATTCAATTCAAGGCTGATTTTTCAACGCGAAAAACTCAACGAGTCACAGTTACTTTCAACGGTCGACAAGGCCGGCGCGAGTTGAATTTCATTCCCGTCTCGCAGACGTTGATCGACGAGAGTGGGTTTAAGGGTCCTCGCATTTTGGCCATCTTGCCTGCCGATTGGTTGTGCGCCTCAGGTGTAGTTGGGTCTCAAGTGCCCGCCGCTCAATCCGGTGCGTACTCCAGCTATGACCGGTTTGTCGAAAAGAACTTTCCCGGCTCGCTTGCTTACCTCGACAGTCAGGTCTATCACGAGTGGTTATTCGATCGAACGACCTGCTATTACAAAATGTACGTTCGGACGGGCGAACCCAAGTACCTCGAAGCGGCTTATCACGCAGCGAACTTCGTCCGCGAACATACCCAGTTGAATGGTCCGGATGCGGGTATTTTCACGCTGAAGGGACCGGATCTGAAGTATGTATATCCGAGAGCAATGCACATCCACTATCTGCTGACCGGAGACGAACGTGCGCTCACTTGCGGCAAGGTGATGGCCGAGTACTGCTTCAATCATCAAGATCCGGTTTACCGTCCGGACCTGATCAAGCGTGTTCCCCTTGGCGTTGATCCCGAACGCGGCCGAAACTTCTGGACATTACGGCACCAGGGATACGGGCTGTTGGGAATCCTGCACGGTTGGGAAATGACCGGCGATCGGAAATATTGGACCAAGGCCCGCGAGTGTGTTGACGCTTACTATAAACACCAGCAACACCCCCCGGACGGTCGGGCGCCGGACGGATCCTTACGGCAAAACTGGGAACTATATGATCCGAACGAAGCTACATTCCCGGGAGCAACGTCCGCGTGGATGATGGCGTTGCTACTAGATCCACTCTTTCATTACTGGACGCTTACGAACGACCGTCGTATCGCGGAGATCGTTGTGAAATGGTGCGATTTTCTTGATCGGCAAGGGATCGTGCCCGACGGATCAAAAGCGTATTACGTGATCAATTGTTTCGCAGGGAGCGATCCGAAATCGTCTCCTGGTGAGGTTGGCCCAGACATGGAGATGCACAATACCGAGATGGCTTACACCTTCGCGCTAGGCCTGTTCTTTACGAATGATGCGAGACGCAAAGAGATTTATCAGAGGCGCTTAAAACGTTTCCTCGATCTGGCTGTTCAACTCAACATGAACCGCCCGGCTCGCGCTTTCAATTGGGCCTTTCAGTTTACAAGCCAGCTCATTTATTTCGTACAGCACCAAGGCGAGGGAATACGTGGCGTAAGAAGCTGATGGAAGAATGACTCACCGAAACCGGACAATTTTTTTCACGCTACTCCTTGTTCTATTTGTTCTGACTGGCGACCACGCGCGGGCGCAAACACTCTACAGAGTCACGGTTCAGCAGAGTGTGAGTGTAAAGATGCGAGATGGCGTGCCGCTCGTCGCGGATGTTTATCGGCCGGTAAGTGAAGAGAAGTTTCCAGTCCTGCTCGAACGCACACCTTATAACCGAACAGGTGCGGCACGAATGGCCAACGAACTAGCCTCGCACGGATATATCGTTGTGTTGCAAGACACGCGCGGACGGTTCGAATCTGGCGGAGAATTTTATCCGTTTCGTAATGAGAGTGCCGACGGTTTTGACACCGTAGAGTGGGCCGCGAAGTTGGACCAGTCAAATGGGAAAGTCGGAATGTTTGGCGGTTCGTATGTAGGAGCAACGCAGATGCTGGCCGCGATGGCGGCTCCTCCCCACCTCATATCGATCTTCCCCTTCGTGACGGCATCCGAATATTACGATGGTTGGACCTACCAAAATGGCGCTTTCATGCAGTGGTTCGCCAGTTCTTGGGCCTCCGGTCTCGCGATTGATACGTTGCGACGTCAGGTAGAAACAAGCCAGGCGCCAAAAGAATGGGTAAACCAGCTACCGTTGGAGGATTATCAGCTTCTGAAAACGCCGCAAGTCTCTTTACTGGCTCCGTATTTTCGCGACTGGCTCTCGCATGAGCGCGACGACGCTTACTGGCAACAGTGGCGCGTTTCCGATCATTACTCAGGAATGACAGTAATGGGATTGCACGCCGGTGGATGGCATGATCTGTTTCTCAAAGGTTCGATCAAGAACTACACCGGCTTACTAAAACAGGCAGCGACGGCAGAAGCTCGCGCGGGCCAACGACTGATCGTCGGTCCATGGGCTCATGCGCCAACGTCATCCTTGGGGAAGGTGGGTGATGTCGTATTTGGCAAAGACGCTGTGTTGGACACAACGGCGACAGCATTAAAGTGGTTCGACTACACGCTCAAGGGCGTCAAGAATGATTTCTCAAGTGGCGCCCCAATTCGTCTCTTCATCATGGGCGACAATGTATGGCGCGACGAGGTGGAGTTTCCGCTGGCACGGACGCAATACACGAAGTACTACCTTCACTCAACCAGAGGCGCCAATAGCCTTGCCGGCGATGGGGCGTTGAGTTTGGCGGCTCCAGGTACTGAAAGGAAGGACGAGTTTGATTACGACCCTCAGAATCCTGTGCCTACGATTGGCGGGCGACTGTGTTGTGGTCAGGCGATTCCGCCTGGTCCAGGAGACCAGAGACCAAATGAAACGAGACTAGATGTTTTGGTTTTCTCGACGCCGCCGTTGACTGTAGACACTGAAGTAACCGGATTCGTTTCGGTTGAACTTTATGCGTCCACGTCAGCGGTGGACACCGACTTCACAGCGCTCCTCGTCGATGTTGACCAAAGTGGTTACGCACGTTTCCTAACCGATGGTATCGTTCGGGCTCGTTATCGAGAGAGCACGAAACAGGCATCGGAAGTTATGCCCGGCAAAATCTATCGGTACTCGATCGATTTGTGGGCAACTGCGAATGTTTTCAAGGCGGGTCACCGGATACGGTTGTATATTTCCAGCAGTAATTTCCCAAGGTTTAACCGAAATTTGAACACGGGCGAAGACATAATCGCTTCGTCGAGATTCGTCCGAGCACACCAAATCATCTATCACGATCGTGAGCACAGTTCGGCGTTGATTTTGCCGGTGATTCCTCGTGCTCGTGCCACCGCACTCCAAAGGGGGCCGAAAAATAAAAAATTTCTTGCACTGTGTAGACTTATGGTGCTATAAGCGGTCCAGTTTCTGCGGACGAGAATCCCCTAACAACCAAATAAAAGTTTTAGCAGTTCCAAATTTTCCAATAGTTAGTACGAAACATAAACTAACCGGCTGTTATCGTCCCGAAGTTCTTATGTCATGTTTGTTCGCGACTCGAACTAACCTCCGCGCGTTTGAAGGATCGAGTAACCGTACTCGATGTTCGTAGGCAGTCTCGAAGCGCCAAAAACGCGTCCAGTAGTTTTCTCTCAGGTAAGGAGTCACCAATGAAAATCGCACGGACAATCACAAACACTTTGTTCATCGCCGCTTGTTGCTTCTGCTTCGCAGCAACCGTCTATCCTCAGGGTACGAACTTTGGCACTATTCGCGGCACGCTTACCGACCCAAATGGAGCGGCGATCCCAAATGCTGCTGTGAAGATCACGGATCAGGCGACAGGAATTACAAGGGACCTGACAACGAGCAGTGAAGGTAACTACGAGGCTGCTGCGCTAAAGCCCGGCACCTACAAGGTGTCGGTCACCGCGTCCGGATTTAAGACGTCAAGTATGGACGCAGTTGTTAGTGGCTCTGATGTAGTACGAGCAGACCTAAAAATGGAGGTTGGTTCGCAGACTGAAAGCGTCGTCATCGTCGGTAGTGAAGCGGGAATTATTGAGAAAGATCAGCCGGTGATTGCTTCCAGATTAGATAACCGTCAACTGACACAGGTGCCGCGCGACAGTCGTGACATTCTGGAGTTCCTTTACCTGAATCCTGACATTACGCAAGGTCCTGGCGGTGACGGCACGTTCAAGTTTATTGGTGCGCAGAGCTACGGCGCGACGTTCTCGCTTGATGGACAACGGACCAACGGCGGGATTTTTGGAGAGCCGACTTCCAGTCAGCCATCGCTTGAGACTATTGGTGAGTTGATCGTACTTTCGAAGAACTTCAGCGCGGAGTATTCAGGTGTTTCGAATATTCGTATAGAGACAAAGCGCGGTGGTGCCCAGTATCACGGCTCATTGTTCTATAACAATAAAAACTCTGCCCTAGCTGCATGGACAACTCAAGACAAGAGGGATAAAGCTAACTTCCTTCCGACGCCAGCGCTCTCGAGCTTTCCGACACCCTACTTCAATCTTAACGAAGTAGGCGGATCCTTCGGTGGACCAGTTCCTTTCGCTCGCAAGAACACATTCTTTCTTCTTGCGTACGAGCGTCGTTGGGACTTTGCACCAGTGCGTGTGAGAGCGAGCAATATACCGACTTCGCTGATCCTCAACGGAAACTTTACCGTTATTAATGCGGTCAACCGACCAACCGTTCAAGCCAGTGTCCTTCCTCTTCTTACACCAGAAGAATTAGCGAACAACACAGTAATTACAAACGGCACACGGCGGTGGCTTAGTATTCCGACGCGATTGTTGAACCCAGTGGCTCTCAGCATTGTTAATGGGTACTATCCGCAATCCAGTCCCGCGGCTCCTTTTAGTGCCTCGACTGGAAGGTTAACCGATTTTGCGACAAGCTTCGGTGGTCTACTGACACGAGACCTTTCAAGTGTGCGTGTCGATCACGATTTCTCCGACAAAGATAAGTTTTATGCCGTTTACAATTTCCAGGCCCGCAATGGAAATCGCGGCTTAGTGGCAAATCCTCTGCCCGCCTTTGGATTGCTTTCGCAGCATCAGACAAACCACACAGTATCGCTTTCTTACACTAGAATTTTCACCGATACCTTCGTTAATGAAGTGAGAGGTGGCATCAACTATCAATACCTCTACCGTCGCGCTAACCTCAAGACGGGCGAATGGATGTCGAGCGTTGGTTTTAACTCGGATGAAATCAATGCTTACGGCGCGATCGTGGGGCCGAGTTTGGTTAATACTCCCGGCCAAGTTGCTTTTGTGTTCGGTGGATTTCCAGGGATACCGAATGGCGGACGTAATACTGATCGTCCAATGGACCAAAAGCTTGCAACCTTTGGCGATACAATCAGCTGGATCAAGGGCAACCATTCAATTCGGGCAGGGTTCGACATTGTCCGAAATCAGGCAGTTGACGGCTTTGCGCTTAATCGGAACAACCCACGTGGAACAGTGAACTACGCCAACAATCTTACTGGTTTCTCAGCTTTCCTGCTCGGCTTATCGCCCGCGAGTGTGACTTACGTCCGTGATGTACGACCAGCACTCGACGTCTCTAACTGGGAAGAGGGTTACTTCATCAATGATGATTATAAAATTAGTGACCGATTCACGTTGAACTTCGGTCTGCGTTACGAAGTTCACACTCCATTCGTCGACAAAAATGACCTAATGGTCAACTTTGATCCGAATGGAACAGGTAATGGAGGGCGCAAGGGACGGTTCGTTGTGCCAACTGCCGATGTCATTTCCAGGATCCATCCCTTCTTTGTAACTTATGGCGTAGTCACTGCTGACGAAGCTGGCGTTGGTCGTGGCTTGATAAAAACCGACAAAAACAATTTCGCACCGCGCGTGGGCGGTGCCTGGCGTTTGACTAACAATTCGGTACTGCGCGGAGGCTTTGGCATCTTTTACCCGACGTCAGCTGCGCAGGGGATGCGAGACGCCATCGCAACGAACACGTTTAACCAGCGCATTACAAAACGAAATACTTTGGGATTGCCCGGTGGCATTAATCCGAGAGGTATCACCCCGTTCAGCGGGGGTACGATCAGCGTGCAGGGAATAGCGGCAAACGCAATTCCTTTTGATCTACAGGATCCTCGCTTCGAACAATACAACGTCACGTATGAAAACGAATTCATGCCGAATACCGCTTTTCGTATCTCATACATTGGTGGCCGGCAGCATGGGTTGATTGCCGGTTTCGACCTTAATGAATTACCTCCGAATTCCACTCCTTTCGGAATCACAAACGAAGATGGTGATCGTTGTGATCCTCTCGAAGGAGACTGCGTTGAATCTGCGGCAGACGAAGCGCGGCGGCCATTCCCGGACGGACTTGGCGACTTCTTAGCGAGCTACGGCAATCGAGGTAAAGGCCGATCGCATGCATTGCAGATAGAAGTTAATCGCAGGTTTGCACGAGGTTTAATGTTCAACTTCTCATACACCCTGTTGGATCAGAAATCGAGTGGGCTTGACGTTGGTGACTCAAGTCTCGGTGGAGCGCTTTACAATCAATTCAATCCAACTAACGACCTAGCACGCGATTCATTCGTTTCCCGACATCGTTTCGTTTCTTACGGTACGTATGACATGCCGTTTGGACGCGGTCGGCATTACGGTAACTCAATATCGAAGTGGGAAGACGCACTGATCGGCGGATTTCAGCTGTCATGGAACATGTTCGCTAAGAGCGGAACAGGCTTCACTCCATTTTGGATATGCAACAACTGCGGCCCAGTGTTTCCGGGCAATATCGCCAGTGGTTTCGTGGATGCCGTAGGGGACTTTAGTGGACCATCTTTCAGACCACTCGTCAGTGGAAATCCTTACGCAGGGGTTAGTGCAGATCAGATTTGGAATCCCGCCGCGTTTGGACCACCAACAACCGGTGCGGACGTATTTGATAACCCAGATGTTGCAAAGCGAAACTTTTTACTTGGTCCTGGAACGTGGGGAGTCAACCTCGGCGTAAGGAAGTACTTCTCCCTAACAGAACAAATGAAGCTGGAAGTGGGTGCTGATTTCAACAACATCTTCAACCACCCGCTGCTTTCACCGCTGGATGTTGAATTTGCGAACCTTGGCGATTTCAACGTTAGCTTAAATGCGGCAGGCCAACCTGTAATTCTGCCCGATCAGGTAAATAGGAATACTGACTTTGGCCATCAAAACAATAGCTTTACGCAGGAGGGCATTGATAATCGTCGTTCTGTGCGCTTGAAGTTGCGGCTTACGTTTTAGTCACTTGACGAAACAGGACGGCGGCAAAGAATCTAACGTCCAGCCGGATCTTTGCCTCCGTTCCAATCATTACTTAGTGATATAGGTAAAACAGAAGGTGACTAATTAGTTGGGAATCACAATGGCCTTCCGTCCGCGCCATAGCTTCACACGCAAACCGAATCTTGCAGACGTCAGGGTTGCTGGCCATGACATGCTCAGGATTGTCAACCGTCGAATTCTTCTGAGCATTGTTTCCGATCGACAACCGATTTCACGCGCGGAAATTGCAAAGGTAAGCGGTCTCAACAAGGCGACGATCTCAACGATTACCAACGAGCTGTTGAGAGACTCGTGCATCATCGAGGAAGGCTCGGGGAAGACGACGCCCATCGGAGGAAAGCCTCCGACACCTCTTCGCTTGAATAGCATGCGCTTCGGATTGTTTGGTCTAGACATTCGCGCGGACGAAACTATCGTGGCGCTCAGCGACTTCAACAATCGCCTACTCGCGAGACTTAGTTTTGAAACCGGCAGCGACCCCAACACATTCCTGACGAAAATCGGAAAAGAGATCACGAAACTGCGCTCGAAACATGAATTTATCGAGTTCGCAGGCATCGGTGTGAGTCTGCCGGGGCTGGTGGATAGCGAAGCTGGTAAGTTTCTAACTTCCGTCGTTCTCCCATGGCGCGACGTGCCCGTGGTGAGATTGTTGATGAAAGCGACGGGATTACCTGTCGTCATCGATAACTCTGCTCGGTGTGCAGCGCTCGCGGAAATCTGGCACGGCAAGGCCCAGTATCTGCACGTGCGAAACCTTTTGTATCTCGGTATCAGCACCGGTCTCGCCTGTGGTGTTGTTATAGACGGTGGACTATACCGTGGTGTTAATAACACTGCCGGCCAATTCGGACACATCACGATCGATCTCAATGGTCCTGAATGCCGTTGCGGACAACGCGGGTGCTGGGACTTGTACGCTTCAGATAAAGCGACACTTGCCCGGTATCAGACGTTGCGCCGTGCCAATGGCAAGCGACAACCTCCCATGCGCAAACTTGTGGAACTCGTGGAAGCAGGCGATCCGGCAGCTACCGAAGCTGTATCGGAAACAGCACGCTACATAGGAATAGGCTTGACCGGATTAATTAACGGATTGGATCCGGAAGTGGTCGTAATTGGTGGGGAGATAACTAAAGCGTGGGGAGTAATAGAACCGATAATCACTCGCGAGACGAATAATAGCTTACTCGCACCGCGCGAACACCGCGTTGCCATTCGACGTTCGGCGTTCGAGGTGCGACCGAGTTTGAAGGGCGCGCTTACTTTGGTTCAAAAGGATCTGTTGTCCGTTCCGCACGTCGGCTAACTCGGCGAATATTGCCGACTGCCAATTGCCAATTACCAATTGATAGGTCATCAACAATGAATAAAGGATGCAAGCCCAAAGCGGCGATTGGCTTTGAATCGACAATCGGCAATTGGCAATTGGCAATTTCGTAGCGTCCATCCCCCACATTCGTCAACATCAAACATGAGCTCCAAGACTCTTGAAGAAGTCACTGCGAAGCTGCACGGCGCCTTGATTGCGGCGACTCCCGTTCCGTTTGATCGTGATGGCGGTCTGCACGTGCGAGGTCATGAGGCCTATGTACGTCATATGGCGACGCAGCCAATTACCGGAGTTGCTGTTTGGGCACACACCGGTCGTGGTCTGCTATTAAACGAAGCGACCGCATATTCAATCCTTAATGCATGGTGCGAAGCATTGCCGAACAAGCTCGTGGTTGCCGGTGTTGGAGCTTGCGATGTTTCAGGACCAGCTGATGGAACCGCACGCACGCTCCTCATGGCTGAAAACGCAGCACGAATCGGCGCGGACGCATTATTGGTTTATCCACCAACATGGCTTCGTGATTACCCAGGGCAGGAGCAGTTGATACTCCGATATCACGAACGCATCGCCCGAATCGGTTTACCTCTAATTCTTTTTTATCTCTATGAAGCAGCGGGCGGAATCCCTTACTCGCCGGAGTTGCTGGATGAGTTGTTGTCATTGCGTGAGGTTGTCGGGATCAAGCTGGCCACGCTGGATAGCGTCATGACATTTCAAGACCTGGCCCACCAGATTCGTACGCATCATCACACGAAGGCACTGTTAACGGGGGAAGATCGGTTCCTTGGGTACAGCTTGCAGTGTGGCGCTACCGGTGCGCTTGTAGGTATGGGCGCAGTGTGTTGCGACGTGCAGACAGAACTTATTCGGTCGCACATAGCTGGTGACGCAGAACGTTTTGTGAAACTGACCGAGGCTGTTGATGCCCTCGGAAGAGTTCTATTTAGGAGTCCCATCGAGGGCTACATTCGTCGTTTGCTCTGGACGTTGGCCCTCGACGACGTGATTCCGTTGGATGCTACGAACGATCCGTGGGGACCAGAACTGTCCAAGGACGAGTATGACGAGATTGGTGCCGTCTTGGCATCTCTGCGTGGTCGAGAGGAATTTTCATACAAACTGTGACGCCGTCGTTGCTCAAACAGCTGGAGATTGACCGGCACGACCGATCCGCGCTCATCAGTGATTACAACCGATTCACGGATGGCTTACCGGAACGGCTTGAGGAGTTCGTTCGCGACCATTACAAACTCGACTTGACCAGCGAGTACGGCGGTTTGCCTGTAAAAAATCCGTTTGGAAAAGGATCAGGCCAACTTTCGTTAAATACGTCCCAGGTCCGCCGCGATGCGGAAGATGGTCTCGGTTTTGTGGTGCTCAAAACGATCATCGCACAGGACGCCGATGGTTCACAGGCGATGAGTGAGTGGGCGATACCCGAAACACGCATGTTGGCCGAACCCATCAAAGCACGAGACGGAACGGATGGTTGGACCGTTACCTGGAAGGGACGCGGGTGGTACGACACGTTTGAAAAGTACCTGGAGTTTTTTGGTGAAGCACTGCAGGCTGGCGCAGCACACGGAATGCCGGCTGTGCCATCGTGCAAATATCATTTGCCGAAGCCTGGTGAAGCCCAGTGGAAGGTCGGCGAGTACAAATACACCACGGGTCAGCTACTGAAGGTGTGGCAAAGGAATTCCCCATTTAATGGCGATATGCCGATTGAAAAGGACTTCAGTCCAACGTTGGCAGGGTCTGATCGCGCTGCCCAAGGCCCACTGGTGATTGAATGGTTAACCCGCGTTACTCAATACATTCGGAGCGGCGTGGCTCCGCACACAATAAATGTCGGACTGAAAGTCTTTAACGCAATTTTCGACGACGACTTTCAGTTCGAGATGCTGCGATCGATAAATGAGCAATGCGAAGGTGAAGCAATACCAGACTTTTTGGTTTATGCGAATCGTCTATTTGATCCGAATCGCGAGTTTGATGGCGTGCGGGGAATTGCCTACGGTGGACCCGACTTAACTACGCGAAACCTTTCGATTCTTGCGCGCATGCGTTCGATGGAACACCTGGGCCAACTGAAGGTTTGCCGCTTACCGATCAGCGCGACCGGCAACATCGTTTCGGGAAGAATCGCTGCAGAATACTTGGTCCGCGGTTGCAGTACTTTTCAGATACATACTTTTTTTCAACTCCCCAGCACTGAATATCGAATGCGAAGCCGAAGCAAAACAGTGCGAGCTCTGCACGAACTTTACTTCCATCCAGAAGAAGGGTTGATCGCGTGGCTGTTGCATTTGCGTCGCCTATTCGGTTGGCCGGTTGAATGGAACATAAAGCAGATGGCCCAATTCTGCGTGGAACCAGCAAATAATGTTTGGGCACAACAGGCATCGGTATTGAGTTGAGTGATGCAGCGTGTCGCCGCAACAGAAGTCCGTTTGTTGTATGAACCCGACCTTGCTGCGGCAATGCAACTGAAAGAAGCAGCCGGTTGGAACCAGACTGAACATGATTGGCGTCGGTTGCTAACGCTCGAGCCCAACGGTTGTTTTTGCGCGATCAAAGACGGTCGTTTGGTGGGGACGACAACGACGACAACGTACGGTCGCGATCTCGCCTGGATCGGAATGGTCCTGGTTGATCCCGATTATCGAGGTCAGGGAATCGCAGCAAACTTGATGACCATTGCTCTCGACTATCTAAACGCGAGGGTCACTACGGTGAAGCTGGACGCGACGCCGCAAGGCAAACCTGTATACGAAAAGTTTGGTTTTCAGGTTGAATCGTTAATTGAACGATGGAGTGGAACCGGAAGGTCGACCGAATGCAATATTCAAAGGCAGACAGTGCCGGGCCGAGGTGAGCTTCGGGAGTTACTGATGCTGGATCGACTTGCATTCAATGCCGATCGTTCGAAATTGATCGAGGCACTGGTCCGCAATGCCTCGATCCCACCCCTTATGGTCAGAGCTTCGGATGGCGCTGTGAGTGGTTACGCAATAGCGCGAAGCGGTACGAAAGCAGATTACGTCGGACCGATCATTGCCAAAGATCGGCAATCGTTAGAGACGTTGCTCGATCAGGTGTTGAGTCAGTTGCCCGGCCGGCGTATTTACATCGACCTCAACACAGAATGCACGGCCGGCAAACAGGTTTTGGCGGATCGTGGATATGCGAAAGAACGTGATCTGGTTCGAATGTTTGCTGGCACGCCAAGCGAGAAAACGTCGCCATTCATCTTTGCGATTGCTGGTCCAGAAATTGGCTGAGAATTGATCAGAATAAACGAGAATTGTGTGGAGGCACATGGAATCAACGGCAACGGTCCAGGAAGGACTTAAAAGCAACTTTCGGGCTGACCAACTCAACGTTTATGTCTACGAGTCGCGGCCCAGGATGGGGGAGGCTGCGGCGTCGGTAATCGCCGCCGAGATTAGAAGCGCAATCCAACAACGTGGCAAAGCAATTGTAATACTCGCCTCGGCGCCATCACAGAATGAGTTTCTGGCTAGTCTGGCGGCAGCACCGGACATCGATTGGACACACGTCACTGTCTTTCATCTCGACGAATACTTGGGAATGAATGATGACGCGCCGCAATCATTTCGTCGTTTCTTAATAGATCGTTTGGTGAACAAAGTACCGCTCGGCCAATTTCATGGCTTGCGTGGCGATGCTGCTAATGGAACGGCAGAAGCAAAGCGCTATGCCGAACTGTTGGAGCAGAACCCACCTGACTTTGCAGTGTTAGGAATCGGCGAGAACGGTCATCTCGCATTTATCGATCCACCATTTTGTGACTTCAATGATCCCCAACCTGTAAAAGTGGTCCAACTTGACGAGATCTGCAGAAATCAACAGGTGAACGATGGCGCTTTTGCTTCCATCGAGGAGGTTCCAAAACATGCTCTATCATTGACGATACCCACGTTAATGGCGAGACCAAAACTATTCGCGATCGCGCCGGGACCTGCGAAGCGCGATGCGATCAAAAAGACCGTTGAAGGCCCGATCAGCACGACGTGCCCGGCCTCGATCTTGCGCACGCACCCCAATGCACATTTATTCATCGACGTTGTCTCGGCGGAGTACCTGGACAATAGGTGATGACCGCGTAACTCTCCCCAACTTAAAGTCGCGGATAAAAGGAGAACAGCATGCACAGTTCAGTTCACGTAATCGATTACGTTGTGCTTGTCTGTTACTTGTTCTTGATGGCTGGTATCGGCGCGTACTTCATGCGGTTCATGCGTGTAGGAGCGGACTTTTTGAAAGGAGGCAATCGCGTTGAGTGGTGGGTAGCGGGAATGGCTTCGTTCATGTCCGGTTTTTCAGTTTGGACATTCACTGGCGGGGCGGGATTCGCGTATCGACAAGGGGTGATTGGGGTTTTCCTCATGTTTCTCGCCGTCCCGGCCTTTTTCTTTGGATATCTTTTCTTCGCTCAGGCATGGCGACGTTCACGCGTAACCACGGTTGTTGAATACATTCGCAGTCGTTTCGGCGAAGGTACTCACAAGATGTTTTCGTGGTTGACTGGTCCAAGCCAGTTAATGTTTGGCTCAGTTCGACTATTCGCGTTATCGAGCTTCATGTCGATCGCGCTTGGAGTACCTGTCGAGTACCTGGTTGTTGTCTGCGGTTTAGTGGTCCTCGCGTACACGGTCCTGGGCGGTTATTGGGCAGTTTGCTTCACGGACATGTTTCAGTTCATGTTCCTTTTTCCTATTGCCTGTGTGTTGATGGTTCTTTCGCTGGCGAATGTCGGAGGTTTCAGCAACTTCGTTGCGCAGGCTCCCGCAGGCTACTTCAATCCGTTTGCTGGTGATTATGGTTGGTTATTCCTGATCGTCTACACGATTTCACAAACAACCGGCTACAACAACTTCGGTAACGCGCAAAGATATTTCTGTGCGGATACGGAGCAGTCGGCGAAACGAATCGCTATTTTGTGCATGATTCTCTTCACGATCGGTAGCGGGATCTTTTATTTGCCTCCGCTTGTAGCGCGTGTAGCGTTACCTGATCTCGGAACAGCCGCAAACGGTCTCAGGCAACCCTCCGAAGCTGCCTACATTGCGATGGGTCTGCGCGTCTTACCCCCGGGAATGATTGGTGTGCTGCTGGCTGCAATGCTCGCATCGTCAATGGCTTCACTCTCCGCGCACAACCACATAATCACTGGAATCTTCGCTAAGGACATTTATCAAGGTTATCTGAATCCTGTCGCGTCGGATCGCCACATGCTGAAGGCGAGCCGCCTGACGTCGCTTGGTGTGGGTTTGGTGATGATTTGCGTCGCCCTGCTTTTTGCACAAGGGGCAACTGGAATCTTCACTCTGCTGTTCATTCTTGAGTCGATGTTTCTCATTCCGCTTGGCCTGCCTCTGCTCTACGGATTCATGGTCAAAGGTGGACCATGGTGGTCGGCCGTCTGCGCCTACATTGTAGGTGCGATTACTTCACTCTTCGTTAATCTCTATTTGAATCGATATCTGGGAATGGGGCTTAACGAGACGTATCTGATTGGCATTCCGGCAATAACTACGACGATAGCTTTTTTTATTCCTGTAGTCTTAGTCTCACCTGCGGGAGAGTTTGCGCGAAGAGTCGATTCGTTCTTCGACAAATTGAAGACACCAGTGAATCCGGCAACCGAGTTGGGCACGACGGGAGTATCCGGTCGAGGCCAACTCGCTCTTGTCGGGAAAGTGACAACCGGCATGGGCGTGGCATGTTTTCTTCTCGTAGCAGCGAGTTCAGCAGGACGCGATCGTTTGATCGTCGGAATCTATGCTGTTGTTACAACGCTGATCGGACTTGCTTTTATCGGGGCGGGTCGCGTGCCGACCGAATCGGATAAGACGCGAAGGCAGTCGGTAGCCGTTGAACCAGTTTCAGTGATCGAAAAATGAGAATCAGTCCCTTTTTGCTTTTACTTCTCTGTTGCCTGCTTTGCGATCCAAGCACAAAGGGCTCCGTTCGAACTGTTTGGGCCGTAAACGATGGTGAGAAGATTGAACGAAATGATTTAAATAATCCAAATAAGCGCGGAAACTCAGCCTGGAATGGGCAGAAAATAAAGATCTTCGGGGCACGCAACGAAATCATCGCATTCCAGCTAATCGTAGAAGCCGATCAAGCTGGCATCGATCGTTTGAAAGTCACGCTTCCGCAATTGGCGCAGAAGGGTGTCAAGACGAGGATCGTCTACGCCGCTCCAGCCCTGGATCCGACGAATTACGTTGGCCGTCCGATTGAAATATTTTCGGTCAACTACATGAACGTCGAAGTTCCCTCACATGCCGAGTGGGTTTACAAGGTTGGTTCTCCAGCGGCGCCAAAAGATCCGACCGGATGGAAGCCAATACAACTGGTTCCGGAGAATGCCAGTGTCGGGCTTGGCGGATTTCCTCTTCGTGTTAATGGTAATCAGAATCAATCCGTATGGATCGAGATCTACACTGATCGAAACCTTCCCGCCGGCTTGTATTTCGGAACGATCACAGTAGACGCTGATGGTCGGAAGCAAACGATACCCATCGAGTTGGAGCTGTTTGACTTTACTTTGCCAGATCAAAACAGCATGCAGGCGATGGTGTATTACGAGAGCTTACAACCAAAGTTATATCAAGGCCGGGATCTCGATGCTGCCTACCACCGCTTCGCACATCGCCAACGCATTGAGTTGGTGCATGGCTACGACAGAGCTGAATTGGAAGCGGTACGCGCTCGCTTTGATGGAACTGACTTCTCCCGATCTCGAGGATATGAAGGACCCGGTGAAAACGTGGGAAATCAAATCATCCCACGCACATTTTATGGTCCGGGAAAGCTCTTCGATGAGCGAACGAGTGCATGGCGTGAAGCTGATAGCTGGGTAACCTTCCTTCATGAAAACTTTCCAGATGCGATCACGTTTCTGCATTTACCAGATGAACCTGGGCCTTCGCAGTATAAATATATTCGTCAGCTAGCTGACAACATCCATTCCAATCCTGGCCCAGGGAAAACGTTACCCACGTTTGTAACAAAACATTATGTGAAGGAGCTCGACGGCGCCATCGACATCTGGGACACCGGCCCACTGGGATATGACATAAAACGGGCCGAGGAGGAGCGACGTCGTGGGCACAAATACTGGATCTACAACGGTGGTCGTCCGGCTGCCGGTGCGATCGTCATCGAGGCTCCCGCCACAGACCCGCGCGCTACCATCTGGGCCTGCTTCAAACATGGTGTCGACAATTACTTTTACTGGCACGGAGTGCACTGGCAGCACAACCGACAAAAAGTTGGTGAACGGAAGCAAAACGTTTGGGCAAATCCAATTACGTTCGACAATCGTGGTCAACCGAACAAGCCGCTTCATGATCAGGGATACATAAATGGCGACGGCGTTCTGATCTACCCTGGTGAAGACAAGCTCCATCCGGAACAGGATCGCGGCATACCTGGGCCGATCTCAACTATTCAGCTCGCAAATTTTCGGCGTGGATTGCAAGACCATCAATACCTGACACTCGCGCGAAGGTTGAAACTGGATACCTTAGTTGACGAAGTTCTCCAATCAGTGGTCCCCCGTGTTTTTTCCGAATCAGGCCCAGCGGTCGGGTTTTCCGAAGCTGGAAATGACTACGAACGTGCTCGCTACAAACTCGCGCAAGCGATTGCGAAGCAGAGTGCGAGATAGGAGCGAAAAGACGCTTCCGATCGTTTGATCGGGACCGTATCGCCCAGGAAAACGGCGAATGACCTCGCGAACGAAGGGAGAATCGATGAGACACCTCATAGCCACACTATTCTTGATTGTTGTTTGTTGTAGCACCGGCGTTGCGACCACGTATCAAGTGGGCCCAACCAGAACTTTCAAAAAGTTGCAGGACGTAGCCGCACTGCTTCAGCCCGGTGACTTGGTCGAAGTCGATGGGAATGCAACCTACCCTGGGGATTTGATATTTACCCAACCTGGCACCGACGTAAACAAGATCACAATCAGAGGGATTCGCGTTAACGGTTTGCGTCCGGTGATTTCGGGCGGAACGAACACGGTTGAATTTCGGCTGTCACACCACTACGTCTTCGAAGGTTTTGACGTTACTGGCGGAAGCTTTCGCGGCATATATCATCACGCTCACGATATTACTTTGCGCGATTGTGTAGTTCACGACTGTCCGGCCCATGGGATATTGGGAGCCGATACTGACTCAGGCTCATTGTTGATGGAATATGTCGAGGTCTATCACTGCGGCAACGGAACGGGGCAGCATCCGGTTTACATGGCAACCGACGAGATTGCACATCCCGGTTCTGTTTTCCGCATGCAGTATTGCTATCTGCACGATCAAAATGGTGGCAATAACATTAAGAGCCGCGCGGAACGCAATGAAATCTATTACAACTGGGTTTCGGGTGGTTTTTACGGCGAGATCGAACTGATTGGTCCCGATCCGCACGGCAACAAAAACGTCGACACTGACACGGCTCGCGAGGATTCAGATGTTGTTGGCAACGTCTTTCAACACATTCCGACACAGGGAACAAGGATGGCTCGTGTTGGTGGCGACGGAACGGGATACACCAACGGTCGCTATCGTTTTGTCAACAACACCTTCATCCTGCGACAGGGCCAGACAAGTCCCGGCGTCGAGATTTTCCAAGGCATTGAAAGTCTCGAGATGCACAACAATGTATTCTTCCGCGTGGGTGGCGCCCCAATCGACAAGGTCGTCCTGGAGACACGTGTTCGATGGGTTGCAGGACGAGTAAGCACGGGTACGAACAATTGGTTACCGACTGGATCTGCGTTGATTCCGACGGCATGGACTGGCACTTTATTCGGAACGAACCCCGGTTTCACCAATATCAGCACCTACGATTTGCGGCCGATCGCTACGAGTCCGCTTGTTAATGGGGGAAACGGGGCGCCGACGAGTCCGCCAGGTCATCCGTTCATTAGCCCCTTGTTTCCGCCTGCATTTCTTCCACCGTTGCACACAGCCTATGCGGTTGGCGCGGCTAACGCGCGGCCCGTGTTTGGAGCTATTGACATCGGAGCATACGAGTACACGCCTTAACTGGCGTGTCCTTATATATAAGGACAAGGGAAAGATGACATCCTCGATGCGATAGCAGGGCGGAACATAACGCAGGGCTTTAAGCTACTGCCTGCTACGTGTAGAGAGGGATGGCAACGAGAACAACACAATGGGAATGAAGCTGGCTTTTTCAACTCTGGGTTGTCCGAACTGGGACCTTGAACAGATTGCGGAAGCTGCTGAGCAACTTGGCTACACCGGTGTTGAGTTGCGGGCCCTCGGTGGCAGTCTGGACTTGCTTGGTCGACCAGAATTGAGACCGACGCAACTCACAAACACTCGTGCATATCTGGATGAACACGGCGTAGAAGTTTGTTGTGTTGACACGTCGTGCACATTTCATTCGCCAGATAAAGCGGAGCGATTGGCCCAGATGGAATTGGCGGTAGCGCATGGTGAGCTGGCCTCTTCGTTGGGGGCACACCTGATTCGCGTTTTTCCAGACAAGATTCAACCGGGTGCGCATCGCGACGAAACGCGTGACTACATATCTGATTCACTTCGCCGGATCGCTGAAAGAATGCCGCACGAGGTCGACGTTGCTTTGGAAACGCATGGTGACTTCGCTCAAGCTGAAGCATCTGCTGAGATAGTAAGTTTGGCAAACCATCCAAAGGTGAAGCTGATCTGGGATGTCGCCAATTCCGTGGCCGCAGGTGACTCAATTGAGGAAGCTGCGAAGATCGTCGAGCCCTACCTGGTGCACGTTCACTTGAGAGATGCGCGGCCGGTTGTTGGGTCAGAACATTGGCTGCCTGTTTTGGCTGGACGTGGAGAGGTGTCGTTTGCCGAGACGTTGGCGAACCTCCACAAACTGAGCTACGACGGCTTCATCAGTTTTGAATGGGAGAAGTACTGGCATCCTGAAATTGAAGATCCGGAGATCGCGTTGCGCGATTTCATTGATGCAGTTCGCAGTCTCGTAAGTGATGACAGTGACACGACCAAGTGTTCTGGTGTTGGCAAGTGATGTGTTGTTCCAGCACTTTTTTACTCCGGCATCGCTAGAGAAACTGGATGATGTGGCGGATTGGTCGCGATCTCCATTACGCGAGGATTCTCCGGACCTGCGAGATCGGATCGCCAACGCGGAAGTGTTGATGACTACGTGGCATTCTCCATTCCTAACGGCCGACATGTTAGGTCCTGCGGCCAAAGTAAAACTAATTGCTCATTGTGGTGGCGAGGTGAAGTCAAGAATTGCCGAATCGATTTTCGACTATGTAACCGTAACAAACGCTGCTGATCCTATGGCCCGAGGAGTGGCCGAAATGGCGTTGACGCTGACGCTCACTCTTGTTCGTAGGATTCCGGAATACAGTCTCGAGATGAGACGAGGACAGATCAGGACCAATGAGCAAGTCAGCGAAGGCGAGACTTTGCTCGGGCGTAAAGTTGGCGTGGTTGGTTTCGGACGAATTGGCCAGGCGTTTGCGAAGCTTTTGAAACCCTTCGGCGTCGAACTGCTGGTCAGTGACCCTTATGCAGAGGCGTCGGCTATTGCGGAACATAAAGCGAGATTAGTGGAACTCGATGATCTTGTTCGCTCAAGTTCAGTTGTGGTTCTGGCCGCTGCGTTAACGCCCGAGACTCGGAACATGTTTGATAACAGCCGGCTCGGGCTTCTTCCCGATGGCGCATATTTAATCAACGTAGCTCGCGGTGGACTGATTGATACTGAGGCGTTGATCGAGGAGTTGAAGTCCGGACGAATAACAGCAGCACTGGACGTGACTGATCCACTGGAGCCGCTTCCGGAGAATCATGAGTTACGAAAACTGCCGAACGTGATTCTCACTCCGCACATCGCCGCCGGAGGTCTCGAGATGAGACAGGAAATAGGTGCAATCGCCGTTGAAGAAGTCGTGCGTTTTGCAAAGGGTAAACCACCGGTTAACCGCGTTACGCGGGAAATGTTAGCTAGGATGACCTGATTGTTTTGTCGAGGTGTTTTGTGACTTCTACGCCCGTTAATGTTCAACAGTTGATTCAAGTAAAAACCGTTGTGTTGCATCGTGTTCGCATACCGTTGATCGAACCGTTCCGCATCAGCAATGGCACCGTTGTTGAGAAAGATTCAATCCTCATCGAAGTGGTTTCTCCGGACGATGTTGTCGGGTGGGGAGAAGCGTCACCGATGTCTGGCTCGTTCTACTCCAAAGATACCCCTGACAGTTCGTGGCGTGCGCTGAGTGAGCAACTGATCCCGCACGTGCTTGAGAATTCAAACGTCGATCCGCATCGGTTTCGTTACTCATTGCGCGAATTGCCAGGAGACGCTTTTGCGAAAGCGGGAATTGAGGGAGCATTGTGGGATGCATGCGCAAACAGCGAAGGAATGTCGCTGTGCGAGCTGTTAGGTATCAGGCGGCGTGCTGTACCTTCCGGTGTAGCCATCGGAATCTACGATACCGTTGATCAATTACTTGATAGTGTTCGTCGCTATGTTCACGAGGGATATCAGCGCGTAAAGATCAAGATCGAGCCGGATTGGGACGTCGACCCAGTTGCGGCAGTTCGAGCGGATTTTCCAAAACTTCCATTGATGGTGGATGCGAATGCTGCTTACACCATTGCTGATAAACCGATCTTTCGCGAGTTAGACCGATTTGACCTCATGATGATCGAGCAACCGTTGGCTGCAAACGCATTCGAGGAAGCTGGCGAGCTACAACGTATTCTCAAAACGCCTTTATGCGCAGATGAATCCGCAGATTCACTAGTGTCGCTGCGTCGTTTGATCGAACATTTTGCGGCGCGCGTTATCAACATCAAAGTACAACGTGTCGGAGGTCTCGGGGAAGCACTTCTCATGTTCGATGCTGCACGCACAGCCGGCCTTGAGTGTTGGGTAGGGACGATGCCTGAACTGGGCGTGGCGTCAGCTCAAGGATTGCATCTGGCAATGCACTCCAGCTTTGCATTCCCCACTGACATTGAGGCGTCGACTCGCTGGTACGTTGATGATGTCATCGATCCATTCATTGAAGTTGATGTGAATGGACTTATTCACGTTCCATCCGGTAACGGCAGTGGATACAAGGTGTCAAGAGAGAAGGTCGAGCGATATTCGATCGCAAAAGAGAAATTCGTTGGCTGATGGTTCCCCAAGCCTGCGATAGTGGCTTAAGAGGCGTTTGCAAAATTCGGATCGCTGTAGAATGGAGTCAGTACCACCTCGCGGTAGCGGGGGGG
>DATBSH010000371.1:0-8743 GCA_036559885.1 Pyrinomonadaceae bacterium
TGGGTTTCGATTCGCGATGTTCTATCAACAACAGGCGCAGCTCTTCGACAGCTGTAAAGAACTCCTCGCCCACCTGTTCTTTGAGTACTTCGCCGAGAATGCGCCCGAGTGATCGCACGTCGCGACGGAGTGGTGTCTCCTTAAGCTCGACATCATGACTCGTGAGTTCAACGAGCCGCTCTATTTGATCATCAACGTTCCAAAGTGAGCTCATGACCGTCGTGTGGCCGATTGCACAAAGGAGTATCGGACTAATGCGAATTGCTATTTATGCCGACACTGTAACTACCGGAAAGCAGGATTTCAAAACTGGTCCGAACGGCAGGCCCAAAGACCTCAGCACCACGTTCCATCTTCCATCGACCAAAACCCAGGAGCCCACGTCTAATTGATTGACCGGCCTTAGTGGCAAACATGTTATATTCATGTTGAACCTTGGGTTATGGCCCGGTGGCCCCCCACCGTTAAGGTAAGAATCTCACCTGATACTTAAAGTTTTTCGCTGAATCGCGACGGAGCCCACTCCTATGACCATCAGCACCGCCCGCTCTGCTGTTAAGGCGCTTCTACCTGTATTCGCGCTTCTCGTTGTTGGGATTTGTAGCCTCTCGGCGACGACCTTCGCTGCTACCAATAAGAAGCCGATCCTTATTAGCCAGTCGGGCTCAACCCGAGCCGTAGCTCTTGAAGCGATTACGCTAAAACCTGAACCGTTTCCGGTAACCGCCAGCGTCGCATTCAGCACTGATACCAGAACGCGCATTTGTATTTTCGCGATGGGTTTGGAGTTGCTACCGAACGAAGGCTTCAATGCATTTTCTTCTGACGTGCAAGATGGGAGCGGGAAGATTTATCCACTGCGCGTAGAGTTTATGGGCCAAGTTCCAGGCTTTCCTGGCATAACGATGTTCGTGGTTCGACTCGCAGACGACATCGGTGACGTCGGTGACGTGCTGCTTCGTTTGAATCTGCATGGCGTGTCCAGCAATCGAGTGCGTGTTGCGATCGGTCATTCGGGTGGTGGGCCGGCGGATGATGTGGGTGCCGTGCCAACGCCGGCGCCACAAACTCCGCCACCCGCAGACCCTCCGTTAGACCCGAACGCATTTATCGCCGGTCCGATCACAGACGCAGACGCCGTTCGCTTCCTCGAGCAAACTACCTGGGGACCAACGATCGCTGATATTGCACATGTCAAACAAGTAGGGTTCCTCGCATACCTGACCGAACAATTCAATACGCCCGTAACAAATCCGGCGAAGGGTTCGAACTATCCGGATTTAGCATTTCCCGCCGAAGATGGAAGCGCATGTCCCACGAGTTTACCCGCGGCGGACCTCCAGATTTGCAATCGAGATAACTTCTCGATGTATCCCATCCAGCGCACCTTTTTCACAAATTCTTTGTACGGACCAGATCAGTTGCGACAGCGCGTCGCATTCGCACTGCACCAGATCTTAGTAGTATCCGCTGCTAGTGAAGTCAATCGGCCGAGTTGGATGACTGTTTACTTACAGGCGCTTGATCGGAATGCCTTGGGAAGTTACCGCACGCTTCTGAAGGAAATCACCCTCACGCCGGCAATGGGCGAATACCTTGACATGCGCTTGAGTACACAAAACAGTCCAAACGAAAACTTCGCGCGTGAGGTCCTGCAATTGTTCTCTATTGGAACGGAGGTCCTCAATCTGGACGGCACACCACAACGCGATGCGCAAGGCGTTCCTCTCGCTACCTATACTCAAAATGACGTCAACGAATTTACCAAAGCGTTAACTGGTTGGAATTTCGTGCCGGGTACAATAGCTCCGGGAACTGCCAACTGGCGCGACCCGATGATTCCACGATTCAGTAGTGGCACGCCTCAGCATGACCGCAGCACAAAAAATCTATTCGGCACGGCTCTCGCTGGCTGCCCGGGCACCTTAGGCGCAGCTAATCAGGCATGCGCAGACACCGAGCTGAATGCTGCAATAGATGTGATCGTCAATCATCCAAATGTCGGACCATTCATCAGCAAACAACTGATTCAACATCTCGTCACCAGCAATCCAAGTCCGGCATACGTTGAGCGTGTCGCGCGCGTTTTCAACAACGACTGTAGTGGTCTTTTTCCGCAGGGATGTTCGGGAGGCATTAGGGGTAACCTGAGGATGGTTGTTCAGGCGATTCTTTTAGATCCCGAAGCACGCGGTGACGTGAAGACTGCTCCGAATTACGGCAAACTACGCGAGCCAGCTCAATACGTGACAGGCTTCCTCCGCGCATTCAACGTAAAGTCTTTTGATAAAACTTCAACCAGCGATGGTGTACTTGGCAACAGATCCGGAACAGATTTCACGGGCACCCTCGATCAACCGATCTATCAACCTCCGACCGTGTTCAGTTATTACCAGCCTAGCTACGAGGTTCCCGGAACAAAGATACTTGGGCCAGCGTTCGGAATCCTATCCACGTCGACTACGTTACGTCGTGCAAACGACATCAACACGCTTGCTTATACTGGCGTGACGGCAAACACCACTCCGACCGGTAATCCGGATCGGCCGCGCGGAACATCAGTCGACATTTCCGATCTCGAGGCCCTTGCCGTTAATCCAAATGACGGTCAAGTGGTTGATGCGCTCAACTCGCTTCTGTTACACGGCACTATGTCGACTCAAATGCGCACCTCGATAATCACGGCCATGAACGCCATTAATGATGCTAACCTCACCGTTCGCCATCAAAAACGCGCACGCGTCGCTGTCTACCTTGCAGCAACGTCTTCGCAATACGACATACAGAGATAACAACCATGGCACGATCACGCAGAGACTTTCTTAAAACGAGCGCATGCGCGCTTGGGGGAATGGCGTTGGCTTCAACCATCGACAACTTTGGTCTGATCCACGCAATGACACCACAAGCCGCGTCTGACTACCGAGCATTGGTGTGCGTCTTTTTTAATGGTGGGAACGACGGCAACAACATGATGGTGGACCTGAACCAGTTCAGCGCATATTTCAACGCGCGCAACCCCGCGGGACTGGCAATAGCACAAGCAAGCTTGTTACCGATTTCTCCAACGACTGGCGGGTCATTCGGATTACATCCAAACATGCCGGAAATCCAAACGCTATTCAATCAGGGTAAATGCGCAATTCTCTGCAATAACGGTCCATTAGTAGAGCCGTTGACCCGTACTACCTATCAGAACGGCACTGGAAAAAAGCCACTACAACTCTTTTCGCATTCTGATCAAGTTGGTTTGTTTCAGACGTCGATCGCCAACGTTGTGAGCCAAACTGGTTGGGGTGGCCGTTTGGCTGACAAGATAGCAGCAGTGAATGCCGGCGCGACTTTCCCGGCCAATGTTTCGATCGCTGGTGTCAATCTGTTTCTGACGGGTGTCGACACTCGACAGCTGGCAGTGGCCGATTCAAACACGTCCTTAGCGAATGTGCTGATACTAAGCGACCCACCCAATTTGCCAACCGCGGGGGAGATAAGTTCCCGGAGGGCTGCATTCGACGAGATCCGAACATTCGATACGGAGTTCAAACTAATCAAAGCCGCCAGTGATATTCGTTCAAGTGCGATTCAGACTGACAACGCGCTCAGCAGCGTTAACCCAACTCTTAATACCGCCTTTCCGAACAGCGGCATCGGTCGCCAACTGAAACAGGTGGCATTGCTGATAAAGGTGTGTACTGATCCTGCGGCCGGTATCAACATGAAGCGCCAGATCTTTTTCACACAGATCGGTGGCTTTGATACGCATTCGTCACAAGTGGGCGGGCAGGGCGGCCTGTTAACTCAAGTTAGTCAGGCGCTCAATGCTTTCTTCCTGGCCATGCAAGAAATCGGGATGCAACCCGGTATTCAAAGTGGGATGGAAAACAAAGTGACGCTGTTTACTATGTCAGACTTTGGTCGCACGCTTGATCCAGCAGGTTCTGGCGCAGCCGTTGGCAGTGATCACGCATGGGGGAATCATCACTTGATAGTTGGCGGCAGCGTGCTCGGACATGCTCTTTACGGACAGTATCCAACGTTGGCAAAAGGCGGCCCAGATGATACTGATGGCGGATCGAGCCCGCGCGGTCGTTGGATTCCAACAACGTCGGTCGAGCAATACGCCGCGACACTCGCGACATGGTATGGTCTGTCTTCCACGGATCTCCCGGCCGTGTTTCCGTTGATCGGACACTTCTCAACTCCCAATCTCGGGTTCATGGCGCCGTAGAGTTGTTAGGAACTTAATGTCCTATACGCTTCAGCTGCTTGCAAAGGGCTAGGCAGGTGCGAATCGAGCGCCGAAGGCGCGGCATATGGTAGCCAGGGGCAAGCGCGAAGCGCGCCGCCCCTGGTCAACACCATCCAAATCAAGCAGCCCTGAAAGGGCGATACAGTTCAATGATTAAAATTCACCTCTGCCGCCCTTTCAGGGCTCGTCGTAACCTGACCGCGTTTACCAGGGGCGGCGCGCTTCGCGCTTGCCCCTGGCTACCATATGCCGCGCCTTCGGCGCTCTGTTGCGGTGACTTTTGCAAGAGCCTCTGAAGAACATCGGACATCTATCTTGTCTGTGCGTTGTAAGAACCAACCACTTCCATTCCAGAAACTCAGGCTAATTGTGTTGCCGGCGATCTTGTCGGCGTGTCTGGGCTTTTTGCTGTCGAACGATAGTTCACGCACTAAAGTACAAGCCTTCTCGGCCGGGCCACCTCCCGGTTATACCGGTGCGCCTTTGGAAGAACCGGAGGCGTGTGCGGAATGTCATGTGCCACCGGACGCTGGAAGCGGCCACATCTCCATTTCTGCCCCTACCACCTACATCCCCGGACAGACATACTCGATTACAGTCACACATACCAACGCTGATCAGACGAGGTTACGATGGGGTTTTGAGTTGACAGTGCTGGATTCATCGGACGAAAAAGCTGGCGAATTACAACCCCTCGATGGGCTCACGCAGATTATTAATAACGCGGGTCCCGGCGGAACTCGGCAATACATCGAACATACATCGATAGGAACCTTTGTCGGACAACACAACGGAGCGAGCTGGACATTCAACTGGGTAGCTCCGCCAATCGATGTAGGCCCAGTCACGTTCTACACGGCAGGGAATCAGGCTAATAACGATGGCAACACGTCGGGCGATAATATTTATAAGACGTTGGTCACTTCTTCACCGCAATCAGCGACTCCTGATTTCGCAATCACCGCCACGCCGGCAGCCAGAACTACAGTTCCGGGCGGTTCTGCGCAGTACACCGTTACGATCACTCCGTTCGCAGGGTTTACTGGCGTTGTTAATCTAAATGCTAACGGGCTTCCGTCGGGCGCCTCGGCTGTATTCAACCCAACATCCGTAAACATCACCGATGCGAATGCGAAGACCACTACATTGACAATCAATACTGGTGTTGGCACGCCCGTCAGTAACAGTGCAGTTGGTATCGAGGGCCAAAGTGGATCATTAGTCCATTCGAGTCAGGTGAATTTGCAGGTGGTCAGTCCGTCGAGCTTAGATTTATCGACAACACAGAGCGCTTCGCCAAATCCCGGTGAAGTCGGTAGCAATTTGGTCTATCGAATTCTCGTTTTCAACAATGGCCCAGCGGCCGCGACGAATGTAACTCTCATTGACACTTTGCCTGGAGGCGTCACTCTCGGCACCGTGACAACAACCCAGGGCGCTTGCACACCAAACGGAAATACGTCTGTGAATTGCGCTCTCGGAAGTCTTTCTGCGGGAACGACTGCGATAGTAACGACAACCACTGTGCCGGCAAGTCAAGGTCAGATCACTAACACTGCGGTTGTGAGCAGCAGTGAAACCGACTTTGACAGCAGTAATAACTCGTCATCGATCACAACAACGATTTTTCCTGCAGCTCCATCTCCGGTCATGCTGGATGACAACCTGACCGTATCGACTGTCGTTAGTGGCTTGAATCAACCGACGAGCATGGCATTTATCGGTACGAATGATTTTCTGGTTCTTGAACGAACAACAGGCAAGGTCCAGCGCATCATCAACGGAGCGCTTCAAAGCACGGTACTCGATTTGGCGGTCAACGGCGCATCTGAGCGCGGCTTGCTGGGGATAGCATTGCATCCACTGTTTGCTCAAAACGGATTCGTTTATCTCTACTGGACCGAAACGATTTCTGGCGTCGACACCTTGAATATCGACGACATTCCGCTACTGGGAAATCGCGTTGATCGGTTCATTTGGAACGGCGCAACCCTCTCGTTCGATCGAAATCTGATTAAGTTGCGCTCGTTGCAGATGGATGCAGGTCAGCCCTCTCGCGGAAATCACGATGGCGGTGTCTTGCGTTTTGGACTCGATGGCAAGCTATATGTGATCTTCGGCGACAACGGCCGCAGAGGTTTTCTGCAAAACCTCGCGACGGGGGGTCCCGTACCTGATGATCAATTCGGGGGCCCTGACCCCGACAACGCCCATTTAACCGGTGTGATTCTGAGGTTAAATGACGACGGCACGACGCCTCCCGACAATCCTTTCTTCAACGCGACGACAACCCTCACTGGCGAAGCAGCAGCGAACATAAAGAAGGTCTTTGCCTATGGCGTGCGTAACAGTTTTGGCATGGCGTTCGATCCCTTAACTGGCAACCTCTGGACGGAGGAAAACGGCGACGATACGTTCGATGAACTCAACCGCGTGATCCCTGGCTTTAACGGCGGGTGGGTCCAGGTAATTGGGCCGCTCGCCCGCATTGACGAGTTTAAATCGATCGAGATGACATATGGCGCGGGCAATCTGCAGCAACTCCGCTGGCCACCATCAAACATTGCGAACACACCACAGGAAGCTGTCACCCGACTGTTCAATCTGCCGGGATCTCAGTACGTCGATCCGGAGTTTAGTTGGAAGTACGCAGTCGCGCCTTCGCCAATAGGGTTTATCCGCGGTCGCGGATTAGGGGCGAAATTCGAAGGCGATATGTTGGTTGGTGCTTCTCGAACGACATTGCTTAATGGTTACCTTTACCGCTTCCGCTTCACCCCTGATCGACAACACTTTGCCTTTACTGACCCACGACTCAACGATCGAGTTGCTGACAACGTAGACAAATTTGACCAGACCGAAAGTGAAAGCCTGGCGATAGGTCGCGACTTCGGTATTACGACTGACATTACGACGGGTCCGAACGGAAATGTATTTGTTGTGTCGTTGTCGAACGGAGCGGTTTACGAGATCAAGTCGAAACCAAGTTTGCTATTCGTTGCGAATCTTGATGGAGCTCACGAAGTACCTCCAAACAGCTCGAATGCTACTGGTACTGCGACTCTTTTGCTGAGTCCTGATGAAACGACTGCTCGCGTGTCTTTGCATTTTGGTGGACTATCGAGCGCTCAGACTGATGCACACATACATGGACCAGGCGCAGTCGGTGTTACAGCTCCGGTACTATTTCCGCTGCCGCTCGGGCAAGTGAATGACTTTGAGATCAGTTTGACGCCGGCACAGGCACAGGATTTGAAGAACGGACTGTGGTACGTCAATGTTCACAGCAGTAATTTAATGAACGGAGAGATTCGTGGACAGTTTCTGACATCAGCGTCCGCGAGCAGTGTCCAACTGAACGCGACGAAATATACCGGCGGCGAAAATCAGGGCAGTGTTACGTTCACGGTTACACGGTTGGGTAGTACAACCGGAACAACAACTGTCGACTACACAACGGGTGACGGTGCTGGAACAAATCCTTGTAATGTCGTTAACGGCCAGGCCTCATCGCGCTGCGATTACGAAACAACGCTGGGGACACTGACGTTCGCACCTGGCGAGACGTCGAAAACGATTCTCGTTCCCATTGTGGATGATGGTTATGTTGAAGGCAGTGAGAACCTCACGCTGACACTGAGCAACGCGACCGGCGCCACACTGGGGGCGCCATCCACGGCTACGTTAACGATCACAGATAACGACAGCGTCAGCCCGACGAATCCGATCGACACCACGTCATACTTCGTGCGGCAGCACTACATCGACTTTCTCAGTCGCGAGCCAGACCCGCCAGGATTCGGCTTCTGGACGACAGACATCGACAATTGCACGCCGAAACCGCAATGTACAGAAGTGAAGCGGATCAATGTCTCAGGGGCGTTTTTCTTATCGATTGAGTTTCAGGAGACTGGTTATCTAGTGTATCGGATGTATAAGACAAGCTTCGGGAATTTGAACGGAGCACCGGTGCCGGTCACGTTCACACCGTTTTTGCGCGACACGCAGCGGGTCGGGCAGGGCGTGATAGTCGGGGTTGGGCCGTGGGAGGCGCAGCTGGAGGCAAACAAGCAGGCGTTTGCGCTGGCTTTTGTGCAACGTCCGGAGTTTCAGGCAGCGTTTCCGAATGGCATGTCAGCTTCCGCTTTTGTGGATCAGCTGAACACTAACGCCGGCGGAGTGTTGTCGCCGACGGAACGCAACAATCTAATCGCGATGCTGACAAATGCTAACGATGTCGGACAGCGGGCGCAGGTGCTGCGTGCGGTGGCTGAAGATCAGGATCTGAAGAACGCTGAGTTCAATAAAGCATTTGTGCTGATGCAGTACTTTGGGTATTTGCGGCGGAACCCGAACGACGCCCCTGATTCAGACTTTAGCGGCTTCAATTTCTGGCTGGGGAAACTGAACGATTTCAACGGAAACTTCATTAATGCAGAGATGGCAAAGGCGTTTATCAACTCGCTTGAATACAGGCAGAGGTTTGGACCGTAA
>DATBSH010000372.1:0-15326 GCA_036559885.1 Pyrinomonadaceae bacterium
TTTCGTCGATTAGGTGAGATGTATCGACTGTTGAAGGATCTGGAGCGAAGGATACTGAAGCTCGAAGATAAATAAGCAGAAGCAGATCCACAGATTAAGAACTAAGACAGCCAATGATGAATTGCACCGGCAATCGTTCACAACATCTCGTGACCCAACCACCCAACTTGGCTGCTCTAGTTCTTAATCTGTGTAATCTGTGTAATCTGTGGATCTGCTTATGTGATTGCTCAGGTAATCGCGCCGCCGTCAACGATCACAACCTCTCCATTCATGAAACTGTTGCGGTCGCTGACCATGAAGGCGGCGTACTCGGCAAGCTCCTCAGGTTTTCCAAGTCTTCCAGCCGAGGTCCAGAAGTCATGCATCTGAAGGAGTCGCTCCGGTAGGGCTTGGGCGAGGTCGGTGTCGAAAATACCGGCGGCGATGGCATTCACCTTCACGCCAAACGTGCTGGCCTCTCTTGAAAGACACTTCGTAAACCCAATCATTGCAGCCTTCGAAGTGGCGTAATGAACGGATGTGGGAAGCGCTCGCATCGCCCCAATAGAAGTGATGTTCAGAATGGTTCCGCTGCGCTGCCGGATCATCTGTTTGTAAAATGGCTTCGTTACGGCAAAAAGGCTATCGACATTTGTATGGATCACATCATCCCACGCGCGGTCGGTGGTGGTGGCGAAGTTGTCTCCGCGGTTGATAGCGGCGTTGTTGACGAGAATATCGATGCCGCCCCATTTCTCAATCAAATCCCTTACGAACCGTTTCATTCCTAATCGATCGGTCACCGACACCTTTCCGTTCAGCGCCCGTCTCCCATGTTCTTCGATCGCACGACTCATATCCGCCGCAAGATCGTCGCGACTGTTATAACTGAACGCAACGTCGGCACCTTCTCGCGCAAACACCTTGCAAATGGCCGCGCCAATACCACGCGTTCCTCCACTTACAAACGCTCGCTTTCCTTCAAGCAAAAGACTCACTCGTTATGTGTCTCCTAAATACCCACTAGTAGGACAGTATTCTTGGGCGGCAACAGAACAACTTGCCATGAACGTGGGGCATCTACCAGGGATTAGTTAATTTGCGGGAAGATTAAACCGTGAAAGCGCTCTTGACGTCAAACGAGTCTCTCCAGACGCGGCCTGAGGGCCCGTTATGTCCCGTTAGCCTGGCGAACGCCCCAGGCTGATTATTTTAAGTTTAGCGCGTAAGAATTCGCCAAAAGAGTTTTGCCGATATGAACCCGAGAATACTTGCGGCGAGAATGGTCAAATACGTTATTGTCGAGAGATCCAGCCATGCTAAGACGAAGTGTTCAACTATCATTAGACCGAAAAAAATAAGCGCATCGGTATAACTGAAGAACTCTTTATTTTGTTTAGGAAGTGTGGGTGGGTCAGATTTTGTCACAGTTCTGGCAGCTAACACAGAACGCCGAGCTTAGGCCGAGATAGCTTCGATTGCTGCCTCAGGCTGGTGAATCAACGCAGCAATTTCCTCCACAATTTGCCTGGTGGAGTTAGGCGCGGCAAGTCCGACAGTCGCGGCGCGCATGTTGGAGTAGTGAATCTGATCTTCAAGCATTCGTCGAACAACCGGAACCACGTCGGCAGAGCGCTTCAATAGAACTCCAGCCCCCCTATCCTGAATCAGGTTCGCCGCGCCCGCCTCTTGAGGCATTGGTTCAGTGATCATGTCTGCGATTATCGGAACTTGACACGCAAAAGCCTCGAAAGTCGTAAGTCCGCCCAGTTTTGAAATCATCACATTCGCGGCGCTCATCAACTTTTCAATCTCATCTGAATAGCCAATCACCTTGATGGGAAACGCGGCCTCAGAAGCAAGCGACTCAGCTGCGACACGCAGATCTTCGTTCTTTCCGGCAAGAAAGATTGCTTGCACATCAAGTTTGCCGCGAATCAGCTCTCTGAAAATCTGGGGAATGTTTCCGCCGCCGGCCCAGCCTGCGTTCACAAACACTGTGAACTTCTCCGGATCCAGTCCCAAAGCACGGCGTGCTGCCTGAGCGGCTTCTTCTCCCGGGTAGCTGAATTTCGGATGAACGGGCATTCCCGAAATCTTTATCTTCTCAGGCGCTACACCGTAGTCGATCAATTGTTGACGAGCCTCTTCGCTTGCGACGAGATACAAAGTCACGTCATCACATGCCCATCCGCGCCAAAAGCCGTAACACGGATCGGTCACAACAGAGACGAGCGGGATACGATCCGCCAGTTTCAGTTCTCTTAGTACACGAGCGAAGATATGTTGTGTCAGCGGATGAACGCTGACAACAACATGTGGACACCATCGTTCAAATAGTTCAGCGACGTATGCGATGCAACGTTTGTGGAAGAACTCTCGAGTCTCAGGCCGAACTCGGTTGACGATCCAGTAGAAATACTTCATCCAATGCTGACGATTCTGCAGAATCCAGTTGTAGAGACGAACTAAACGCGCAGTTAGATGGTGGGACTCTTCAACCGCTCTGACAACTCGAATTGCATACGACTCACCTTCGAGAAACTTCTGCAGGCCAGCGACTATCGCCGCCGCGGCCGACCGATGTCCGCCGCCGGTATCAGATGAGATGATCAGGATTTTAGGAATTCGCTGCATTGAAGATGATATAGATCCTATAGGTCCTGTCAAAAACCTTCGGCCCTAACGCCATTAGGATCCTCTTGCATTCGATCAATAGCCTTACGGGCTTTCTTCATCTCGCGCTCCAACCTCTTGATCTGAATCAGGTGTCCGGGATTGAAAGGTAGAGAGGGATAGTAGCTATTCGATTCGTGCGTGCAGAAACAGCCGTCAGCCGCTTTCTTTCGCCGCTCCTTCATCATGGGCGACAACCATAGTTTCTGAAAATTCCAATCGAAGTTGCGCAGATTGCCAATCGGCGCAAGGTTTTCGCACGACGATACGGTGCCTTCATCGTAGATAACTCCGCCAGCTGTTCCGGCATAGCATTTCATTTGCGCTGTCTGCGTTTCCTGTGTCTTCGCAATCAAACCGTGCATGTAAATGTCTATGGCCGCTTTGAAAAAACCTGCGCTTCCGCCGTAGTTGTTCTTTATCGCAGCGTGACGAGAATCATCGTCGATCTTCTGTGCCAGCTTGGCATACCTCGAGTGATCGATCTCCAACTCTTTGGGATCAGCTGAAGGAGGTCGAATGTAGTTGAAGTTGACCTTGTCAGGCTTCAACTCGTATTTCAAAAAGTCGTACCACTCAAAAATGGTGTCCTGGTTCGAGTTCATGAAACAGGTACAAGTCTGCACATCGAGCTTCGGATATTCTTTCTTGATCGCCTGTAATTGACGAGCAGTATCAATGGCAATGTCCCAGGAGCCGAGTTTCTGACGAATCTTTTCATGCTCCGTTTTTGGCCCATCGATTCCGAGTGCAACCGTAACGTTTAGATTTGGACATTCCTGCAGAATTTGAGTTACATCCGGAAAGATCCGTTTTTGGATCTGTCCATTAGACATGATGTAGATCGATTCGAGTTTGTTGTTCTGATAAAACGCTCGAGCAATGTCAGGAAGGTCCTTCCTTGTGAAAGGCTCTCCGCCCGCCAGAATCAGTACACCCAGATTGCCACCGAGCGTTTGGGCTATGCGCTCTATCTCGTGCGTCTTCATCTGCAGCTTCTTACGCGGCCGATCGTCGAGCTCATCCGTGAAGAAGCAGTGAGTGCAGCGCATGTCGCAAACTGACGTCACCAGAATATTCAGCAATACGGGGGAAAAGGGTTGGCCTACCGCCAGTTTTGCATAACGCTTAAGCAGCTCTTTTGTTGTGAAATCCACGTTTACCTCAAAATTCCTCCGCGCGAGCATTGCGCGAATCTTTACAGATAAGCTATCTAGGATCGCTTGTCAATAATGCTTGTAACTGACTTGCCATAGAAGATAGGATCAGACGCTCCCACAACCTGCATGGCAAAAATATTACTTGTAGAAGACGACGACGAGGTACGAGATGTTCTGAAAACGCTGCTGCGGGACGAAGGTCACGAAGTTTTTGAGGCCGCGGATGGAAATGCAGCGATGGAAGAGTTTGTCCGAGTGCCTGCTGATTTAGTCATACTTGACATAGTTCTGCCCGATAAAGAGGGTCTTGAGACAATCATCGACTTAAGGCGAACCTATCCGAACGTGAAGATTATGGCGATGTCCGGTGGCGGGAGGACGTCGCCCCAGGATTATCTCGACATGGCAAAGAGGCTGGGAGCCGTCGAGGTGATTGCCAAACCGTTTACGATCGACGACTTTCTCAAGTGCGTGAATCTCGTTCTCAAGCCATAACGATCAAACCGGCGAACGTTCACCGCGCGTTTGGATGCCTAAGGCGCGCATACGCCGGTATAAATGGCTACGATCCACTCCCATCAACTCTGCCGCGCGCGAAACATTGCCCTCCGCTTCGTCCAGCTTCCGTTGAATGAATTCGCGATGATAGGCCTCAGTCGCTTCTTTGAACGACGGAAACCTAAATGACGCCGCCGGAGGTTCTTCCTTGCCATGAGGTGGTAAATCGGTCGCCGACACCTTCACGCCGGGGTGCATAATCACAACACGCTCGATCGTATTCTTTAGTTCGCGCACGTTGCCGGGCCACAAATAGTTCTGCAGCTCTTCCACCGCGTCGGGAAGAAATTGTTTTGCTTTCTTGCCGTATGCCTTTGAAAACCGATGATTGAAGTGATCCAAAAGAAGCGGCACGTCTTCCAGTCGTTCACGCAACGGCGGCAATTCAAATGGAATCACGTTGAGCCGATAAAAGAGATCCGCGCGGAAATTTCCCTGGTCTATCTCCACGTCAAGTTGCTTATTCGTTGCGGCAATCACCCGCACATCAACGCTGATTGATATTCCACTTCCAACCGGCTCAAATCGTTGTTCCTCTAAGACACGAAGAACCTTCGCCTGGACTTTGGCGCTCATGTCGCCCACTTCATCAAGGAAGATTGTTGCACCATCGGCAAGTTCAAACTTGCCTTTCTTTGCCGCGGTCGCCCCGGTAAAGGCACCTTTCACATGCCCGAACAACTCCGATTCGATCAGCTCTTCAGGGATCGCGGCGGAATTGACTTCTATAAACGGCGCGGCTGCACGTCGAGATTCCGCGTGAATCGCTCGCGCCACTAACTCTTTGCCAGTGCCTGACTCGCCATAAATCAGCACGCGACCATCAGTGGGAGCAACCACTGAAATCTGTTTCCTAAGTGCTCGCATTGCGACAGACTCGCCGACCATCACGTATTCCTGGGCGAGAGTCGCCGCCATGTCTGCATTCATCAGCTCGAGCCGCTGCTGACGCAATGCGTTGCGCACAGTCAATACTGTCTTTTCGATCGAAAGCGGCTTTTCAATAAAGTCGAAGGCGCCAAGCTTCGTCGCCCGAACGGCAGTTTCAATATTCCCGTGACCCGAGATGATTACGACCGCGGATTGCGAACCTGAGGCACGAATCTGTTTCAGAGTTTCAAGCCCATCGATTCCCGGCAACCAGACGTCAAGCAGAATGCAGCCATAAGCGCGACGGCCTAGCGCTTTAAGACAATCCTCGCCCGTTGCGACAGAGTCGGCGACGAAGCCTTCGTCTTCCATTACTGCGCGCAACGTATCGCGAATCCCACGCTCATCGTCGACGATTAAGATCGAGTCCATATGATGCGCCAAGAGCAAAGCGGTAAGGCGGCGGTTCGCTCTCTTTGCTCTTAGCTCTTAGTCTCTTTGCTCTTTGCCCTTAGCCCGTGGTCGGGATCTCTATGACAAACCTGGCACCCTGAGGTTGATTCTTCTCTGCTCGTATCCGACCGCCGTGTTCAAGAATGATTCGCTGGACAATCGCGAGGCCCAGGCCCGTTCCGCTGTCACGTCTGGAGAAGTATGGTTGGAACAACCGCTTGAAGTCCTCCTGCGCGATTCCCTGCCCAGTGTCTTCGACTTCTGCTCGTAACAGACTTCTTGCTACGTCATGCCTTGTAGTGATTTTTATTAGTTTTCGATCACAATTCGCCAAGGCGTTCAAGGCGTTGTCAATTAGATTTACAAATGCTCGTTTAATTTGCTCTACATCCAACATCACAGATGGCGCATTGGAATCGAGGTCGATCATCACTTCAGCGCCCTCCAGCCGATCTTCGTACAATGTGACAGTCTGTCGGATTACTTCATTCAGATCTGCATTTTCGAGATGTGCCGCGGGTAGCCGTGCAAACCGCGAAAACTCGTCCACCATGGCTTTGAGCCCGGCGACTTCTCGGCTGATGGTTTCCGTGCATTCGGCGATCACGGCAGCGACTCGCGCGTCGTCGATCTGTTCTGCTGGTTTATCGCCGTTGTCACCATTCGTCGACTGCTTGGCGTAGTTCTTTGCGATCCGTTCGGCAGAGAGCTGTATCGGCGTCAGCGGATTCTTAATCTCATGAGCCATGCGTCGGGCCACTTCGCTCCACGCAGCGACACGTTGGGCTGCCAACAATTCAGAGAGATCTTCGATGACCAGAACAACTCCCTGACCCGGCCCCGAGCTATCTCGAAGCGCCGTTGCTGTCACTGCGACAGGGAGAGCGCCGTGCCCATTTCCGCCGCTCTCTAACTGTGTTTGCTCGGCCGCGTGTCCGGTGCGTCGCGCTCTTCGCAGCAATCGATACATGACGGTCCAATCTTCACCACTAATCAAGTCGCTAAGTTTGGTATTTGCGTCAGGCTTGTTCAGCAAACCAAGCATTCGCGCTGCTGCAAGGTTCAAAGTGGTAACGCGATCGCTTTCGTCAATGGAAACCACGCCTGTCGAAAGCGACTGTAAGACCGTTTCGATGTAATTCCGTCGCTCGCGAAGGGCCAGGTTCGTATCTCGTAGTTCGGTTGCAGTGGCTTCCAGACGCCGGCGGTTCTCCTCAAGCTGAGTGGTCATTTGATTGAAAGAGTTCGCGAGGATCGCAAGTTCGTCGTCTGCTACGGTCGTCACGCGATGGCCCAGGTTGCCGCGCGCAACTTCATTAGATGCTTCGGCCAGAGCCTTTATCGGGGTGGCAATGCCACGCGCCAGGTAAATTGCAACCCAACTCGATACGAACAACAGAATCAAAGTCATCAAGCCAAGCGTTGACAAACCGAGTAGTCTGACGCGGCGCTGTTTCTTAACCAATTCCTGATAATCGCGTTCCGATCCTGAGATGAGCTCATTGAGATCATTTTGCGTCCGCTTTTGCGGTGATAGGACGAGCGTTTCGGAGTTATTCAGCGGCACAGCGAACACATCGAAGTCTTTGCCATCTGCAAGCGTGTCCCCGATCATGGATCCTGATCTCCGCGCCTGTTCGAACAACTCGTCGAGCTTCTTGGCATCAGTAGGAGGTAGACTTACGCGAGCACGGGCTGCGACAGTCCCATCGTTCTCCACGATTTCGATTCCCGTCAACTGACTTGATTGCAGTAACTGATCAAGCATCACTTGGCGATCTGATGCTGATTGGCTGTTCAATAACATCACCATTAACGACGCGGTTTGATGCACAGCCTGGTTTTGACTCGCAAGCGTCTCCTGGTTTACTTCGCTTGCCTGTTGAACCAATCCTTCTGGAAACGGATAGAACCACTTTTCCAATGAACGATTGAGAAACAGGTAGGAGAACATCGCCATTGCCGTAATTGGCAGGAAGCTGATTGAAATGAAATAGACCAGCAGTCTTGTCTTTACTTTCGAACCGAGCTGTCGCTCCTGTCGCTCGCGACGGAGCTTTAGCAGGTTACGAACGAAGATAAAAAAGAAGACAACAAACGCAACGAAGTTAAGTGTCGAGAGCGCATAAAGAACCAGCGTGTCAGACGCAGAATCCGGACGAATGACAGTCCACAGCCACAGTTGTTGCGATACGATGATGGCGAGTAGTAGAGCGAGGGTGATTCCAAGAGCCCACAGCAAGAGCCGGCGGCGGCGGCGTTTCTTGTAGTCGGGCGTCACGTTTTCGTGGATTCTGGTCATTCAGATGGGTATGAAAGTCTACCATAGTGGCGCTGTAGTTTCTTTACGGTGCCGACTTTAGGCTAAAATGCCTGACCTTCAAACATGGACCTTCGCAGCATCTTCATAAATCAATACGGGCGGCTACGCAGCGGATTCCGTCTTATTGTTTTTGTTGCCCTCTTCCTACTCATCACAATCGTTCTATCTGCTTTCATCGGACTTGCGTATGCGCTTCTTCACGACAGGTTGCCGCCTATCCCTCACGCTGAGTTCTTTCAAAATGTGATTTATCGAGTACCTCTGCTCTTGGCCGCTTTGGGTGCTGGCTACTTCTGTACCCGTTTGTTGGAGGGACTGCCGTGGCGCGCGCTGGGTTTAACTCTTCACGATAACTGGTTTCAACATTTGTTTGTCGGCTCAGCGATTGGCATTGCCTCACTGGTTCTGGCGGCAGGAATCGCCGGGGTCGGCGGCGGTTTGAAGTTCACACTGAACAGCGCTGACTCACACGGTCATGTAGTTCGTTCGGTTTTGGCCTCAGGCTTCCTCTTTATCTTCGCCGCACTTGCAGAGGAGGCTATGTTTCGCGGGTACGCGCTACAGACGCTGACTCGTGCACACTGGATCTGGCTCGCGGTTCTACTCACTTCCGTACCGTTTGGAATTGTTCATCTTTCAAACCCGAATGTGGTACGGGGCCTTACGTTCGTGAACACGACCCTGGCGGGAATCTGGCTGGCAGTCGCATATCTACGCACACGCAGTCTATGGTTCCCGCTGGGAGTGCATTGGGCCTGGAACTGGGCTTTGGGTTCGTTGTTTGGCCTACCCGTCAGTGGTTTGAGGATTGTGGGAGCTCCGCTCTTACAGGCTCAGGATACTGGACCAGATTGGCTCACTGGTGGAAGTTACGGATTAGAAGGCGGTATCGCAGCCACGATTACGTTGCTCGTTTCGACTTATGTTATTTCAAGAACGGGCTATGTAGAGGCTAGGCCCGAGATGTTGAAGCTGACGTCTGAAGAGAAGAAGGCGGGTATTGCTGAGCCGATGAATACGGCATAGGTCCCAAACAGGCACATAGGTCCTATAGCGCTGCAGCTAACGCTGGTCAATCGGCACGTATCGGAGATCTCGCGGGCCTACATAGTCGGCACGTGGTCGAATCAATTTGTTGTCGGCGTATTGCTCGAGAATGTGTGCGGTCCATCCGGTAATTCGACTGATTGCAAAGATGGGAGTGTACAGGTCTAAGGGAATGCCCATCATGTAATAGGTTGAAGCTGAATAGAAGTCTACGTTCGGATACAGCCCCTTCTCACGCATCATCAATTCTTCCAGCTTTCGCGATATCTCGTACCACTTCGTATTCCCTGCTCTTTCGCCCGTCTCTTTTGAAAACCGTCGCAGGTGCGTCGCTCGCGGATCCTCAGTTTTGTAGACGGCGTGACCAAAACCCATGATCTTTCTTTTGGCCGCTAACGCCGATTTTAAGAAATCTTCCACGCGATCCAACTCACCTATTTCTAACAGCGTCCTCATTACATTGGTGTTCGCACCACCATGCAATGGACCGGAAAGAGCACCAATCGCCGCTACCACTGACGCGTAGACTGTAGCTAACGTCCCTGCGACGACCCGCGCCGTAAACGTGGAAGCATTCAGCTCGTGGTCAGCGTGCAAGATCAGACAAACGTCGAAAAGCTTGGCGTCCTGCGCCGAAGGCATTTCCCCTTTCAGCATGTAAAGGAAGTTTGTAGCGATGTTTTCGTTGGGTAGCGGATCAACTGGTTCTAGACCGCGTCGCAGACGATCCGCCGCAGCTACAAGCGTCGGAAACTGGGCGGTCAGTCGAATCGATGTCTGACGGCTGACTGTCGCCGAAATGTCTCGCGCGTTTGAATCATAAAACTCCAGAGCAGATACAGAGGTACGCAAGACATCTATTGGGTCAGCATCCTTTGGGATACGGCGGAGAACGTCGATCACCTGGGCTGGGATTTGATACGTGGCGCCAATCGCACGTTTCAGCTCGTCCAGTTCGACGCGAGTTGGCAGCCGCTTATTCCACAAGAGGAAAGCTACTTCTTCGAATGTGGAGTACTGTGCGAGGTCGTGAATGTCATAGCCCTGATATATCAATTGGCCCTTGTCGCCAACTACATCAGATACGGTTGAGGCGCCCACAACAACACCTCGAAGGCCAGTCGAGGTGGCCGCGCTTGCGGGAGGATCTTTTACAGTTTCAGGCATGACTAATTGGGTTGGTGCGAAGATAACAAACGGAAAAACAGGTTACAAGCGACCGAAGCAGATCCACCGATTTCCACAGATTACACGGATTTAAAAAACAGGAGCAGGAATCATTGGTCAGTTGTCATTTGACATTTATCAATTCTCATTTGGATTTCAGATTCAAGTTGCGCTTTTGATCGAAATTCAAGTCGCGCCTCTCAATGACAAATGATAAATGTCAAATGACAACTGACCAATGATTCCTGCGCCTGCCTGCTGCTCCTTCTGTTTTTTAATCTGTGTAATCTGTGGAAATCGGTGGATCTGCTTTGGTGGATCTGCTTTATTTTAGTTCCAGCTTAACCGAATCACCGCGTTTCGCTTTCAGAATCTTGGCAGCGGATTTTTTAACCGAGGCAATTTCAAGAAATCCAGCGCTGCCCCACAGCGCAAAGAGTTTCTGTTTTCCATCAGCCTCAGTGAAAAACTTTCTGAAAGATGTAATGGTCTTCCCCTTAATTCGAATCTTCGCGTGCGGTTCCTGATGTTCATTTAGAGTTTCGCGTCGAATGTTAGTGACACAATTTCCAAAGTGATCGATGTGAATTATCCTGCCCTGCCAAACATGATCCTTCACTCGGTTAGGACAGAACACTGGTAGTCGTACTTCATCGTCAATCGTTGGTCCAAAGACCGCGGGGTCTTCTCCCTTCGACAAATAGGCTGCGACAGGCCCGAACACATCTCGGCCGTGAAACGTCGGCGATACCGGATGACGAAAGTATTTCTCGTTTGTTATGTGGAAAGTCGTGTGAGCCTTGCTTTCATAGATATAACTAAACAGCCCATTATCGGGACCAACAAAAAAGTAGTCGTCGGTCTTTAGTACAAGTGGTCGACGTGCAGAACCTACGCCGGGATCGACAACTGCGGCGAAAATCGTTTTTGCAGGAAAGGCCGCATGCGCGGCGAAAAGCGTAAAAGCGCCAGCCTCGATATCTTGAGGCGGAACATCATGACTTATATCGACAATTTTGGCGTTTGGATTGATCGAGAGGATTACGCCTTTGACCGAGCCGACGTAATAGTCTGCCGTTCCGAAATCCGTGAGTAAGGCGATCACGTCTGTATTTCCGATACGCTTTAGCTTGCCGCTGTCTGGGCTCACATTCAACAGTGAGTGTAGCGAGGCAGACGACAAGCTAAAGCGTATCGGACATCAGTCTGCCTTTCACAAACCATTCGTATCGGTGGTCGTACGAATCTTCATTTGCTGGCCCGGCTCGAGGCGAATGTCTTTTCCACGTTGGGTCATCACACCGGCAGTGCCAACGCCACCACCGATCGCCGCGCCAATTGCTGCGCCCTTACCGCCGCCGGCGATTGCACCAATAACTGCACCGATACCTGTGGCTGCTCCAACCTTGGCAACGTCGTCCCTGGTCGAGTCACGGCCTCTAACACCACCCTCACGATCAACCTCCGAATCATCATTGCGGCCCATCGGAACAATTTCGATTAGCTGAGCGTGCAAACTGATAGAACGATTATCGGGAAATCGGATTTGATCAAAACTGAGTTGCATTTGGGCAACCCCTTTCGTTTTGCCAGGTCGTTTAACTTGACTGACGTGGCCGTCCACGATGGCTGTTGCGTATTCGTTCGGCTGTACAACTCGAGCCTGAAAACGATCGCCAGCTTGCGTTGCGTTCGTGGATAGAGGTGTCAGAAGTTCAATAACAAGAACGGTCTCGCGTGGTATTGAGACTGGACCAGCGGACGCCGGCGCGGAAGCAACAGATCCATTGGTGGCCTCACTGCTGTCCGGCGTTGTGCCCGGTGATGGATTCGTTTGGACCGTACCTGCGGGCGTGTTCGTTTGGACTGTATCCGCCGTTGTATTTGTTTGGACCGTAGTTCCGCGCTTCTTGAAACCCGTAGGCAAGTTTGAATCGAAAGGCTTGCGATCATAGGCCGCGGAATATCCCGTTTCGAAGCCCTGCTGGTATCCGTCCCGGTAATCTTCGAGCGGTCCCCAGACTTCGTTGTAAGAACGATCTGCCCGCTGGTACTCCTCCTTGCTCTGAAAATCACGCACCGCCTGTTCTGAAACATCCTTAAACCCAGCGTTGTAACCGTCTGAGTAACCAGTCCGATAACCACGCTCGAGCGCGGTCGACTGTTGCGCAGCACTGGCGATCAGGGATGTGCCGATTGAAGCCAACACGACAGCTATCAACACCACCAAGGGGATTCTGAAGTATTTCATTTGTTTAGTCCTTCCAAAGAATCTACCCATGCTATAGGGGGTAAGGGTCTTGGGAGAGCCAACTGTAGCAACGAGGAAATGCTAACACCTGCGAGTTTGAGCGGACAATATAAATATGCTTGACGCTTCCCGATGCGAGTTCCTAGACTCGGATAACCGAGAAACGCTCGCTAGACCGCCCATCTGATGCATTGAGAGGTGCCTGAGGTTGGGCGACATTGGGGCAAATTTCAATGTCCGACCGCCGAATTTATCTCGATCACAGCGCTACAACGCCGGTCGACCCAAGGGTAGCCGCGGCCATATTGCCTTATCTAACGCAGACGTTTGGGAACCCGTCCAGCGTGCACGGGTTTGGCCAGGAAGCCAGGGCGGCAGTCGATCGCGCGCGCAGGGAAATCGCAGGCCTGATCGGCGCCAGGCAAAACGAAATTGTTTTTGTCTCCGGAGGAACCGAAGCAAATAACCTTGCAGTTCGCGGCGTTTGTGAGATGGCCTCAACGCATGGCAAACACATCATCACTTCCACAATCGAGCATCCATCTATTCGCGGAGTCTGCGAAGGACTTGAAAAGCGCGGTTGGGAAGTGACGCGTCTGCCTGTGTACGCCAACGGCATTGTCAGGGTGGAGGATCTTGTATCGGCGATGCGAGATGACACCGTGCTTGTCACGGTCATGCTGGCAAACAATGAAATTGGGACTATTCAACCAATAAAAGACATCGGGATGGTGATCCATGACGAGCGCGGGCGCGGGCGAAAGATTTGGCTCCATACGGATGCTGTACAAGCGACAGGTCGCGTGGCCCTGGACGTCGATGATCTAAAGGTAGATCTCCTTAGCTTATCCGGTCATAAGTTGTATGGGCCGAAAGGCGTGGGAGCGCTATATGTCCGTCGTGGTGTCCGAATCGCTAGTCAGTCGGTCGGCGGGCATCAGGAACGTGAACGACGGGCGGGAACGGAAAATGTCGCGGGAATCGTCGGGTTCGGTGCCGCAGCGAAATTAGCTCGTGAAGAGATCGATTACAGAGCCGGTCATGACCGAGCCCTTCGGGATAAATTTGAGGCCAGTGTTTCAGCATCGATCACCGATATTGAAATCAATGGCGACCGTGATCGACGCTTGCCACATCTTTCGAACATCTCATTTCGGTTCATTGAAGGTGAGGGTTTGCTTATCAATCTCGACCTGAAGGGCGTTGCAGTCTCAACTGGATCGGCGTGCTCGTCCGGCACCTTGGAACCATCACCAGTGATCCGGGCACTAGGTCGTAACGACGAACAGGCCCGAGGCTCCATTCGTTTTAGTTTCGGCAAAGACAATACAGAAGAAGATGTCGATTACACGGTTGAAGTGCTCGTCGATGTGGTCAAGAGACTGCGTGAGTTGTCGCCATTGAATAAAGACAGAAGGCTTATTCATGTTAGTTAGGTCTATCGGTCCAACTACACCACGCTTTGCAAGTCCAGGTCACCTCGGTAGAGGTACGATGTTTATAGTCCGCGAGGCGTTTAGAAGTTTTTCGCCGTTAAGAGGAGCGGAAATCAACGTCGACTTTGTTAACCGAGTATATTTCCGCTCCTTTTAACGGCGCAGGATCTTTTTGAATGAGCCGCTATAAACATGCCACTCCTAACGGAGTAAAGAACGAATTCGAGATTCTGCAACGATCCATATCTTGACTTACTCCTTCACTTTCAAAGATCACCTGGCTCATCCGCGCAACGTCGGTGAGCTACCGAACGCAAACGCAAGTGCGGAGGAGACCAATCCGATGTGCGGTGATCGCATGCGACTTTCGCTGATGGTTCAGAACGGCATAATCGAGGAAGCGAAGTTTCTTGCTTACGGGTGCGCCCCGACACTTGTTTGTGGGTCTGTCTTGACTGAAATGGTACGGGAGAAAAAAACTTCCGACGCAGTTCACTTAACTAAGCACGATTTGCTCCAAGCTGTTGGTGGATTGCCTTCGCGAAAAGGACACGCAGCTGCTCTTGCAATTGAGACGCTTCACGCGGCACTGGCGGAGGTCAAGGTCTAGCCACCGATACTCGAGCTTGAAGAACTCTGACAACCAAGTGTCCGATATGCTTCAGCTTGTATTGTCTCACGCCAGTTTCAACTCAAGACTCACAATTCAACCTGAGAAAAATTTCAGGTTGAATTTTTAGGTCCTATCTTTGCGGAGTTGCAACAGTTCTTGGCCGTGAGGCACCAGGCTCAACAGTCTTCAGTTTGTGATACTCCGGTCCGCAGAATCTCTTCGGCTCGGTTCCCAACACATATGTTCTCGTTCTAATCACCGGACAACTCTCAACCGCAATCAAGCCTGTCGTCGGATCAATATCCAGAGTGATCGTACCTTCGAGACGCGCTCCTTCAGGTGTCGGCGTAGCGCGCGGACGCGTCGGCGAAGGAGATGGCGATGGTGAGGGCACCGGCAATATCTCAACCCCAGTCGGTGGTGGCGGTGGTGGCGTTGGTTGCAACTGATCGTCTGGCGTTGGCTCTGCGATTATGGTTGACGCCACGTTGTTCGGGCCTGTTCCATTGATGAAAAGCTCGATGCGTTTATCAGGATCGTCGGGAGCTGCAGGTGTTCCTGTCGCAGGATTAATCGCCACTTCTTCCACGCCCGCCGGCTTTTGCCAATCTCCGGTCCACTCAGGATGTTCCGCAAGTGCCACTTGCATGAAGTCGGTCCAGATCGGCAATGCAGAGTTTGCACCAGTTAATCCAAGCTGCGAACCATCATCGAATCCGACCCATACAGCGCAAACGAGACTCGGAGTGTATCCCGCAAACCAACCATCGCGTGATGTGCCGGTCTTTCC
>DATBSH010000373.1:0-5214 GCA_036559885.1 Pyrinomonadaceae bacterium
TACTGCGATCTAATGTCGTTTTAAGAATATCCACAGATTACACAGATTAGAACAAACAGGAGCAGGGGGCAGCAGGCAGGAGCAGGAAAAATCATTGGTCAATTATCATTGGACATTTACCATTTATCATTTCGAATCAGCCACTGCTCTGTAATTCCGCGGCTCGCTTCCTCTAAATGATAAATGGTAAATGTCCAATGATAATTGACCAATGATTTTTCCTGCTCCTGCCTGCTGCCCCCTGCTCCTGTTTGTTCTAATCTGTGTAATCTGTGGATATTCTTAAAACGACATTAGATCGCAGTACCGGCTTCAACTCGCTTGCTCGCGGTTGCCCCAACTTTTTCTGACGCCACCTTCGCTTGCAGGAACAGCAGCAGATAATCACGCCCGCCTGCCTTTGAATCTGTTCCGGACATGTTGAAGCCACCAAACGGATGCACACCAACCAGCGCACCTGTGCACTTGCGATTCAGATACAAGTTACCGACGTGAAACTCATTTCGTGCGCGGTCTAGCTTTGCTTCGTCAGAACTGTAGACAGCACCCGTTAATCCGAACTGCGTATCGTTTGCGATTCTTAACGCGTCGTCGTAATTATTTGCCTTGATGACGGCGAGTACTGGACCAAATATCTCTTCCTGTTCGATTGTCGCACCGGGTTTGACGTCGGCGATCACCGTCGGCTCGATGTAGTAGCCTTGCTCGCCGTCGGAACCACCGCCAACCAGAACGCGTCCACCTTCACGCTTACCTTTCTCGATATAACTGTTGATTGTCTTGAAGGCTTTTTCGTTAATAACTGCGCTCATATTTGCGCTCGGATCAGTCGGGGCAGCGAGCTTTAGCTTCGTAGTCCTTTCCGCAATCTTGTCGAGCATTGGCTCGTAAACTTTTACGTCAATGATGGCCCGTGAACACGCCGAGCACTTCTGTCCTTGAAAGCCAAAAGCAGACTGAACAATGCCAGTTGCGGCATCATCAAGGTTCGCATCATCAGCGACGATGATCGCATCCTTACCACCCATCTCTGCGACGACACGTTTGATCCAAACCTGTCCCTCATTGACCTTCGACGCACGCTCGTTGATTCGCAATCCAACCTCTTTCGAACCAGTGAATGCAACGTACCGGGTCTTTGGATGATCAACTACAACGTCGCCGACTTCGGCGCCAGATCCTGTCATAAAGTTGACGACACCCGGCGGCATTCCGGCTTCTTCAAGGATCTCAAAGAACTTGAAGGCGATGGCTGGAGAGTCGGACGATGGCTTCAAGACAACCGTATTGCCCGTGACGATCGACGCGACCGTCATTCCGGCCATAATAGCTAAAGGAAAATTCCACGGAGGTATGACAGCGCCGACACCAAGCGGAATGTAGTTGAGCTGATTCTCCTCACCTCGAATCTTGACGAGAGATTGATCGCCTGCGTAGCGCAACATCTCTCGGCCGTAGAACTCACAAAAATCGATCGCTTCGGCAGTGTCGCCATCCGCCTCCGGCCAAGTCTTCGCAACTTCGTGAATCATCCAGGCTGAGAGTTCATGCTTGCGTTCACGCATGATCGCTGCGACGCGGAAGAGTAATTCCACTCGCTCCTGAGGCGGTGTGTTTCTCCAGGTCTTAAATGCTTCTGCTGCTTCCTCGACAGCCTGGCTCGCAAGTTCTTTTGTAGCCTTGTTGAAGCGTCCGACGAGTTGGGTTCGATTGGCGGGATTGAAGCTATCGAGTTTGCTATCGGTCGTAATTCTTTTACCGCCGATCACCAGCGGATACTCGCGACCGAGTTGTGTCTTGACCTTTTCGATCGCATTACGCATAGCTTGCGCGTTCTCTTCTTTACCAAAGTCAGTGAACGGCTCATTGCGAAATTCTGAGGGCATAATTGGCTCCGAATTGTTTTAGAATTTTTGAGATAGTAGCGTTACGACTGAAGAGGAGCAAGCGAGCACGCGGATCGAATTAAATTTGTGATTCACGTCTTATGGGGAGTTCAACTCTACGATATCGCTGCGTCCTCTGCGTCTCCGCGTCCTCTGCGTTTTTATTGCCAACGTTCGCAACACTCAATCGACGAAACATTAACGCTAAGAAATTCGGGGTAAGTTGGTTTTAGCTGAGGTCCGTAACAAAAACGCAGAGGACGCGGAGACGCAGAGGACACGGCGCAGCAGAGCCGCAACCAATAAACGTTGCTGTTGGTTTCTTCAAAAACATCGGCGTTCCTTACCCCGCTAGGGGTTAAATGTTTATAGCTTGCAGTAACCCACACACCTCCGGCGCCGTTCGGAGCAGCGGGAGGCGTCGTGCGTGTTAAGGGCTAGCTCGTTCCCGCTCCTCCGAACGGCGTCGGGGTGGCGATTGGGTCGTGACTATAAACATGCAACTCCTGACGGAGTAAAAAAGCCTTTGATGAAACCCGCGAATGCGGGCGACAGCGCCCGCTAAGAGATAAGAGCTATACCTCTGCTCGTCTGTCGCCCACTTCGTGGGCTGATTGGCACAATCGCGAACATGCCTGGGGCTGACGCCCCAGGCTTTACGCCTACGCCTGCTGTCGCAGGCTGACTACGTCGCAGAATGATCGCAGAAAAACAAAATTCTGATCGTTTGCTACGCAGAGGTTACGCGGAGAAATAAAAAACCGCGGCGAACTTGCGGTTCAGCCGCGATTACATTAAATCCGAAATCCGCAATTCGAAATCCGAAATCTAGTCCCACTTCCCTGCTTTTTGCAGCTTCTTGATTTTGCGTTTGACGATCTCGCGTTTTAGCGGACTCATCTTGTCGAGGAATACGATACCGTCGCAGTGATCAGTTTCGTGGAGCATGCACCGCGCGGTGAGTTCCATCCCATCGAGTTCGAACCAATTTCCTTTCACATCCTGCGCTCGCACAATCGCGCGCAAGCTTCTCTCGACTGGGGTGAATATACCGGGGAAAGAAAGACAGCCCTCTTCCCCGTTTTGATTTCCCTCAACTCGCAGTACTTCTGGATTGATCAAGGCTACACGTTGACTCGGATCCTTGCCCCCGGAGCAGTCCATTACGAATAATCTTTTTGGTATGCCAACCTGCACTGCCGCGAGACCCACGCCGGGAGCGGCGTACATGGTCTCAAACATGTTGCTCACCAGTTTCTCGAGATCCTCGTCAAACTCAGTGACGGGATCGCCAGGCATGTCGAGAACCGGGGATGGCCATTTAACGATTTCGAGTAATGCCATTCTTAACTTCCCATCCAGGCCGCAATCTACGCGGCAACCCTACGATGATGATTTTACGCTGAACGCTGCACCCCCGCAAAACAGGAGCAGGAGCAGGAGAGCCAGGAGCAGGGGCACCACGCCTGTCTCTTCCTGCTCCTGCCTGCTGCTCCTGCCCCTGTCTTTAATACCCTCGTAATTGTTCACGATAGCCATCGAAATTTCGCTTCATCTCACCGAGGCTGTCGCCGCCAAACTTTTCACGCATTGCTCCAGCGAGCACCAATGCAACCATCGATTCGCCAATAACACCTGCTGCTGGAACGGCCGTAGTATCGGTCCGTTCGAAGCCTGCGGCCTGCGGTTCTTTCGTGTCGATATCGACTGATCGCAACGCGCGACGCAGAGTCGAGAGCGGCTTTAAGTGGCCACGTACACGAATCTCTTCACCATTCGTGATTCCACCTTCTAAACCACCCGCGCGATTCGTTTCACGAATGAACTCCTGCGTATCAGCGCTGTAAGAGATCTCGTCGTGTACTTCGGACCCCGGCAAACTACTCGCTTCCGCTCCCGCACCAATTGCCACAGCCTTCACCGCTGGAATAGACATCACTGCCTGGGCCAAGCGGCCATCGAGTTTCAGGTCCCAGGACGTGTGCGAGCCAAGTCCGGGCACGGCCCCACGCGCCACGACTTCAAAGATTCCTCCCAATGTGTCGCCCTCGCTGCGTTTCTGATCGATCAGCTCAATCATCTGCTGTTGCGCTCGCGAATCCGCACAGTGAAGCGGCGCGTCGTCTGGTATTGCCGCAATCTGCGACCACGTTAATTCGAGCGGCGCTTCGGGTATGCCTCCGAGCTGAATCACGTGACTGCGAATCTCAATACCAAACGCCGCCAACAATTGCTTTGCCACTGCGCCACAAGCGACACGAGCGGTTGTCTCGCGCGCGGACGCGCGTTCGAGGATGTCGCGCAAATCTCTTGCATCGTACTTCAGACCACCGGCGAGATCTGCGTGTCCGGGCCTCGGTCGTTTAAGGCGACGAGACTTCTCCGGTTCGATGTTACGAGGCTCGGTAGCCATCACCTCGGTCCAGTTGGCCCAATCCTTATTCTCGATCAACAAGGCGAGCGGTGAGCCAAGGGTGAGACCATGCCTGACGCCGCTGAGTATCTCTGCGTGATCCTTTTCGATCTTCATCCGGCCGCCACGACCATAACCAAGCTGGCGTCGTCTCAGTTCTCGATCGACCAGTTCGACATCAATAGGCAGGCCCGCGGGGAGACCTTCGACAATCGCGACAAGCGCGCGTCCATGTGATTCTCCGGCTGTGGTGAAGCGAAACATGTTTGTCAGTGGTCCGTCGCGGTAAGAACATCCACAGATTACACAGATTACACAGATTAGAAAATAGAAGGGGGCCTAGATTCTCAATGACACTATCTAGTCATGAAATCTGTGTAATCTGTGTAATCGGTGGATGTTCTTTGGGCCGTGCGTTAAGTAAGGAGCGCTTCGGAAAAGATGTTCCCACGGCCGAGAATACCTGCAGGATCGAAGGCGAGCTTCAACGCGGCCATTTCGCGCAGCTGTTCTTCGGTGTAGAAGAGCTTTAGATACTCACGTTTTAGCTTTCCCACTCCGTGCTCAGCCGAAAGCGTTCCTCCCACCGACGCCGCATACTTCAGATACTCGAGATACAGTTCGCGCGCTCGTGTCGCTTCTTCGTCGTCACGCGGAAGAATGTTTACGTGGATGTGATTGTCACCGATATGTCCGAAGATTGTGTATCTCAATCCACTCCCAACCAAGGTGCGTTCGTACAACTGAAGCAATCCTGCAAAAGCTTCATCAGGCACCGCCATGTCAGTTGAGACCTTCTTCTGTCGATACCTTGCAAACCATTCATTCATCAGCACCGGCAATTGATGACGAAATTCTCTCAGCTTCGACTGGTCCGCTTCATTCGTCGCAAACCAGGAATCCGCAAGCGCGTGG
>DATBSH010000374.1:0-7321 GCA_036559885.1 Pyrinomonadaceae bacterium
GGTTTGACTCTTCTATCACCGGAGGCAACAGGGCAGCCTGCAACTGACTGACTAGTTGCTCAACGTCGCCGAAATCGTAGAGCAACATGCCGCGCGTTTCGCCGGCACGCGTTGCCACCACCGGGATTCCACACCAAAGAGCCTCAATACGCGAGATGCCATAACCTTCGTCCGCAACTGCACGCACAAACACGTCGCTGCGTTTCAGGATTTTGTAAATCTCAGGGTTAGGAACTTTTTCCAGTACCGTAATCCAGTTACGGTCACACAACACTTCCTCTCGATAACTCTCATCGCGCACAAACCCGCCATCCAACAGGGCCAGACCGATATTTTTGCCGGTACGCTCGCGAAGTGCCTCGACCGCTTCGGCCACATCGCGAAAACCATAGCTAGGGAAAAAGACTCCGATAGAACAAACACGCTTAGCCTGGGAGAGGTAGAGCTCGAGCTGTTCTTTAGTATCACTCGACAAAGGCGTGGCCAATTCATCCGTCGCCTGTGGCAAAAGACAGTGTATGACTATCACGTCCTGGCTAACCTTGATCTCCTCATGTAGCCAGCGGCGCAGGTCTTCGCTGACAACCACGAATTTGTCGACAGCATTCACGGCACGACGAAAGAGCCAGCGCTGCATCACGCCAAAGTTCGGGTAACGCTTCGGCAAGGAGCCATCGAGAATGTTTTTGTACCATTCAAAGCCTAACAGCCGCTTGAACACGAGCCACAGCGGAAGCAATAACAGATTGGGATATTCCAAATGAAAGTGAGAAGCATCAAGAATGCGCGCGCCGCGTCCCTCAGCTAGCAGTGCCCAAATCGTTCCCAGTCTCCGGTGGGCTACGAAACGCACCTTTGGATCTCTCGACTTCGCGCCCGTATAAGTCCAAACCCGAACCTTCGAATCGGGAAAATGCGTCATCAGCGCCTGGAGGTAGATTGCGACGCCGCCATAAGGCGGCGGCAGTGGCCCAAAGAGTATAATTCGCTTGCTCATTTAGAGGCTTGAGTGGATTGCCGTTAGAGAGTGCCGTTAGGCACGAAATGTTTATAGCTCCCGAAGAAACCCTTTAGATCCTTAGCCGTTTTATGGGCGACAGAATACATATTGCGCTCCTATGGAGCTAGCGGTTTCTTTTCTGACTCCATGGATCCCGTCAGGATAAACACGAAATGATCGCAACCGAGTTGGAGGAACAGACCGAAGAGGCACTCGAGCCGGACCCCACGGCTGTATCAGTCGTTGTTCCTTCCTTCAATCACGCCAGGTTCATCGGGACCACGCTGCGGTCGATCATGCAGCAGACGCTCAGGCCCGCAACCCTACTGGTTATCGACGATGGTTCAAGCGACGACTCGCCAGCGATCATTGAACGAACGCTTAACGAGTGTCCTTTCTCGTGTGAGTTCATTGTCAGAGACAACCGTGGGCTGTGCGCAACTTTGAACGAGGGGTTTGAAAAAACACGTGGAGACTATTTTGCCTACCTCGGTTCAGATGACTTGTGGCTGCCGAATTTTCTAAAGGCCCGTGTGCAGCTTCTCGAATCGCGGCCCAACGCTGTGCTCGCCTATGGTCATACCTACTTTGTCGATGAAGAGAATCGTGTAGTTGACTGCACTGCCGACTGGGCGAGCTACGCCGATGGCGATGTGCGCGAGATGTTGCTGGGGACCACCGCTCCGATGAGTCCGACCGTGCTGTACCGTCGCAGCGCGGTGGGGCAGCAACGATGGGACGAACGGTCTAAATTGGAAGACTACGACCTTTATTTGCGCTTGAGTGCTGAGGGCCCGTTCGCGTTTGACCCGCGGGTGCTGTCGGGGTGGCGCCGGCATGGTTCCAATCTCAGTTGGGACCAAACAATGATGCTGGAAGAACAATTGAAGGCTCAGCGCGAAGCGGCGTTGAGATTTGGTTTCACTGACAAGCAAGTGGATGAACTGCAAACAACTACCAGATTCCGCCGCGCCGAAGACTTTCTTCGCGTTGGGCAGAAGTCGCGGGCCTTGAGCTTGATGGCAAATAACTGGCGCGGAGCTAATTCCCCATTCGCGACAACTCGAATGCTTCTGCGACTGTTGATTCCAAACTCGTTTATGCGCGGACGCGCTCGCGTTCGACAGCGGCGAGCGCACGAGCGATACGGGAAGCTTGACGTTTAGACATGCCAGGAACGCAAAGATTTGAATCCGCAGATTACGCAGATTTCACAGATAAACGGCAAGAGAAATGAGAACGTCTTTCATAGGGGTACCCACCCTCGTCGTGCAATGGGCTTGATCCTTGATCTGTTTGATCTGTGTAATCTGCGGATGGTCACTCACGCACGAAACCAAAAACATCCTGATGATTGTCCCAGCCGCGTTCCTTAAAAAATACTTCTCGTAAATCTCCCAGCTCGCGAACGCGCATGCGTATCCATTCAGCCGAAGTCAGCGAAACGCCGTAGTCTTTGTTATCTGGATAATCTTCAAATCCGTAACCAGTAGCGGGGTAGCCGCTGCCAATTCTATCGATCTGTTCCGGGGTCAGTCCGTAATCAAAATCGCGCGTTGGTAATCTGCGCGCCACGAAGTCTCCATGTGTAGTAAAGATCATCAGACCACCTGTCTCGAGGTGCCGGTGAAATAAGCTGAGCAGCGCGGTGATTCCGACTTCGGTCAGATGAGTGACGAGGGAGCCACACCAGATCAGATCAAACTTCTTTTCGAATGAAACTTCATCAAGGTCGAGCGACGAATATGCCGGCCGCGCGCCAAACGTGCGCGCGCAAAATTCCACTGGTCCGCGTTCAAGTTCGCAAGCGGTAATATCTGCTTCCGGAAATCGCTGCGCCAAGAATCTCAACACGCGACCACTGCCGCATGGCAGGTCAAGGATCGTACGCACCGTCTTCAGGCCGGCAGCTTCAAGCGCTTCGTTAATGCAACTAATTGCCGACAACCCAACTTTCAAGTAGTGCACGCCATCACCGTCGTACATGCCGTCGTTGTAGTAGATGCGGCTGCTTACGCTCTCGAGCAACGCGCGTTCGTATTCGCTCAGTGAGGAGTCGGATAACAACCGCTGCTTGTCCCTGGACGGTCGCGGCGGAAGGGTACGCACCCAGCGACGCACTGCCCCCAGATAGGGCCAAAGCGGACGGGGGACTACACGTTTGAGTCTTTGTACGTCCATTCCGAAGACAACCGGATCGACTTGAGCTTTGCTGATCTTAAGGCCTTCCTTGACGGCACTGTTTGGGGGTCTTTAGACTGGCCATCTTGATCGCAAGCAACATAAGCATCCTGAGTTTCGATTGCAAATGAACCGATAAGCTTCGGTTTCCGATCCAGCAGCAAAAAGAGTTTGAATGAATTTTGAAACCGGCAATCGTACAAGCAGCGAGCTTCCCAAAGCTACAACAGAAGCGGTTCGATCATTGAACACAGAGCCGCGTGGTGTAGCGGAAATCACTCCTCATGACCTGCGCACACTAATCAAATCAGAAGAGAGCGGCGTTCAACTCAACCTCGGCGAGCTGTGGCATTATCGCGAGCTGCTCTACTTTCTCACCCTCCGCGACATTAAGGTGCGTTACAAGCAAACGGTGATGGGTCTGGCCTGGGTAATAATCCAGCCGCTAACGACCATGCTCATCTTCACGCTCGTGTTCAATCGGTTCGTGCGACTCGACGCAGGAGCGTTGCCCTATCCGCTCTTCGCTCTTTCGGGCTTACTGCTCTGGCTGTTTTTCGCTAATGCCGTCACCAACAGCACTCACAGTTTGGTGAGCAACGCGAATCTGATAACCAAAGTTTATTTCCCGCGCATGTTCATTCCCGCAGCGTCGGTTGGCGCCGGTCTGGTAGATCTAGCCGTCGCGTTTCTGCTGTTGATTGTTCTGTGCTTTTACTATCACGCGCCGCTGACTCTGAACCTGCTGTTGCTACCGGTTTTTGTTTTCCTGATGGCGTTGCTCGCGCTGGGGGTGGGCCTGCTGTCAGCTGCGGTCACAGTCAAATACCGCGACCTGCGCCACGCATTGCCCTTCATTATTCAACTCTGGATGTTTGCCTCGCCGGTCATATATCCGACGAGCATTGTCCCGGAGAGATGGCACTGGCTGGTCACCATCAACCCAATCGCCGGGATCATCGAAGGTTTCCGAGCCTGTCTTACTGGTGGTTCGTTCGCCTGGCTGCAGGTGTCAATCGCGGCTGCTATTACCGCGACGCTCCTCGTTTGCTCCGCGTACATCTTCCGGCATTTTGAGCATACTTTCGCTGACGTAGTTTGAATTTCAAAAATGAACACCGCGATCAGAATTGCAAACGTCAGCAAGCGCTACCGCATCGGTGGTCTGCATCCCGGCTACATGACGTTCCGCGAAATGCTCGGCGGCCTCGTAACCGCACCGTTCAAGAAACGCAGTAACGGTCAACAGACTCTCTGGGCCCTCAGCGACATCAACCTTGAGATTGGGCAAGGCGAGCTGGTGGGAATTATTGGCCACAACGGCGCAGGCAAGTCCACCTTACTAAAGATTCTGTCCCGCGTGACCAGGCCAACCACTGGAGAGGTAGAATTGTTTGGACGCATCGGCAGTTTGCTGGAGGTTGGTACCGGATTTCATCCGGACCTCACCGGACGGGAAAACATCTATCTCAGCGGCGCCATATTGGGAATGCGGCGAGCCGAGATTGATCGCAAGTTTGCTGAGATCGTGGCTTTCTCAGAGTTGGAAAAGTTCATTGAAACCTCGGTCAAGTGGTATTCCTCCGGTATGTATGTCCGACTCGCCTTTTCGGTGGCGGCGCATCTCGAACCTGAGATCTTGATGATGGATGAAGTATTGGCCGTGGGTGATGCTGCTTTTCAACAGAAGTGTCTGGACAAGATGCACGAGATTCGGCAGCAGGGCCGCACCATTCTGTTTGTCTCGCACGACATGGCGGCGATCACCCGACTGTGCAAGCGGGTCGTACTCCTTGAGCGCGGGAAAGTTACGTTTGACGGCGAGGCCAGCGAAGTAGTTAAGCGCTACCTCAGTTCCAGTTTGAAGTCGGGAGCATCGCGGGAATGGACGGATCAACAAGCTGCTCCCGGCGATCGAGTGGTGCGTCTAAGACGCGTGCGAGTGCGAACCGAGGGAGGCGAAACTATCGCAGTGGTCGATATAGAAAAGCCCTTTGGCATCGAGCTGGCTTACGATGTCCTGGAAGAAGGACACGCCCTCGTGCCCGTCATCGAGTTTTACAACCAGGAGGGCACCGAGCTTTTCAGCACCCACGACACCAGCCCTGACTGGCGTCGCCAGCCTCGGCCACGCGGAAGCTACACCAGCACAGTGTGGATTCCGGGGAACTTGCTCGCCGAAGGCAGCCTGATCGGCAACGTCTCGATCATGTCACACTTCCCCGCCACTGCACTCCATGCACATGAGCCAAATGCGGTGGCGTTTCAAGTGGTCGACAGTCCCTCGGGAGACTCGGCACGCGGTGATTATGTCGGCCCAATGCCTGGCGTTATCCGTCCGTTGTTAAATTGGGTCACCGAGACGAACGACATCGCAGCAAGCTTCAAACAGGAAGACCGTTGACACCCTTGCGCCGCCTAAAGAAAATCCTTCAGGACAACTTATCGCTCTCCTCTAAACTTTTTTTGCGGGGACTCATCCGGACTCTTGTTCCGGACAGACTCAGGGCCAGGAACCGCGAACATCTGCCGCAGGACGCGAACCAACTGGCGGCGGCAAGCGATCGAAACCCTGACCTACCGCGAGTGGTTGTATTCGACGAACGCGTTCCCAGTCCCGATCGCGACGCCGGTAGTTTGAGAATGCTCTTGATCCTTAAGGTGCTCACTGAGTGGTGTCACGTTATCTTCGTGCCCTTTAACCGGCCTCAAAGTATCGAATATGAGCGCGCCCTTTGGCAGGCGGGCATAGAAACGGCCGACCCGACCGATTACCGCCGCTTGCTCAAAAACAAAAACATCAGCGCAGCAATTGTCAGCCGGCCCAGCATGGGGTCGACTTTCATCCATCGCATTCGCCGCGTCAATCCAGGCGTTCGCGTCATCTTCGACATGGTCGACACCCACTTCTTACGGTTGCAACGCGAGTACGAGATATCAGGCGACACGGCTGCGCTTTCAGAGTCGAAACGGTATCGCAAGCTCGAGCGAAACCTGGCGCAGGCCAGCGATATTGTTTGGTGTGCTTCGGAGGAAGATAAAAAAGTGATGGAGCGCGAGGCGCCGGATTCAAGAATTAAAGTTGTCCCAACGATTCACAAGCTGCGCGATTCCGGTAAGGCTTTTGACGACCGGCAAGATTTGCTTTTTATCGGTAGTTTCGGCCATCGGCCCAATGAAGATGCCATATTGTTTTTCCTGCGCGAAGTCTATTCACTCGTGCGAAAGAGTCAGCCGATTGTCCGGCTGGACATCATTGGCGATTTCGCTTCGGCCGCGATCAAAGCTTACGACTCGGAGGACGTTCGAATTCGCGGATATGTTCCGGATGTCGAACCTTACCTGCGAAGCGCCCGTGTCTTCATCGCGCCATTGCGCTTCGGCGCGGGAATCAAAGGCAAAGTGGGTGAAGCGATGGCTCACGGACTTCCCGTGGTTACGACGTCGATCGGAGCTGAAGGATTTGGACTAACGCACGAACTGGACGTGATGATTGCTGACGATCCCAAATCGTTCGCGAAGGCGATAGAGCAACTGTACCTGCAGGAAGAGCTATGGAAGCGAGTGGCCGATAACAGTCGCCTTAGGATCGAAAAACACTTCACTCCCGAAGTTGTAGCGGAGACTATAAACAACTCCATCAAAGAGTTTGGAATTAGCGGGGGCAAGCCCCCTTCCTGACCTCGAGCTGATCAGAGCTGCGTCATGATCCTTGATTGAGTGGCTTGCAAAATCAAATACACCAATCAAGTGCATAGTCTCGCAGGTCAGAGAGGCTTGCATCCGCTTCCGGGAGACAAATAAGTTGCAGAGATAGAAGCTACTTAATCCAGCGATCGCACCAAAGGCTGACATTAAGCAACGCCCACAGATGGAAGCTCCAATCGCGCGACCCACGCCGGTGTTCGTCAAGCAACCGTGCGATAAACTCATAGTCAAACAGTCCGCGCTTGCGCATCGACGAGTTCATGATATGCCCACTTAATACTTCACTACCGGCGCCGCGAAACCACTCGCGAATAGGCGCTCCAAAGCCTCGCTTGGGGCGATATAACAAATCCGAGGGCAGAACCATTTCAAGCGCGCGCTTCAAGATATGTTTGCCACTCGTACCCTGGATTTTTAGATCGACGGGCAAAC
>DATBSH010000375.1:0-7940 GCA_036559885.1 Pyrinomonadaceae bacterium
ATGTAACTTGAGCGGGGGCAAGCCACCCTTCCCTACCTGACATTTTCCCGACCTTGAATTGGGGGACTGAAACTTGAGTTCTTGTGAAAGATTTCGTGCTGTAAGCTTTATTATGGGCGAGCGATACGACAAGCTGAAGCATATCGGACACTAGAAGCATGGACATTCACCCAACCGCCATCGTTCACACTAACGCCAAGTTAGGTGCCAGCGTAACAGTTGGTCCTTACGCTGTCATTGAAGAAGACGTCGAGATCGGCGACCACTGCGAGATAGCCGCGCACTGCGTTATCAAACGTTTCACGCGACTCGGCGCTCGCAATCGAATCTTCGAACACGCTGTGTTGGGTGGTGAACCCCAGGACGTGAAGTTTCACGGCGAGCGGAGTTATCTCGAGATCGGAGACGATAATCTGATTCGTGAGTTCTCAACACTACATCGCGCAAGTGGTGAGAGCGAAAGAACGCGGGTTGGTTCACGCAACTTCTTCATGGTGGGAGTCCACATCGCTCACAATTGTACGATTGCAGACGACAACATATTCGCGAACGAGGTAGCACTCGCCGGTCACATCGTCGTCGAAGATCACGTTTTTCTTTCCAATAGCGTTGGTGCCCATCAGTTTGTGCGAATGGGACGTTACGCGATGGTGGGAGGGAAGTCGAAGATTGTGCAAGATGTTCTGCCCTACTTCATTACTGATGGCAATCCACCACGTGTGCGAGCTGTGAACAGCGTAGGTTTAAGACGTGCTGACTTTCCTCAGGAGTCACGCCGCGCATTGAAAGAAGCCTACCGAATTTTGTTTCGTTCTTCGCTTCCGCTGGAGCAGGCTCTGAAGGAAGTCGAACAAATGCAGGACGCCAATGTGGCCCATCTTGTTCAATTCATTCGCGGCACCAAACGCGGCTTTACAACAGGTGGTCGGCGAAGGGACTCGAGCGAAGAAGAACTTGAAGGATGAAGGATGAAGCGAGCCGTCCTATTTATCCTTCATCCCTCATCCCTCATCCTTCATCCCTGGTCCCAGGATGGTGCATAATCCGATCAATGTCTAAATCGGAACCAAGATCTGTTCGTGAGCTTGCCGGAAGTGTTGGGGGAACGATCATCGGTGATGGGACTGTTCTTGTCGAGCGCGTTGCCAGTCTTGAGAACGCCGGCGAAGGAGACATAGCCTACGTCGACAATGAAAAGCATTTTGAAACTGCCGGTAATAGCAGCGCCTCGTGTTTGATTATTCCGAGCTCCGGCACTAACCAATTCGGCTTTAACAATCGCGCAGTCATTGCCGTATCAAATCCAAAACTCGCATTCTCCCAAATCGCGACCATTCTTCATCCACCGGTTCGTCGTGAGCCGGCAATTCATCAAACAGCTGTAGTAGCAGATACCGCAGATATAGCCCTTACTGCTTTTATCGGGCCGAACGTCTCGATCGGCGAGTACGCGCAAGTTGGCCCATACACCCGGGTAGAAGCGGGCGCTGTAGTTGGCGCAAACGTGACCGTCGGCAGCGAATGTGTCATTCATCCAAACGTTGTTTTGTATGACGGCGTCTCCATTGGTGACCGTGTAATTCTTCACGCCAGTGTGTGCATCGGCGCTGATGGATTTGGGTATGTGCGCGATGAGATGGGTTATTACAAGTTCCCACAGATAGGCACGGTAGTTATCGAGGATGACGTTGAACTCGGTGCGCATACGTGTGTGGATCGGGCGGCACTTGGGAGGACTAGAATCGGGAAGGGAACCAAGCTCGATAACATGGTCCACGTGGGCCACAATTGCGACATCGGCGAACGAGTTGTTATTGCTGCACAAACGGGAATCAGTGGCAGTGTGACTATTGAAGACGACGCGGTGATTGGTGGCCAGGTCGGATTCGGTGACCACACACGCGTGCAAGCAGGAGCAATCATTGGATCGAAAGCGGGAATTCTTCCCGGAAAGATTGTTCGTCCAGGTGTTTGGTGGGGAATACCGGTTCAACCATTAGCCGACTACAAGCGGATGAACGCGCATCTGGGACGCCTGCCTGAGATGCGCAAAGAATTGAAAGACCTCCGCGAACGTGTAAAAGAGCTAGAGGAGAGGTTGACTCATAAGTAGGCCTCTCGGGAAGTTTTTTCGTCTTTGGTCGTCCAATTGAATGACGAACCAAAATGCGGACCCTTTTGTTTACGATGAAAAGGATGGGCGAAATATTTTGGGCCCTAATCCTGGCATTGGGATTGTTTGCCAATTCCTCCTGCGTTTCCGAGTACGAGGCACATCCTCCGAATACGACTCCTCAGCCTTTATTCACCTCTGACGACCTCCGCGCCGTATATGCCGCCGACCTAAATGATTCGTGGAACCGGATCTTTCGATTGCTATTCACTCGGACGGCCAGAGTCCGCATGTCGAGAGATTTCCCGCAAGGCGCGCCGTTTGTTGCTTTCAGCGGCGCGATGGCGTTGCCTTCTTTGAAGATCAGTAGATCAGTATTTGAGCGCACCGAGATTGGTGATCGGGCTATCGACCCACTTTATCCCTCCTTCTTGACTGACGTAGGCTACAAACAGATTTTGACCGACCCGGCTTTTGCTGAATTCAAACAAGCGGTGACAGATGCATTGAACGAATCCAAGTCGAGGCCCCCGCTAGCGCGAGCCTTAATGCAGTCGGATCTCTGGGCAGCATTTGACAGTATCTTCCGCTTTTATCCTAAAGAAGTAACCGCGCATCATCCTCACGAACGGGAAGAACAGCTGCTCAGTCTACTGCGGCAGTTGATTAACAAGTTGGCCTTGACCTCTGAAGAAATTGCATCGCTGAGAAGCAATTATGCTGATGCCGTAATGACAAAGAATTTACCGGATCTTTTTTCCTCTCGCGCAGGCTGGATTGAGATCGAGTTACTGTCCCGGCGCGCTCACGACGAGTCAGCCGACTTTCGCCGCGCAGCCCGTGTCTTTATCAAACCACGAAAGACGCCGGCCGACCCCGCAGCCTTTGTGGAGAGTTTGAAGCATCACGATCATCTGGAGGATATAGAAGCAGTCGGTCTCGTTATGCAGAACCTGCTGGTGAATAACCGACAGCAGATTGTGCCATCACCAATAATCAGCGAGGTTCAGTTCCGTTTCTTTAAAGACAACAATGGGTCAAAACCTATGGACGCGGATTTGAAACAATATGAACTCAGCCGCCGGCTGTTGCTAACGGCGCCAGGAAGCGGCGGATTTGTTGAGCTTGATGAAAAATCGCCAGCTTATTTGACTCAAGCAGGTAACGATTACACCTTCATGAGTCCAATACGAGATGCTAATGCAGCGGTGTTGGTTCCATTGCGGACACGTTGCATGCAGTGCCACTTCAAATCTCTGACGACGATGATGACTTATTCCATTCACTACTTTGCGCCTGTACCGACTGTGAAGATTCTTGATGTAGCGGCTAATGAGAGGGCGCTTTATATCGCGACTCAAAAAGCATTGCGTGAAGATTATCGTTCGCTCGTGAAATGAGACGAGGTCAATATGTCGCATGACCAATATGACCTATTTGCCCTTCCACTGTCTGATCGCTGCAATCACTTTTCTTGCTGCGCGTTCGGAAGCACCTGGTTCGCCCAACCGCTGAGCCACATCCCTGAGTCGCTCTCGCAACGCAAAGTTTCGTTTCTTGTCGAGCAAGGCCAATAACTCCGTGCTCAAATTTTGGCCCGTCAAATCTTTCTGCATTAGTTCGATAACGAGCCGTTCGCCTGCAACCAAATTTACCAGTCCAAAATGCTCTGCGGTTATCAATCGGCCAAGCGTGTGCCAGTTAATCGGCGACTCTTTGTAAACAATTACCATCGGAGTTCCAACGAGCGCAGCTTCGAGCGTTGCTGTTCCACTCGCAACGGCCGATGCGTCGGAGGCCGCAAGAGCTTCACGCGTCTCACCATGAACTATTCTCAGTGGCGCTCCGCTGCCATTCTGCCGGGCGATGATGGCACGCGTTTCTTCGATCGTCCGGTTTGGCGCTACACACACCACCGATTGCACGTCAGGTCGCTTGATATTGAGCTGATGAATTGCTGCCAGCATGGAAGGGAGAATGCGCTGCACCTCCTTCTGCCGGCTTCCAGGGAGAAACGTGATGATCGGTCGCTGCTCGTCAAGGTCATGCCTTCGCGAGAACTCAAGACGATCGAAACGCGGCTTTACTTCGCCGGCCAACGGATGTCCTACAAATGCGACATGGGTCACCCCGCGCTGTTCGTACCAATCAGCTTCGAAGGGCAGAATCGATAACAGCAAATCAACGTCACGCTGAATTTTTTCTACGCGTTTTGGTCGCCATGCCCAAAGTTGAGGACTTATGTAGTAAATAACTTTCAGACCGTTTCGATGAAGTGTGGCTGCAAGGCGCAGATTGAACTCGGGCCAGTCGACAAGAATGACGGCGTCGGGCTTCTTATCAAGAGCAGCTCGTTTGAGTGCGCGAAACGCTTTGATGAATCGAGGAAGCGCTCGGGTTACTTCAACGATCCCCATGATTGCCAGCTCTTCAGAGTCGACTATGGTTTCAATTGCTTCCGCGCGCATCAATCGGCCAGTAGCACCAAAGAACTCGAAGCGCGTATCAGGAGCGGCAGCGCGCAACGCGCGGACTAGTGCCGCAGCGTGTGCATCACCAGAAGGTTCTCCGGCAACAATCATGATGCTGAACTGCTCTGACATTTGAGAGGATCATATCAAACGACAAAAGAAAGCAGAGCCACCGATTTCCACAAATTACGATTTCGGATTTCGCTTTTTGTGGACCGCCTCAATCTTCCGCAGACAACGGCTAATCTCAGGGGCGTCTCCATTACCACGAAATCCGAAATTCGCATTCCGAAATCCGAAATCGTAATCTGTGTAATCTGTGGATGTTTTTTGGTTTTGTGCTAGCATCAACGCGCTCTACAATACAACGGTGCGGAGTTGAAACTCTTCCCATGCCGCGCCTGGCTTGTCTCGGAGGAATTCACTCGCTGTTGCTTCCGTCGTCTTGTCCATGCGGGCCCTCCACGATTGTGCGGGGTTTCCTGATTACCCTGGCAGTCGTTTTATTTTGTCCTCTCTTGGTCGCGCAGCAGACTAATCCCGTCGATCGGAAAGTAACCAATCCGGTGACGGACACACCCAGTGTCAATCCCCTTAATTCGGATCAGCCAATACGCCAACGGCCTTCGACCCCTCCGGGTTTTCAAGGTATTCCGACTGATCGACTAAGCGTTGAAGCAACCAACCAGTCTGTCAGTGGTCCGGAAGATGCGCGAGTTATCGTTTATGAAGGCAATGTCGATGCCCGCATCGGTACTTACCGTTTGCAGGCAGACAAACTCACCGTCTATGAGGCGACCAACAAAGTAATTGCAGAGGGCAGTGTCGTATTTGATCAGGCGGATCAGCAACGCATCACAGGCTCAAAAGCTGAATGGAACTATAGAACCAAAACCGGGTACTTTGTTGACTCCACCGGATTCACAAACCAGACACAAGACGGCACGCGCATCTACTTCACAGCTGATCGCGTGGAGAAAATCAGTCTCGACACAATCGTTGCCATCAATGCTCAAATTACTGCTTGCGATGAAGATGTTCCTAAATGGAGCTTTCACGCGCGGCGTGCAACCATCAAGACTGGAGATCGAGTTCGTGTAGTTTCCCCGACGTTGCGGATCAAGCGCGTGCCGATTCTTTACATGCCTTACGCATCCGTCTCAATCAAACGAAGGGATCGCGCCTCTGGGTTCCTGACGCCAACCTTTGGCGGATCGGGTGCAAAGGGTTTCAGACTCTCCAATGCCTACTATCAAACCCTTGGGCGCTCGGCTGACTTCACCTTACGCAGTGACGTATACACCGCACGTGGTCTGGGACTTGGAGGAGACTTGCGAACGCGAGCCAATTCACGTTCGTTTCTAATTGTCGGTTTCTATGCGGTGAAGGATCGAATCTTAGGGCCCAAAGCCGACGCCGAACATCCGGATCAAGGTGGATCCAGCTTCTACATTGACGGCGTTCACTACTTCTCCAACGGGTTTAGTGCGGCGGCTGATGTGAACATCACCTCTAATCTTGCTTTCAGGCAGGTCTTTTCCGACAACATTCAGCAGGCCATCTCACCGGAAGAAACATCGCAGGTGTTTGTTAATAAGAACCACAACGAGTACAGCTTCAACTTTCTCGCGCGCTCGCAGGTGTCTTCGTTACCCAACGCACGCATTAGAATTCGTCAGCTGCCGAGCGTGACCATCGATCGCCGTCCGTCGCCGCTAAGTTTCATAAAGAAGATTCCGGTGTACTTTTCGTTTGAAGGCGCAGCTGAAGGTGTAAGCCGCAAGGAAACAGTTGAAGACGTCATCACATTTCGCAATGAGGTAGGCGGTGAGGCGATAATATCGCCAGTAATCGTTCAGCGTTTGGATCTGCATCCGCGGCTGGAACTGCCTCTGAATTTTGCCGGTTGGTCGTTTACGACAACGGCAGCAGGGCGAGTTACCTTCTATTCGAATTCGCTTGATCCAAACAACCGAACTGTTCTTGGTCGAAATATAACTCGCTCTTACGGCGAACTTGAACTTGATTTGCGGCCGCCCGCGCTGGCGAAGGACTTTCGCCGCGATGGCCGTTTTCTATTTCGCCACCTCATCGAGCCGTACATCATCTATCGCAAGGTCGGCGGTATTTCCGACGACTTTAATGAAATCATTCCGTTTGATTACAACGACCGGATCGCCGACACGAGTGAGTTTGAGTTCGGCGTCGCTAATCGTTTCTTCACTCGTCGATCAACTGAGAACGTAACCAATGTCGCGGCTGTGAAGATTCAACCCAAAAAGACTGAGTCGCTCTCGACGCAACCATACGAGGCGCTGACGATTACGCTGCGAGCCAAATACTTTTTTGATCCGTTTTTTGGCGGCGCGCTCATACCAGGACGGCGCAATCAGTTCTATCCCATAAACACTCTTTCCGGATTTACCTTTGGTGGAGTGCCGCGGCGGTTTTCGCCGCTGAATGTGGATGCGCGTTATCGCCCGAGCCGCAGAATGTTTGTGGACTTCAGAACTGATCTCGACACGCGCGGTGGAGGCTTACGAGCGATGTCCACTACGTTCGGTTTGGATAGGAGAGTAATTCAGGTATTTCAGAGTTTCTATTACACGAGAGCTATTGAACTCGTGCCGAGCCTGGCAAAGTACGCGGACGTTCGAGGTCTCGAAGCGGGAACTTTTCGTGGTTCACAGTGGAGTCCATCTGTCTTTCTGGGCAAGCGTGACCACGGTTTTTTTGGCGGCGCTTCGTTCTTCTTTGATTTTCAAAAACGACCAGGGCGGGAAAACGAGTCGCTAATCAACTCAACGGTAACGGTCGGACACGCATGGGATTGCTGTACGGTGACCGCACAGCTATCGACCTTCAACGTGGGTTTGCGAAAAGAGAATAGGGTTGTCTTCAGTTTCCGTCTCAATGGCATTGGAACTTTTGGTACGGAACAAATAGGTCAACACTTTAGGTAAAGGTGGGCTATTCGGTACCGCTCGCGGTAGCGAATGGCCAACACTCAATCCTCCACCATTCGGTACCGTTTGCGGTAGCAAATGGCCAACACTCAATCCTCCACCATTCAGTACCGTTTGCGGTAGCAAATGGCCAACACTCAATCCTTCACCATTCGGTATCGTTTGCGGTAACAAATGGCCAACACTGAATCCTCCACCATTCGGTACCGTTTGCGGTAGCAAATGGCCAACACTGAATCCTCCACCATTCGGTACCGTTTGCGGTAGCAAATGGCCAACACTCAATCCTCCGCCATTCGGTACCGTTTGCGGTAGCGAATGGCCAACACTCAATCCTCCGCCATTCGGTACCGTTTGCGGTAGCGAATGGCCAACACTGAATACTGCATT
>DATBSH010000376.1:0-4994 GCA_036559885.1 Pyrinomonadaceae bacterium
GTTTCAATCAAAGAAAGCGCGCGACATGGCACTCCTTTGAGCCAACAGGCATATTCAAGTCTGCTTGTTCCTCATCTCTGCCAGCTCCTTGAAAAACGCCTCTCGATCCCGTCTTCTTTCGTCGGCACGCCTGCTCTTTTCCGTTAGATAGCGTTGGCCCTTGATGTCGCAGTTTTGAAGCGAATCCAACCATGCGCGAAGTTGACGAGAAATACTGATTGCTCTTGCTATGAGATCGGAAATCTCAGATTTTAGATCAACAAACCTTTTCAGCCGGTCACATAAGCGAAGTACGGAGCAAGTTTCGCCGGAGGATCCGCGAGAAATGTATAGAAAGGTTATCAACTCCTGAGTCGTACCTCGCTCAAACCCCTCAGCGATATTATTGGAAACAGAAACAGAGGCCCGTTCGAGCTGGTCCTTTATTGTGTAGTAGCCCTTGAACTGCGGACGTGCGGTTAAGTCGTAAACTCGAACTGCGAGTTCGATTGCGTCTTGCCAAACAGGAAGGTCTTCGAAGTTTTTGTACTTCATTGTGAGGAACCTCGATTGTGAGGAATCTAAAAAGCCATTAGATTATAGATGCGACTCTAAAGATCTCAAATTTCAAATCTCAGATCTCAGATCTCAGATCTCAGATCTCAGATCTCAATTTCTTCCGTAAATGCGCATTATTCCAATCTCACTTCCCACTCCCTTCTACATCGGGCCGGTGAATGTGTACCTGATCGCTGAGGAGCCGCTCACACTTATCGATACAGGTCCAAAAACAAAGGAGGCGCGAGATGCGCTTCGAGCCGGATTGCGAGCTGCCGGGTTTCTCATCTCGGATCTGCGCCGCATAGTTCTTACTCACGCACATGAGGATCACTGCGGCCTGGCCCGTTCGCTGCGCGATGAAGCTAAGAACTCAGAAGTACTCGTTCATGAGTGGGAAACCGGCCATCGTCACAGCCGTCTCGAATACGATGAACATCGGGCGCTGCTTGTTCGCGCCGGTGTTCCGGATGACGAGATTGCTGCACTGCGACGGATGTATGAAAGCGTGCGGCAGTATGCTGATTCGTTCGCCGATCACGAGTATGGTCCATTGTGGGATGAAGCTGAACTCGAGTTTGAGTCAGGTGCGCTGCGCATTGTCCACACTCCCGGACACACGCCCGGGTCCTGCTCATTTATTCGTGAAGCGGACCGAACAGTTATCGCGGGCGATTGCGTCCTCAAGCGGATCACACCAAACCCGATTCTCTCACCAGATCCAATCGATTCATCCAAACGTTTTCCGTCTCTAGCTGAATATCTTGTCAGCTTGGCTCGTCTCCGCACGTTCGCTCCGACAATGGTTTATGGCGGACACGGCGACCCGGTACGCGATTATGAAGAACTATTCAACCGTTACTTTCGCGCCATTCGCGAACGTCAGGCTTTGGTATTGAGCCTTGTTAATAAGAATGGCGCAACGGCCTGGGAAGTAGGGCAGAAGATGTTTCCGGGAACTGACGATGTTCATCGGTTCCTTGCCGTCTCCGAGGCTGCTGCCCACCTTGATCTGGCCCATTCCGAAGGGAAACTTGTCCTGGAATTAAGCGGTCAAAAAGAGGTCTACAAACCGCTTGGTTCACCTTCCTAAGCTTTCCCGAGCCGAATCTCGCAAGGAATAGCCTCGTTCGACCGTTTCCGAGAATCGCATCGCGCGGCAAACTGTTTTTGGAACCTATCGCCCACACGAGCGTGTAAAGCGCAAAATCTTCCGGAGGAATTCCGTATGACAGCTAAATACGCTCCTGCTCTCCTGGCCATTATCGTTCTGACTGCCGGCGCTGTGTTGGCTCAGCAGGCGACTACGCCACCCCTTCCGCCGAGCGATCAGGACAATGTGTTCTCAATTTTGGTTGACGGCCCCGGATTTTTGGGGGTCCAGGCAGAAGATATTAACCGCGAAAATATGGGACGTTACGGATTGAATCAGGTTCGCGGCGTCGGTGTAACTCAGGTGGTCAAGGATAGTCCCGCCGAAAAAGCCGGCATTCGCAAGGACGATGTCATACTCCGGCTTGACGGTGAAAACGTAACCAGCGTCCGTAAGCTCAATCGTCTTGTTTCGGAGATTGCACCGGACCAGACAGTTCGCGTAACGGTTATTCGCGGCGGAGCTGAACACGAACTAACGGCAACGATTGCCCGCCGGCAGAATTCGTTCAGCAACGTTGAGGGTTTGATGCCTGACGACTCGAAGATCTGGCGTTGGGAGGGACAGCTGGATAATCCCGAAGGTGATCTGATCTTTGCGTTTGGCAACCGTCGAAGAATCGGTATCACCACCACTGATTTGACGAAGCAGCTCGCTGACTTCTTTGGCGTGACTGACGGACGCGGTGTACTGGTTACCTCAGTTACTGACAATGGACCGGCGTCCAAAGCCGGAATCAAAGCGGGCGACGTAATTACTGCTGTCGACGGTGAAAGGGTTGATAGCACCGGGGATATGTCGCGAATAGTAAATCGCAAGAAAGAGGGCGAGGTGATGTTGACAGTTGTTCGCAACAGAACACAGCAGACAATTCGCGTGACGCCAGAACAGAGCGAATCTCCTTTCAGGGGTATGCGAACAACGCCGACGATCGGCCGTCAGATCCGAATTCCGCGCATTCAATTTCCCGTGATTCCGGAGATGAATATCTCAATTCCCAGCATAGAGATTCCATCTGTGCCACCGATCAATATCCAGATTCCGAGGGTGCCTCGAGTGAGAGTCGTTCGGACGTCGCCTCGCGTCATCTGACTCCTGCTCGAAGCAGAACCATCGATTTCCACAGACAGAACCATCGATTTCCACAGACAGGAGCAGTAGGCAGGAGCAGGTTTCGTGCTCCTGCTAGCTGCTCCTGCTGCTGTTCTTAGCACGTCTCCTTGCGTCAGACCCGCTGGTTGTGTGATGATCCCAAACGATGAAAGTCGTCATAAAAAGCCCTGATCTTTTGAGGAGTACATAAAGAGTGAAAGCGGAATTGCAGCAGTTAGTCGCTTTGCAGAACCTGGATACACGGATACGAACCCTAGAAAAAGACCTAAAAGCGATACCCGAAAGGCGCGCCGAGATCGAGAAAGAATTCGATCAGCGCGCCTTTGAAATTAGAGCCCTGGAAAACCGGCGGGACGAGGCGAAACACACGAGAGCACGACTTGAGAACGAGGTTGTTGAACAGAAGGGACGAGCCGAACGAGCCGAACGGAACCTCATGTCGTCGAAGAAGCAGGATGAATACACAGCTGCCATACGGGAAGCTGACGCCGCCCGGAAACATATCTCAGCGCTTGAAACCCAAATTCTTGAACAGCTTGAGAGTTTGGAACAGTCGGAAGCCGCCTTAAATGAGCGTTCAGCTGAAATCGTCAGCCTCAATTCCGATCGCGAGGCACGTTTGAATGAGTTCGACGCCGAGACCAACCGGCAGTCTGAAGAGCTCAAAGCGGCCCGCGCCGCGCGAGAGCAATTGTTCACAACGTTGCCGAAAACCCTCAGCAACTTATACGCGAGGATTAGTGCACGTATTCGCGATGGAGTGGCAGTTGCTGAAGCTCGGAACGGGGCATGTACAGCGTGTTTCATGGCACTGCGTCCGCAGGTAATGGCGGAAGTGAGAAGAGGAGGAGAAGTAATTACTTGCGACAATTGCAATCGCATTCTTTACTACGCCTCGTCAGAAACCGCTCCCGCAAATTCCACGAGCACACAACCCAATGTTGTGATCACGTAACGGCCGTAGATCAACACGGATCTTCGCAGGTTAAAAAGCGGAAGAGATTTATCGCTTATCTGTGATGATCTGCGTAAATCTGCGGCTCATTTTTCCTCCCGGTACCACGACAGACGTATTAAATCCCGACGGCAGTCAGGTTAAGTTATGCGTGTTCTTGTAACCGGAGGCGCTGGTTACATCGGCAGCGTCGTTACCGAAGAGTTAATAAAAGATGATCATCGAGTTGTCGTTTACGACAGCTTGTACAAGGGCCATCGCGCGGCGGTGGTCCGTGATGCAGAGTTTGTTCAGGCTGACCTACGCGACACTGAAACTCTCCGACGAACGCTTCACGACAAGAACATCGAAGCTGTTATTCACATGGCTGCAGACTCACTGGTCGGCGAGTCGTACACTAATCCATCAAAGTACTACGACAACAACGTCGGCTCCGGCCTCGTGCTGCTTAATACAATGCGCGGTGCAAACGTGCAACGGCTGGTCTTCTCCTCGACAGCCGCCGTGTACGGTGAGCCAGAGAAGCAGCCGATCGAAGAATCTGACCCGACCAATCCAACGAATCCATACGGTGAGTCGAAGCTGGCATTTGAGCGCGCCATGTATTGGTACGATCGCGCGTATGGCCTTCGATACGCGAGCCTGCGGTATTTCAATGCCGCCGGCGCGACAGACCAGTGTGGTGAAGTTCATGATCCCGAAACTCACCTGATCCCAATTCTCTTGCAGGTTGCCGCCGGCAAAAGGGAGCATGTTGAGATCTTTGGCGACGACTATCCAACCCCCGATGGTACCTGCATTCGAGACTACATCCACGTTGTAGATCTGGCGCGTGCACATGTCCTCGCGCTCGCCGCTATAAACGAAGGCAGCCGCATTTACAACCTCGGTTGTGGCGGCAATGGTTATAGTGTTCGTCAGGTCATTGACACGGCACGTGAGGTCGCCGGACGAGAGATACCGACGAAGATTGGACCACGGCGCGCTGGCGATCCCGCTGTCTTGATTGCAAGCTCGGAAAAGATAAATCGGGAGTTGGACTGGAAGCCGCGGTATCAAGATCTGCGATTAATCATCGAATCCGCGTGGAGGTGGATGGGGGAACACCCCCACGGATATTGATCAGTAAAACCAGGAGCAGGGGCAGCAGGCAGGAGCAGGAAATCCAGGAGCAGGGGCACCACGCAGGAGCAGGAGACTGACTTGTTCCTGCTCCCGCCTAGTGCCCCTGCTCCT
>DATBSH010000377.1:0-30811 GCA_036559885.1 Pyrinomonadaceae bacterium
GAGACGCGGAGACACGGAGACGCGGAGACTCGGAGACGCGGAGACCCGGGGACGCGGAGACCCGGGGACGCGGAGACACGGTGATGCGGGGACGCGGAGACACGGGGACGCGGAGACGCGGAGACACGGGGACGCGGAGACACGGGAGACACGGAGACACGGAGACACGGAGACGCGGGACGCGGAGACACGAGGAGCCAACGGACGCCATACGCATGAAAAAGAAGCAACTGAATAAATCGACTGCTCGAGACTCTAAAAGTTCCATCGCCGCGTCCCCGAGTCCCCGCGTCTCCGGGTCTCCCCGTCCCCGCGTCTCCGGGTCTCCCCGTCCCCGCGTCTCCGCGTCCTCCCCGTCTTCCCCGCTCGTCGCCGTGATCATGGGCAGCCAGTCTGATTGGGAGACAATGCGGCATACCGACGAGACATTGACAGAGTTTGGTGTGCCTCATGAATGTCGCGTTATCTCTGCTCACCGTTCACCGTCACTGGCAGCGGAATTTGGATCTACCGCGGAATCGCGAGGACTTGAAGTTGTTATCGCTGCTGCTGGTGGCGCTGCCCATCTCGCCGGGGTTTTAGCAGCGCACACGACGCTCCCAGTGCTCGGTGTGCCAATGAAGAGCGATGCGCTGAATGGAATGGATTCATTACTTGCGACAGTACAAATGCCTGGCGGTATACCAGTAGGTACGTTGGCAATCGGTAAGCCTGGGGCCGTCAATGCAGCACTGTTTGCAATCGCCATTTTGGCCAACAGCCGGGCACAGCTTCGTGAAAAGCTCCACCAATTCCGCAAGGACCAGGAAGCAAAGATTCGAGCGACAAAGCTCGGTTAGTTAAGAATACCCACAGATACTCAGATTACACCGATTAAGAACAAAAAGGAGCAGGAGCAGCCAGCAGGAGCACGAAAACCTCCTGCTCCTGCTTACTGCTCCGGCTCCTGATCTTAATGTGTGTAATCCGTGGATATTCTTCATGCTGCTTGAATTTGCCGATCCTTTGGCGCACAATGACTTCACTGTAAAACCAAGCTGGAGCTCGTTCCGATTCCCTGGAGCCTCTCCGTTTTCCAACATACTTCCTGTCTCGGGTCTGAAGGATCTCCCGCGAGCATGATCGGGCAAACAGTTTCTCACTATCGAATAATTGAAAAACTGGGTGAAGGCGGCATGGGTGTCGTCTATCTTGCCGAAGATAAGCACCTTGGTCGTCGCGTCGCGATTAAGTTCCTTACTTCAACAGATCACCACTACCGGGCCCGATTCGTGCGCGAAGCCAGAGCAGTCTCAGCATTGAATCACCCGAACATCGCGACAGTGCACGACTACGGCGAAACAAACGAGGGCACGCCGTTTATCGTGATGGAATACGTTAATGGCCGACCGTTCAGCGACGTCCTTAAAACCGGAATCACGCTTAAGCGAGCAGTCGAAATTGTAGCTTCAATTGCCGATGCGTTGTCTGAAGCGCATGAACAAGGAATTGTTCATCGTGACATTAAACCCTCGAATGTCGTCATCGCCGATCGCGGTCAAGTGAAGGTTCTGGACTTTGGTCTGGTGAAGCACTTTCTTGAGGAATCCAAGTCGAACGTCGATCTCGACGCTGCGACGATCTATTCGACGCAGACGCGTAGCGATGTGATCGTCGGAACGCCCTTGTACTTGTCGCCCGAACAAGCGAGAGGTAAAAACTTGGATGGGCGTAGCGACCTCTTTGCACTTGGTGCGCTGTTGTATGAAGCCATCACCGGCAGATCAGCTTTTTCCGGAACCAGCGTGCTTGAGATTGGCGCGCAGATCATACATGTCAACCCGCCGCCGCCGTCGCAGTTCAATCCGCAAATACCACCCGAACTTGATCGGATTGCGTTACGAGCTCTGGAGAAGAAAGTTGACGATCGGTATCAGTCAGCTGCGGAGATGTTAGAAGACCTGAAGGCTGTAATGCCCGCATTGGGTGGCAATGGAGTCCCGACAGCAACGTACCCAGCCTCCGAAACACCAGGCGACGAGGTACGAAGAACAAATGCGTTAACAACCTTCACGATGTCTCTGCGTCAGCAGCGATTCTCACTTGTCGCCGTTATCGGCGCCATCGCGTTCACGGGATTAATCATATGGGCTGCATATCACTGGTGGCCCCGTTCTTACTATCAACCTTCCGCGGCTGCCCTCAATTGGTATCAAATCGGCACGGACGCACTGCGTAATGGCGCATACCATCAGGCGAGCAAAGCACTCGAACAGGCAGTCGAGATCGATAAGAATTACGCGTTAGCGCATGCTCGTCTTGCTCAGGCTTGGACGGAGCTTGATTACACCGCGCGCGCGAAAGACGAGCTACTAACCGCAACCTCCCTGGCCGGTGACCGATCACGACTTACGCCGATTGACTCGCTCTATCTCGAAGCAATTACCGCCACAGTCCGCCGAGATTTTGAAGAAGCGGTGAAGATTTATAGCGAGATAGCAAGAAAGTCGCCCGAAGACAGCCAGGTTTATGTTGACCTAGCCTACGCTTTTGAAAATAAGGGCGACGCGGATAGGGCCTTGGAGAATTACACAAAGGCGATTGCCGTTAGCCATCAGCAATATCCAACGCCTTATTTAAGAGTCGGCATTGTCTACCATCGCAAGCAAGATACGGCCAAGGCGATGGAGAATTTTGACAAGGCCGAAGAACTTTACGGAGCTGCAAGCAACAGCGAGGGTGTTAACGAAGTGCTCCGACAAAGAGGCATCGTATTTCGCGACAAGGGCCGGTATGCAGAGGCGCAAGCTCAGTTTGAGAAATCGTTGGCCGCAGCAAAAACTCTCGGAAATGATGCACAGCAAATTAATGCGTTGATCGAGCTCAGCTATCTTTTCTCGGCTCAGGGTCACACGGTGGAAGCCGAACGATTTGCGCAACAGGCTGTGAACTTTGCTCAGGAAAAACACCTCGAGAACCTCACGACCGGCGGGTTGCTCGAGTTGGGTAATTCTTTCTCGGCAAGTGGTGACTACAAAAAAGCGGAAGAATACTTTAGCAGCGCAATCAAATTTGCTCAGGAGAACAAGGGACAACTTCGTGAGGCGCGCGGTCTTGCCAATCTCGGCGGGCTCTACATTCAAACTGCTCGAGTTGATCAGGGCCTACCCATGGTCCAACAGGCACTCGAGTTCTTTCAGCAAGGAAACTATCAACGCAACGTTTCTTATTGTCTGACCCAGATTGGTCGAGCATATCGTCGCAAGGGTGATTACGACACAGCGCTCCAAACACTGAATCAGCGCTTGCAAATAGCTCAGCAAGGCGGCAGCCAAATCGAAATTGCCAACTCCAACGGAGAAATTGGAAGTGCGCTATTTGATCAGGAAAAACTGCCGGCTGCTCTCCAGCAATTCGACACCGCCGCCAAGGTCTATCAAACCGGCACCAACCGTCTGCGAACAGTTTTCAATCAAGTGAATCGGGGAAATATACTTTGGCGGCTTGGCCGGTACGACGAAGCAAGACAAACGCTTGGCGAGGTTGCGACTGCGATCAAGCAACCGGGCAGTGATTTTAAACAAATCATAGCTGCATTCGCGTTGATCAATGCGCAAATCTCACTCAGTCAAAACAATCTAGCGCAAGCCAGTAAAGATGCGGCTGAGGCAATCGCTTTGGCGGGTTCTGCGTTTCCCGAAGAGGCAATAGAGAGCAAACTTACAAGCTGTTTGATTAAGGCTCGGTCAGGCAACGGTAAGCAAGCCGAAGCGGTTTGTGCTGACGCGACGAGGTTGGCAAACGACGCCCGTATAATTCGGTTTATTGACCAGGCAGTACTTGCGGACGCTGAGGTTGCGTTACTTACTGGCGACGCTGCCAAAGCTTTGGATTTGGCCGTTCAGGTTCAAGCGAGATTTGCCCGTAACTCACAACTCGAGTCGCAGTGGCGCGCGGACGTTATTGCCGCCCGTGCCAGCGAACGCTTAGGTGATGCCACAAAAGCCGCCGAACAGCGGCAGGCGGCGAAAAATGTTTTGCAAGATCTCGAGAAGCAGTGGGGTTCCGAAGCCTTTAAGAGTTATACTTCGCGCCCTGATACTCAGTCTTACTTAAAAGATCTAGGCTGACCGCCTGGATACTCCCGAACCTTCAAGGAGGTCAAAAACATGTCTGAGAAAGAAGAAGAACTTCGTGATCAAGCGGCGCCCGTAGATCCGCCAGAGAACACGAAAACTGGAAGCGCGATGAGCATGGACTCTACAGAAGAGAAAGCCAACGCCATCGATCCGCCTGAGAACACAAGTTCCAACAGCTGAATAGGCCTGCCATTAGCAATAACGTGGCCCAGAGCCGTTTTGAGTTCTCACAATTGAATATTTGGGCTCAGCGTAAAGAATCCTTGAATTGCCGCTGAGCCACTCCTTTCGCATTGGCGCTGCGTGGTCATCCGCGGAGTGCCGGCAACATTCGCCCAGCCGACGTCGCTGCTCGAATCTGCCTCACCTCAACGTTGAATGGGAAAGCATTAAACGCTGCGATGCTTGCGGCGCAGTAGGAATCTGTAATATCCGCCGCAAAAGCAGATCCACCGATTTCCACAGATTACACAGATTCAGCCCAAATCAGTTAAGTTGGACGATTAGGTTTCTTCGCTCTAGATGGGAACATCAGATTCAACTTAACTGCCTAGAGCTGAATCTGTGTAATCTGTGGAAATCGGTGGATCTGCTTTGCTTCACCATGAGCGTCGAGTTAGCAGGGACAGGACTGCGACGAATAGCGCGGATCCAATGATCGACCAGATAATCGGAAAGTTCGTATCACCAATCCGCACGTTAAAGAGTTCAGGCAAACCCATTTTACGAGCAAGCCACAGACCCAGAAGCGCTCCGACAAAACCCAACGCGATAGAAACCAGACAACCACCGCGTGAATAACCGGCTATCGCTTGTCCCAGCGCGCCACAAACTCCGGCAACAAGCAGTAGGATGAGTACGTCGATAAGAGTCATCGCGTTGGTCCTTTGGTCTGACCGTTAGCAGGCATGTATTTGTTTTGTATTGCAAATAACTCTCGATTGAGTACAGCCACCAAAACCAAAGGCCAAAGACCTAAGAGGCAAAGGCCAAAGACCGAAGACCAAAGACCCACCACCAAAGTTCAAAGGCCCTTCTTGGCTATCCACTCACTGACAACCTGCTTGATGTCGCGCTTCTTACCGTCAACTTCATAATTGAGTTGCCGCATCTCCTCCGTCGGGATCGTTCCGGAAAGTTTCCGTAGAACCTCTTGTAAGGAAGGCGTTCGCGCCAACGAATCCTGTCGCACGAAATACACAGCTTCGTAAGGCGGAAAATAATGCCGATCGTCCTGAAGTTGCACTAAGTCGAGGGTCGACAGCCGACCCTCGGTTGAATTGCCCGCAATCAGGTCCACTTGATTTGATGCCAGCGCAATATAAGTCAGGGATAGGTCCATCTCTCTTACTTCCGCGAACTTCAAACCGTAAGCTTTGGCCAAGCCGGGATAACCATCCTCGCGTGATTTGAAATCCTGGCCAAATCCTGCTCGCCAGCGCGGCGTGTGCGGTGCGGCGTCTGAAATGGTCTTCAGATTTAGATCTCTGGCGTCTGCGCCACGAATGAGAATGGCAAACGTATTCTCAAACCCAAGCGGCTCGCTTGTCGCTATCTGAAACTTATCTGCGTATTCCTGCTTGACCTGTTGGTAGACGGCACGAGGATCACTAATAGGTAGATGATGAAGAATAGCTGTATATGCTGTGCCGGTATATTCCGGATAAAGATCAAGCTTTGCGGCAATCATCGCTTCGTGCGGGAGGTTTCCACCCAATTCAAATTTTCTCTCAACAGAAATGCCGCGCGCTTCCAGCAATTGCGCCATGATCTCCGCCAGCAACGCCGACTCAGTGAAGTCCTTCGACCCGATTACGACGTGAGCATTTGATTCAGAGTTTGGACTACTCGACTTCGCCAACATACCGACGACGCCAGCAATCAATAACAGCGATACAAACACCAGGATCAGTTTTTGTCCGACTGACACCCGAGGCCGGCGTTCAAAAGTAAATTGTTGTTCGAGTAACCCGAGAAGAAAATCTGCAAGCAGTGCGAGTAGGGCGGCCGCGACAGCACCGGCCAGTAGCAGATTGTTGTCGTATTGCCGGAGTCCGCGGAAGATGTATACGCCCAGACCCCCTGCGCCGACCGCTGCAGCTATCGTCGTAACACCGACAGCGATGACCGTTGCTACGCGAACACCAGTAACTATGACTCCCATAGCCAACGGCAATTCAACCTGCGTGAGAATCTGCCTGTCAGTCATTCCCATTGCCACTGCCGCTTCTCGAACACTCGGGTCCACTCCAAGAATTCCTGTTACGGTGTTTCTAATCACAGGCAGCAGTGAATAAAGGACCAGCGCGACGAGAGCAGTGCGGGCTCCAATGCCACCAATGAATGGCAGAGGAATAAGAAAACCAAACAGAGCGAGGCTGGGGACCGTTTGCATGATATTCGCGACACCGAGAACCGGAGCGCGTAGTGAACGATAGCGTGTGAGAAGAATCCCGGTCGGGACGCCGATCGCCACTGCGATGAGGATCGCTGTAACAACGAGCACTATATGCTGGCGCGTGAGTGTTAGCAGTTCCGGCCAGTTTCGTTGGATGAATTGCAAGAAAGTCATTCTTGATGTTCGATACGCTTTAGCTTGTCGTTATGATTAGTTACACGCAAGCTTGGATGAATGCGGCAACCAGATGTCCGATACGCTTCAGCTTGTCGTGATGTGCCGCAGGTTCAACTGCTTTCAGAAGCTGAGGGTTGAACGTGATTGAACCGCTGCATTCCTGAAAGAAGTTGAAAGCTGGCGCACCTCGCGACAAGCTAAAGCGTATCGGACATCACCTTCAGCGTTTCCAGGTAAGCGCGTGCTCGCGGATTTTTGGACTGAACAAAACTCTTTGGAGAATCAACCAGTTCAATCTGTCCACGGTGCATTAGCGCAATCCTGTCACCAAGCAGCAGCGCCTCACGCACGTCATGTGTCACCACAACTGCAGTCTTGGCCAAACGTTGAGCGAGCGCGGCGAATTCTCTTTGCAGGCTGGCGCGGGTCAACGGATCAAGCGCTCCAAAAGGTTCATCGAGCAACAGCAGCGATGGATCTGCGGCGAGAGCGCGCGCAACACCCACTCGCTGGCGCTGTCCGCCCGAAAGCTCTCGCGGGTATCGCTCTGCAAACTCTTTCGAGTTCAGTCCGACAAGTTGAAGTAGTTCGTCTACGCGCGCGTTGATCTTTGCGTCAGTCCATCCTGATAACTTCGGTACGAGGCCGATGTTTTCAGCGATTGTGAAGTGAGGGAAAAGGCCACCTTCCTGGATTACGTAGCCGGTACGTCGACGAAGTGCGATGGGATCCCACTCAGTGGAAGGCTTTCCTTCGACCAGCACTTGACCAGCTGAGGGATCCAATAGCCGGTTGATGAGCTTCAAGGTCGTGGTTTTTCCGCAGCCCGACTCACCGAGCAGCACTAGCGTCTCGCCTTGTTCTACGACCAGACTGAGGTTGGAGATTATCTTTGTGGTACCGACGCTGTAACTGACGTCACGAAACTCTACCAGCGCGCTATCAACAGGACCAGCCATTTGTCATCAACTGGCGAGCAGGAGATTACTACTGAAACGCTCACTCGAATCGAGCCACGTCCGCGCCCGTGTGAAGCCCGTGAGCGTGGTCATCTGCCCAATGTCAGAAAGGTCGTACTTGTAGGAGTTTTCGGTATGAATTAGCTCGCCGGCACTGAACTCAGCCTCGAGATTCAGCTTCTCAATTCGCACCTTCTGAGCCTGCACGCTTTCGATGTAAATCTCGACGCGGCCCATCGCTCGGTTGTAAAAGGCCTTGTGCTTGAATGCGCGTAAGTCGAAGTTGCCACCGAGTTCGCGATTGATTCTGGCTAAGACATTAAGATTGAACGCGGCGGTCACGCCGAGCGCATCATTGTACGCAGCTTCGAGAATTGCCGGGTCCTTCTTCAAATCAGCGCCGAGCAGTAGTGCGTCACCTGCACGCAGCATTGCCCGGAGCGCGCGCAAAAATCTCAGCGCTTCGTCCTGATCGAAATTGCTGATGTTCGAACCCAAAAAGAGTGCGAGCGTTCGCCCGCGCTGCTTCTTGCCCAGCTCTGCCAGGCCCGCGAAGTAGTCGGCTGCATAAGCCTCGATCCTGAGACGGGGATACGACTGAAGGAGAATACGCGAGCTGTTCTCCAGAGCGGTTGCAGAGATGTCAACCGGCATGAACAACAATTCGGATTGCTTTCGCAAGAGTGCTTCGATTACTAACCTGGTCTTCCATGCGCTACCGCTTCCCATTTCAACCAGAGTTTTTGGGCCGTCGACTGAAGCCGCAATTTCATCGGAGTAACGTTGGAGTATCTCGTTCTCGGCGCGAGTCAGGTAATACTCCGGTAACAGGCAGATTGCGTCGAATAGTTGTGAACCGAGCTCATCGTAGAAATATTTCGGGAGGAACCGTTTCGGATATGCGGTTAAACCTGCTCGGACGTCTTCTGCTAATCCGGCGCGCGGATCTCGCTTAACGAGATTGTGAATAATGAGTCGCTGGTCTGGTTCGCACTCTTGTGACTTTCGGGGAAAGTGCGCCAATTGTCGGGCCTGCTGTGTTGCCAAAGGAAATCTCCTGGAAAAGCGAGGCGACAAGGAAACGGGGGCTGATTGGTAAAAGTCCGGATATGATAGCCGATAAGGCAGCAAACACCGAACGATGCGAGGGCTTTTTTAACCTCCCCAACAAGTGCAGCTCTCCCGCGCTAATTCTGCGACATGCAATTCAGGTCTGGGTTTACAAAAAATATCTCGTAATTCTGAAATCCGCTAGTCCTGTCAGGCTTTGAGGTGCGTTACCTGCGCTTGACCCGAGGACTTTAGGCGGGCAAGATCGCACGCGATGTTTTGCCGTGAATGCTTTGCCCCGAGTCACGGGTGCCCGTATTTCCCCAAACTCATCCTGTTTAGCTTCCTGGCAGCCGTGTTGATTGGCTGTCTGAGCCAATCTGCGTTGGCGCAGAGCTTTCAACGTGAGCTCGACACGCCGGAAACAGTGTCGATTGTGATTCGCAATCGTGATGGCCGGGTCAGCGTGATCGCTTCTGAAGAACAGCAAAAAAAAGTGACGATCCAAGCTCAATCGGCTGGTCTGCCGGTTGATGAGAGCGACATTAAAGCTGAGGCAAAAGGCGGCAATATCGAGATTGAAGTGCGCAGTCGACGCCCACAAGACCGGATCGATATCGTCGTGCGGATTCCATTGCGATCGAAAGTGGAGATTGAAAGTGAGGCGGGCGCTGTCGACGTAGTTGGTAATGTCGAATCCGCAGCTGTCAAAACGGACACAGGGACGATTCATGCCGACGTTCCGCTTGATGCAGTAAAGGTCGATTTTTGGTGGCTCGCGAGCAAGCCACGTTACATGAGCGACGTCGAATTGCCAGAGGTTAAGGAAAAAGCGGGTGGCACATTCCGAATCTCCGGGAAGCTGGGCGATGAAAAAGCGAAGAAGGAAGAGCGGGTCGCGCTCAACTTTCAAACTCGTCGTGGCGTGATTCTCTTGAACGTCGATCCCAGTCTAGCGCCTGCCGATCTCCGTGAGCGTCCATTGACAGAGGCAGCCCGGGCTATTGTCCGCAGTGGCGATGTGCATCTGGTTGACGCAATCCGCAAAGTATCTCCCAGGATGTTTGGCGATTACGCGAAAACGTTGCCACCTATCGAACGTGAACCAACGCTTCGACGTTCGACACCCCCGGGACAGATAGTCAGCTCCGTCGCGCCGCAGTTGAAGCGGTTCAATGCGAGCGTTACGGATCGCAATGGTCGCGCAATAGGTGGAATGCGCGAATCTGACTTCACCGTCTACGAGAATGGCATACAACGACGCGTGACTAACGTCGTTCCCACAAACGAACCTTTTAATCTTGTGTTGTTGCTGGACGTTTCCGGCAGTGTGGAAGAGCGAATGGACTTTATTCGTAAAGCAGCACGCGATTTTCTCCAGACGACGAGTCCTCAGGATCGCATTGCCATCATCAGCTTCCGCGACGACATCCAGATGATCTCGGATTTCACGACTGACAGACAGCTGCTGTCGAAGAAACTCGACGAGATTGATGCTGGTGGTGGAACTGCGCTATATGACGCGCTGGGCTACGTGCTTGCTGAAACGTTGAAGCAGTTTCGCGGTGAGCGAACGGCCGTGGTTATTATGTCGGACGGAGACGACAACAAGTCGTTCATTTCGTTTCCGGCGATTCTCGAAGCTTTGACTGAGTCTGGGGCCTTAGTCTATCCCCTGTATGTGCCCTCGGGTTTAGTGCCGCAATCGAGTGTGCCGCAGGCGAATGTGACGATCGACCCTTTGCGCACTCGTTACCTGACTCTAACGACGCGCGCGGACGAAGAAGGCCGAAAATTGGCGGCGGCGTCTGGTGGCGTCTACTACCCAATTAAACGCTTACAAGATCTGCAGCGCGCATATGACGACGTGGTGGTGCAACTACGCACAGCCTACACGATCACCTACGCTTCCAACTCTTCTTCGTCTGCCCCTCCCCGAATGCGCGTTATCACGAGCAAAGATGGCGCGTCCGTGCGACTAAGTCCGGTGGTTAGTGCGAATCAGTGATTTAGTAAGCGTTAAGAATATCCACAGATTACACAGATTACACAGATTAAGAGCTACGTCAGTTAAGTTGAGAGTTTGGGCAACCTGCTGATCCGAAAAGGAAGACATCAGCATCAACTTAACTGCCCAGCTCTTAATCTGTGTAATCTGTGTAATCTGTGGATACTCTTCTTCCCGGATTTGCGTTTTCCGCCTTCATCCTTCATCCTTCATCCCTCATATGTCACAGCCTCTATTCTCGGCCCTGTTCGATGAAACTGAACGCCGGCCGCTGAGTGTTTCCGAACTTACAAACTCCGTCAGAACCACTCTCGAATCGCGTTTTGCTTCAGTGTGGGTTGAAGGCGAAATCTCAAACTTCAAGGCTCACTCCTCGGGTCATTGGTACTTCTCACTTAAAGACGAGGGTGCACAACTGCGCGCAAAATGTTTTCGCTCTTCGAATCAACGCATCCGATTTCGACCCAATGACGGTTTGCATGTACGCGCTCGCGGCAAACTGAGCGTGTTTCCCCCTCGTGGTGATTACGAGTTAATTGTTGAGTCGCTCGATCCAGTTGGCGCGGGAGCTTTGCGCATTGCCTTCGAACAATTGCGCGATCGTTTGCAAGCGGAGGGACTGTTTGCGAAAGAACTGAAAAGGCCATTGCCAGTCTTCCCACGCCGCGTTGGAATCGTTACCTCACCGACCGGCGCTGCCATACGCGATATTCTCAATGTTTTGTCGCGACGCACGCGCACGGTCCATATTTTGTTTTCACCGGCCCGTGTCCAGGGCGAAGGTGCTGGATCAGAAATCGCACGCGCCATATGGCTTATCAATCAGTACCACGAACGCGCGAGACGCGATGGTCGCACCAGTGACTTAGTCGATGTCTTGATTGTTGGTCGGGGTGGCGGCTCCACAGAGGACCTTTGGGCTTTCAATCAGGAAGAAGTCGCGCGCGCCATACGCAAGTCGGCGATTCCGGTGATTTCTGCTGTAGGTCACGAGACAGATTTTACGATTGCCGATTTCGTCGCGGATCACCGCGCTCCAACTCCGTCTGCGGCAGCGGAGATCGTCGCGGCGCGTGAAGATCAGATTTGTTCGGCGCTTGAGCACGCCGGCCGGCAACTTGTGCGTCTGATGCGCTATCGAATTGTTGGCGCGCGGGCACAGGTACAGGAGCAGGCGCTCTCCAAAGTATTCGACGAAGTAAGGGGTCGACTACGTAATGCACGTTTGGATGCCAATACCGCAACCCATCAATTGCAGTTGGTAGTGAACCAAAAGATGCGGAAAGCGAGCCAGCGCACCACCGCCATGGTCCAAAAACTGTCTCCGGCTCGGTTACAGGTGCGTGTAGCTGCAGCACGTTCGCGGTTTGAGACAGCATCGGCGGCGTCCACTCTGTCTCTCGAATCGCGTTTGCAGAGCGCGAGAGAGCGACTTGGGCTTGCGGCCGCGTCGTTGGATGCATTGTCGCCGTTGGCCGTTCTTCAACGTGGCTATGCGATTGCGCAGGACGCGGATGGAAAACTGTTGCGGGATGCTGCGGGAGTGCAGGTGGGTGATGAAGTCGGAGTACGTTTGGCAAAAGGGAAGTTTAGCGCGAAGGTTTCAAAGGTGTCGAAGGAGCCGCAGTTGTCGTGATGCGAATGCGACTTCTGATTCACCCCAGGCTTCAGCCTGGGGTCAGCTGACCACTAAATCTGCGTAACCGTTTCAACGGTTTTCCAGGTTCGACGCTCACGCTGTCAGCTAAACCGTTAAAATGGTTATTTAACTTCAAGTATGCGGTACCCCAAGCTAAAGCTTGGGGAGAATGAGAGGTTGTCGACGAGCTACGACAACCTAAAGCGTATCGAGCACACAACGATATCGAAAATCATGGCCGATCCTGTTAAGAACAGAATAGTGATCAATTTGGATCAGCCGGGTGCGGCGTCACCTCGTGTTACATCACGCTCTGGTCAAACGGGTCGTCGGCGCAGATGGCCCAAAGTGCTCGCCATCCTGGTGGCGCTCGTTTTCGTATTCGTGCTCGTTGCAGCCGCCGGCGTGTTCTTCTGGTGGCGACACTACCAAACAACACCAGCCTACTCGCTCGCACTCATCATCGACGCCGCGCAACGCAACGATATGGCGGCTTTTAACAACCAGCTGGACAACGATGCTATCGCGAAGAACCTTCTGGTTAATGTAAGGCAAAAAGCCGGCAGTCGTTACGGCATCGTCCTCAACGATTCTTTACAACAAAAGATCGACAACATACTTCCATCCTTGCTGCCACAGCTTAAGGATCGAATAAACACGGAAGTCGCTAAAGAAATCAAAGAGTTTTCTGCGCGCGCCGAGTCAAAGCCGTTTCTTCTTGTCGCTCTTGCCGTGTCTTCGGTAGCCACAATCAGTACGCAGGGTGATAATGCGCGCGCGAATGCCGCAATCCCTGATCGGACGATTGAACTTGCGCTGCGACGCGATGGGGATCGTTGGAAAGTTGTAGACTTCAAAGACGACGTTGTTATCGAACGCGTCGTCGATAGTGTCATGAAAGATCTGCCGGCAATTGGGAGCCTGGATCTAAAGCTGCCGTTCTTGAAGCAAACGAAACCAAGGCGAAGGAACCGATGACATCGCCGATTGCCGATTTTAGATTACTGATCGGAAATGGTCCCGCAGCTCAATTGGCAATCGGCAATTGGCAATGAATTATGTCTGAACCGAAAACAACTCAAGAGCAACCGCGGTCGTTCGAGGCCTCGCTCGAGGCGTTGGAACGGATCGTTCAACAACTGGAAGGCGGCGACTTGCCGCTTGAAAAAAGTCTCGAACTCTTCGAACAGGGTATTCGCCTTTCGCGCGAATGTCAGGAGCGACTTAGTCAGGCTGAACGACGAATCGAGACCCTTATGCGTGATAATCAAGGTCGACCGGTCGCCGCTCCTTTCAACGAAGCCACGCGCTCAGCTGCTGCATCGGAAAACGAAGATGAAGGCTTCTGACGTGCTCTCGTCAGACCAAACTGACATTAATACCGGATTGGTTGAAAGCAGGCGGTTGGTGGATGCGGCGTTGGACTCTCTGCTTCCGGCTGCAGACGTGTCTCCGCAACGGGTTCATGAAGCGATTCGCTGGAGCGTGTTTGCCGGCGGCAAGCGCTTCCGCCCAGCGTTACTGTTGGCCTCGGGGCATACGTTCGGAGCGACAAACGAGTGTTTGCTGAGAACCGCATGCGCCCTGGAGATGGTTCACACATACTCATTGGTCCACGATGATCTGCCGGCAATGGACGATGACGATCTTCGCCGCGGTCGACCTACGTGTCACGTAAGATATGACGAGGCTACAGCCATCCTCGCCGGCGACGCTCTACAGACACTCGCATTTCAGACCATTGCAGAGGATGAACGCCTGAGCCCGGTCACGCGAGTGCGTTTGATTAGCGAGTTGGGACGGGCGGCAGGAACGCCCCGGGGAATGGTTGCTGGGCAGGCTTTAGACATCCAGGCCGAAGCGCAAAAGGTCACCGGCGACGAACTCGACGAGATTCACAGATTAAAAACTGCTGCACTGATAATCTGTGCGGTTCGCTGTGGCGCAATCATCGCGGGGTCAAGTGAGGTTGAACTCGAAGCGGTGACGAAGTACGCAACGAGTCTTGGATTACTTTTCCAGATAACCGACGACCTGCTTGACGTGACCGCAACTGAAACGGAACTTGGAAAAACTCCGGGCAAGGACGCGCGCGCCGACAAAGCCACTTATCCAGCGTTGTATGGATTGGAAGAGACGAGGTCCGCTGCCGCAAGAGCTCACCGGGAAGCGTCTTTAGCTTTGGAGTCAATCAACAGGCCCACGATCACGCTCAAGCAGATTGCTGACTTCACACTCAATCGCACGAAATAGAGAACCAGCCGCAGATTTTCACAGTATGTATGGGGCGGCCTATGCATAGGTCCTATAGTTTCCTGACTAAGACCAACCGAAGCTTCTTATCCAATTCCGGCTTGGCGTTGCATCTCCCTCAAAGCTTCAGGAATGAAGGATGTTATCTGGTGATTCTCTTCGCGGCCGTCAGCAAACGTCTGATAGAGATTAAAGTCAGGAAGTGACAAACAACTCAATGGCGACTGGTGGTTATAGCCGGTGTCGAGGCCGATGGCACTGTGAGAAATATAGATACCATGGCGCCCGAGACGCCCGCGCAACGGCAGTAACGGGGTCGGCGTATGTCCGAACACGCAAGGCTTGCCGTGGTAGTTTTTGTAAAAGTCCATATCACGCATCCACAACAGCGACAGTGGAGAACTATCGCGCGGATGTTTGCCTTCGTCCAAACCTGCATGCACGTAGATCGCGTAGTCGTCTTCGTGATAAAGACGGGTCTCTTGCATGAACTCAACATGTTCAGATGGGACTGCCTGCTCGAGTGCTAACCGCAGGTCATGAATATCCTGTTCGCTATCAACCTCCACCGGTCTGCCAGTGTACTGTTCGAAGGTTCGTTCACCCCCGGTGACCGGAGTCAACCAGAGGTTGCTGACGCCCTCAAGAAAATCCAGCATCATCTGTTCATGATTTCCTCTTAGACAGATAACCCGTTCTGGATTTTCGCGGCACATCTTCAGGATGTGATCCACACACCCGGGAGCATCCGCTCCTCGATCGATAAGATCACCCAAAAACACCAGCGTGTCAGTCTGAGGATCTCGAGGTAAGAGGTCGAGCAGGTTTAACAACTGCGCGCAGCGACCGTGAATGTCGCCAACGACGAATGTTTTCATTCAGGTTTGTCCTTTGGATCCATGTCGCGCTTGATGTTTCCGATCAGTTCTTTGAACCTAGGATCTTCGTGCATATCAGACCAATTGGGATCAGACTCAAACCATGGATAGTTTTCGTTGCCCAGGCTGATGGCAGTTTCAAGCCAGCGCAGTGCTTCTACCTGGCGGCCCTGCAAGAGATACGCAGAAGCCAACCAATAAGATATATCGTAATCCGCTTCGGCGGCGAGCCTTACTTTGTTCGTGAGTTGTTCGTTGGCCTTTGAATGATGTCCTTGAGCGCTGAGACAGATTGCGAGAATGGGGCGAATCCCATCCATCTGCGGATGTTTTTGCAACAAATGTTGGAGGATCCGTGTCGCTGGGTCGACCTCTCCACGGTAATACAGAACACGAGCGCGGAAGACCATGATCAATGGATGCTCGGCCTCCATTTCCGCACCCCGATCAAGCTCCGCCAGTGCGTCTTCGTACCGGCCCTGATACATCATAATGCGGGCTCGGTTATAGCTGGCTACCACATCTTCGGCTGGATTCAAACGCGTCATGCGATCGAAACTTCGTAAGGCGCGCTCATACTGGCCGCTTAGACGCGAAAGCACGCCACGCACAAAGTGCACACCGACGTCATTCGGATACTGTTCACGCAATAACTCGACTTCTTCACGCGCCTTCGCCTTGTTGCCTCCGGTCAAATAGATGAACACCATGTGCATCCGTGCTTCGAGTAGTTGCGGATCGAGGCGCAGAGCCTTAGAGAATGCATCCTTCGCTTTCTGGTGATCTCCCGCCTGACCGAGACCTTTCAGCACGCGGTTAACGTAACAACCGCCAAGAGCCGAGTAGGCGAGAGCAAATTTCGGATCCAACTCGATTGCGCGACGAAAATGCTCGATTGCTGAATCAACATCCTCACGCGCGATCGTGTGATAGATAAACCGCCCCATTCGATCGCGGCCACGCAGATACTCGTCGGAAGCGGCGGCATCTGCGGTGGAACCTTTTGCGAGTGCGTGTTCTTCATCCGGAGTAAGTTCAAGACGTAGACCTTCGACTATTCGCTTTACGATCGTATCTTGGACCCCGATGATGTCACTGGCTTCTGCGTCGATTCTTTCACTCCAGAGAATTTCGCTTGTTCGCACATTAAGTAATTGAGCCGTTACACGTAAGCGGTCACCTGCACGCAGAAAAGTGGCCGTGAGAATGGCATCGACTCTCAATTCACGTCCGGCGACGGCCGGGTCAACTTGGCGCTCCTGGTACTTCACAATTACGGAAGAAGGCCTCACGACCAACGACTTAACGCGCGCAAGTTCAGTAATGACGGCATCCGCAAGCGAGAACTGATAGAAATTGATGTCACTATCATTGCCGATGTTCTTAAAAGGCAGGATAGCCACACTCTTTCTGTCGGTTTCCGTGAGGCTGCTTCCCGTACTTTCCTCTTTTTCTGCCGACGACGACGACGCTTTCATCCGTCGAGCCACCGCAAAAGCTCCGGTGTCACCGGGCCGCCCTCCAGTTAGCCAGCGAAACGCACGAGCCATAGGATTTTTTTGCTCGAGATGTCTGGGAGCGACTGGCGAGATGTTGTCATCCAACCCCGGAAGCGCTTCAGCGCCCAATTCCTTGATAACTGTCCGCAGATCGTCGCCGAAGTAGGAGATTCGCTGATAACGATTGCGTACGTCCTTCGCTAACGCTTTATCCAAAATCATTTGTAGCTTTGCCGGCGTGCGACCCGGTCTCGCATCAGCAAGAGGCGCGGGCTCATCGTGCAGCACCGCGTGCCGTACATCGACTGCCGTTTGACCTTTGAATGGCCAGCCGCCGGTCAGCATTTCGTACAACAACACGCCCGCTGAGAAGATGTCGGCGCGAGCATCCACGCGATCGCCACGTGCTTGTTCCGGTGCCGCATACGTCGCAGTGCCGTATGGAATTCCAACCTCTGTTAGTTCGGTGTGATGTATTCCCGACGTGCGAGCGGCATCTTCGTCCAGCAATTTTGCGAGCCCGAAGTCGAGAACTTTTACCTGGCCGTTTGGAGTGACCATCACATTGCCGGCTTTTATGTCGCGGTGAATGATGCCGCGCGCGTGCGCCGTGGCTAATGCGTCAACGACTTGAACAGCGATCGATAAGGCGCTTTCCAATGACAACGGCCGTCCATTGACAAGTTGTCGAACGTTGCGTCCTTCGATGTACTGCATCGCGATGAAGTGGATGCCATTGATCTCGTTAAGATCGAAGATCGTGCAGATGTTTGGGTGATCCAGCGAGGAAGCAAGGCGTGCTTCACGTTCAAAGCGTTTAAGGTTCGCTTCCTTCACAGTTAACTCAGCCGGAAGAACTTTGATGACGACTGGTCGGCCCAACTTCGAGTCGACGGCACGGTAGACTGTCCCCTGTCCGCCCTCGCCGAGCTTTTCGAGAATCTTGTAGTTACCGAGTGTGGAGCCGATCATTCTGGGTATGCTTCAGGGGTTTAGTTTGTCGTCGAGATTGGCATATTTAACTCCCAACTACCGTTGCTCGCAACCAGCCGATGGCGTTAATGGCCCGTTCCTGTAAAATGTCGCCTCGCGGCTTTCAGGTTCAACACTCATTTTCATTTCAAAGTCATAGCACAAGGAGACCGAGTTCGTATGTTTGACCCCACTCAGATCAAACTCCGCCGAACGTTACTGGCAGCGCTATGCGTGCTTTTCCTGTCGTTAACGCTCACGTGGGTGCGGTTTTCATCAGCTGAGACACGGATGAATGACGGAGACACCCAATACTTTTCTGCCCTGCGGTGGCGGATGATTGGCCCATTCCGTGCCGGTCGCGTGAATGCAGTAAGCGGTGTCATAAGCGAACCAGAAACGTTTTATTTTGGGTCGGTCGGTGGAGGCGTGTGGAAAACAATTAATGCGGGACGGACGTGGGTCCCCATCTTTGATTCGCAGCCGATCGCGTCAATCGGGGCTCTTGCCGTGGCGCCCTCGAATTCAAAAATCATTTATGTGGGAACTGGTGAAGCCGACATGCGCGACTCAATATCGTTCGGCAACGGTGTTTATAAATCCACCGACGAAGGCAAGACGTGGAAGCATCTCGGTCTCGAGAACACACGTCAGATCGGTCGCATAATCGTTGACCCAACGAAGCCTAATACAGTCTTTGTCGCGGCGCTTGGCCATGCCTATGGACCGAATCCCGATCGCGGTGTCTACCGCTCGCGCGATGGAGGGACGACCTGGCAGAAGGTGTTGTTCAAAGACAATGATGTAGGCGCGATAGACCTCGCATTTGATCCGACAAACCCGCAAATCATCTACGCCGCGATGTGGAATGTGCGCCGGCCACCCTGGTTCATCTATGCGCCTGCTAATGGACCAGGCGGCGGAGTCTTCAAGTCAACCGATGGCGGGACTACGTGGCAACAACTGACAAACGGTTTACCTGTTGAAGGGTTGGGCCGGATCGGATTGGCAGTTGCACCGACGAATCGTAATCGGGTTTATGCCATTGTCGACGCCAAAGAGGGTGGACTTTATTCGTCAAATGATGCAGGCGCCACCTGGACCAAGATCTCAACTGATCAACGAATCTGGGGACGCGGTTGGTACTTCAACAAGGTCACAGCTGATCCAAAAGACGCGGAGACGGTCTACGTGCAAAACACGTCGATCTATAAATCGACAAATGGTGGATCGAAGTGGACCGCCATTAAAGGCGCGCCAGGTGGCGACGATTATCACCAGCTGTGGATCCATCCAAACGATCCAAACCGGATGATCGCTGCTAGTGACCAGGGCTCAATAGTAACGATCGATGACGCTCAAACGTGGAGTAGCTGGTACAACCAATCAACGGCCCAGCTATACCATGTTGCGGCTGATTATCGATTTCCGTATTGGCTCACGGGCCCCCAGCAAGACAGTGGCGCCGTTTCCGTCCCATCGCGAAGCAATCACTCGGAGATCTCAAACAAAGATTGGACGGGTCTATGTGCAGGTGGGGAGGCGGGGTACACAGCTCCAGATCCATTGCATCCTGAAATCATTTTCGGTGGAACAGTAACTCGCTGTAACGTTTTGACGGGAGCAACGCAGAACGTCTCTCCAGAGCGCGGCACGGGTCCTTTCCGCCATGCGTGGACGCAACCACTCGTTTTCTCTAAGGCCGATCCGCGCGCGCTCTATTATGCAAATCAATTTCTGTACAAGACAGCCAATGGCGGCGAAAGTTGGACACAAATAAGTCCGGATCTAACTCGTGAAGACCCAGGCGTTCCGTCAAATCTGAATGAAGCGGCGGCAGCGAATGCCCCGACGGATAAGCGCCGTGGGGTTATCTACACAATTGCACCTTCGCCTCTGCGAGCGTCAATGATTTGGATCGGGACTGATGATGGTTATTTTCAGCTCACTAACGACGACGGTAAAACGTGGACCAATGTCACGCCGCCTGACGTATCGCCATGGAGCAAAGTTGTGATGATGGAAGCTTCACATTTCGATGTGAATGAAGCTTACGCCGCGTTCGAGCGACATCAACTGGAGGACTACGAGCCTTACGTCTATCGCACACGCGATGCTGGAAAGACCTGGCAAAAGATTACGGCTGGATTGCCGGCAGGGGTCTACGTTCAAACGATCAAAGAGGATCCGCAACAACGAGGGCTGTTGTTTGTGGGTACGGAATTGGGGGTTTTCGTTTCTTTCGATGATGGTGACCACTGGCAATCGTTGCAATTGAACTTGCCTGCCGCATCCGCGCGCGATCTGGCGATTCACGGCGATGACTTGATAGTCGCAACACACGGTCGCGGTTTTTGGATACTCGATAACATCACACCGCTGCGACAGATTGGTGACGTACGAAAGGCCAACACGTTTCTGTTGAAGCCGGCCACGGCTATCAGTGTGATACCCGGAAGTGATAACGGCACACCGCAGCCTCGAGATGAACCACTCGCTCAAAATCCACCATTTGGAGCGGCTATCGATTATTACCTTCGTACTGATGCAGCAGATCCGGTCGTTCTCGAAATATTGAATCCAGCTGGCGACGTCATCCGCCGCTATTCGAGCGCTGACCGGCCAACACCAGTAAATCCTGACACACTAAACATACCTGCGTTTTGGAGGCCGACTCCCGAACCGTTGTCAGGTGCGGCGGGAATGCATCGTTGGATCTGGGACCTGCGACCTACTCCGTCAGCTACAACTGGAGGCCGCGGTGGTGGCGGCGGTGGTGAGGGATTCGGTTTTCGTCCTACTGTGTTGCCGGGAAACTACACGGTGAAGTTAACAGTAGCAGGGCAAAGCTACACGCAGCCGCTGCTCGTAAAGCCAGACCCTCGGGCACGCTAAAACAGGAGCAGGAGCACCACGCAGGAGCGGGCTACTTTCGTGCTCCTGTTTGCTGCCCCTGCTCCGATCTCTTCCTGCTCCTGCCCCTGTTTCTTTTAGTTCTTCGACATCTGTTCCGTCACGCCCATCTGCCAAAGCATGAAGGCATAGTCAAACGCTGTCTCGCGCAAGGCATCGTAACGACCTGAGGCGCCGCCATGGCCTGCGCCGAAGTTTACTTTGAGCAGCAGCGGATTTTGGTCCGTCTTCAGCTCGCGGAGCTTCGCCACAAGCTTCGCACCTTCCCAGTAGGGAACCTGACTGTCGTTTACTGACACCTTAACTAGCATCGACGGATAGTTTGTCTTCGCGATGTTGTCGTAGGGTGAATACCGCTTCATATACTCGAACGCGGGCTTGTCATTCGGATTGCCCCACTCGATGTATTCGCTGGTTGTTAGCGGAAGCGTCGCATCAAGCATCGTGTTCAGTACGTCGACAAAGGGAACCTGCGCAATCGCTGCTTTAAACAGATCCGGCCGCATGTTGACGACCGCACCGACGAGTAAGCCACCGGCGCTACCGCCCTGAATTACCAGCCGATTACTGGAGGTGTACTTCGCTTTGACCAGATGGTCCGCGCAGGCGATGAAGTCAGAGAACGTATTTATCTTGTTCATCATTCTTCCAGCCTGGCGCCATTCTTCGCCTAACTCACCACCACCACGAATGTGCGCGATGGCATAAACTACGCCGCGATCAAGCAGCGATAGGCGACTCGATGAGAACGTAGGCGGAATCGATATCCCATATGAACCATATCCGTAAAGCAGCAACGGAGCGGAGCCGTCGAGCTTCGTCCCTTTCCGATAGACGACAGACATAGGAATCTTCGTTCCATCTGACGCCGTCGCAAAGACGCGCTCCGACTGGTAATTCGCGCGATCGAATCCTCCCGGCACTTCAGTTTGCTTCAACAACGTCGTCTTACCAGTGTTCATGTCGTAGTCAAACACGGAGTTTGGTGTAACCAACGAGTTGTAACTGTAACGAACAACCGTGGTGTTGAATTCTCGGTTCGAAGAGAGGCCGGCAGAATAAACCGGCTCCGGAAATGAGATGCGATTCCGTTTGTCGTTCTTTAAATTAACGATTTCAAGCTGCTGTAGACCGTTTTCCCATTCCGACAAAACAGCGTGATCGCTGAAGAGACTAATGCCTTCGACCTTCACTGCGGGACGATGCGCGATGAATTCCTTCCAGTTCTTTTCTGATGGATCACTTACCGGGGCCGTAACAACTCGAAAATTCTTAGCTCCCTTGTTTGTGCGAACGTAAAAGAGATCGCCGCGGTGATCGACATCGTACTCATGTTCGGGCTGGCGCGGCAGGATGACCTTCAACTCGGCCGAGGGATTATCGGCTGGCAGATACCGCACGTCGGTTGAGGTCTTGCTATCGGCTTCGACGAAAATGACCGCCTTATCGCGTGAGCGGTACGTGAAGATATCGAACAGCTCGTCCTTCTCTTCGTAGACCAGATCACTCTTATCCGTTCCGAGAACGTGCCGGAAAAACTTATCGCTGCGCTTCGTCACAGCGTCTTCTGTGACATAGAACACCGTTTTGTTGTCGGCGGCCCAGGCGACGTTGTTAACGCGCTCAATCGCCTCTGAAAACAGCTTATTAGTCCGCAGGTCCTTAACATGGAGCGTGTATTGTCTGTAACCAGTATTGTCCGTGGTGTATGCGAGTAGGTTGCCGTCATCACTTGGAACAAACGCGCCGACGCTCATGAACTTCTGCCCGACGGCAAGTTCGTTCTGGTCAAGCACAATCTCTTCGGGAGCCTCAAGATTGCCGCGCTTCCGACAAAAGATTGGGTACTGTTTACCTTCCTCGGTTCGCGTGTAGTAGAAATGATTTCCCCAGCGATAAGGAACGTTGACGTCAGTCTGTTTAATGTGACTGAGCATTTCTTTGTACAGCTTTTCCTGCAACGGAACGGTTGGTTGCATGACTGCTTCCGCGTAGGAGTTCTCGGCCTGCAGATGTGACATCACATCTGGATTGGTCTTTTCACGCAGCCAGAAATAATCGTCAACGAGCGTGACTCCATGGATATTGGTAGTTTTTGGTTTCTTCGTTGTCATCGGTGCTTTGGGCGAATTGGCGTCACTCGGTTGCGCAACTGCACTAGTAGCTAACGCCAGGCATAGAATTGAGAGTGCAAGGGGAAAGAACCATCGTATTTGTTTTGTCATGACACACCTTCATCTTCCAAAATAAATCTGCAGCATAGTTGCGACGATTCGTAATAGGGCTATCGTCGCATGACATTGGTTCGCATGTTTCGATCAAGCGAGAGCGGAACGCAGATTTAAACAGGACTGGCCGGCACACGGCCGGTTAATCGTGAACCGTTCAACCGCGCGGAGGATCACCCCAGCCAGAGCCGACGTAGTTCCCATCTTGAACGATGCAAGGTACCGTGGGATCGCCACCTGAGTGCGAAAACATCTCCGCGCGCCGGGCGCGATCATTCTGCGCATCATATTCTACGAATGGAATGCGCTTGGAGTTGTAGTGATCTCGCGCCTGCTGACAGTAGGGACACCCTGGTTTTGTATAGATAACTAAGGCCAACTTTTGTCACCCCCCGGTTGATTAAGAGCTTGAGCCTTATTCAATACCGTTCGCGGTAGCAAATGGCCGACGGTTCCATGATCGTTGAGTGTTGACCATTTGCTATCCCGATGCGTTGGTAATACTGAATAGCACACCTGTTGGGTTCCGCACTGAGATCGCCAACTCGCCATTTACTTGTAACCGCCGCTTAATTGAGTGTGCACAATTTCGAAGGGAGCGATTATACTGCCGCTGCCTATGAGCGAACAAAGCGGTATCGAAGGGCAACTCGATGCGGCAGTAGCAGCCGATCTGCTTGAGCCTTACGAGAAGCTTGTCTCCATCGAGATTCTGGGAAAGACGGTTAACGTACCCGAAAGGAACCGTCTTTTACGCTGCTTTCAGTTCTTGTCGATTAACACCATTTCCTACGGAGATTTTTGCTGGAACGGTGAATGTACGAACTGTCAGGTGTGGTTTCGTATGAAAGGACAAAGCGAGCAAAACGACCGCCCAGCGCTGTCTTGCCGGCTCGAGTGTGAAGAGGGCATGGTGATTAGTAGGCTCAGTAGGTTTATCGAGCTGAAAGGAATTACGTGATCGCCTATCTGTTGCTTGAGATGGGCCGAGTTAGGTTCAAAAAATTGAAGTAATGCGATTGATTAAACAACGGAGCGAAGCGACCATGCGATACTTAAAAATGGTTGCTTCGCTCCGGTTTTTTGGAGGTGCTGCTTGCTGAGCCGCATACTCCGGTATCGACAGTTAATCTCGTCGGGCGCGACGTAAGTCCCGATGAAAGTCGCGAATGTCTCCTCGTCGATCTCTGCGATCACCTGTTAGATAGCGACGATCTGAATAAATCTCGCGCGAGCCAGCTCTGATTTCACGACGATCAGCAATTAGCTCCCCTCTCGACGCACCGCTGCGGCGATCCGAGAGATATTCCCGGACGTCACCTCGTCGGTCTCGAACGTCGCCTCTCAAGTCGCGCTCTCCAAGGCGTATTTCTCTCGCGTCGGCTCTAATCTCCCTTCGATCTGAACGAAGTTCTCGTCGCTCGCGGCAATCGACGCGCCTTGTCTGGCCCACTGAAGTTTTGGGAGAAAACGTAAGTACCGTCAGCAATAGCAATAAACCACCAAAGAGTACTTTCATCTCTTTTCCTCCATTTCGGAATTCAATCAATTAATACGAACGAACCACGAAGGAGACATAGCAGATCACCGTCCACACAAGTGTGCGCGCAGCCGATTAGCCATGCGTGTTAGTCTGGTTCCCCCTTGCTGATCCTTTTAGACGCTCTGGACAGGCAGTGAGACGAAGTTTGTTGGCTGGCTCGATTAATGGTCTAAATCTTTATTTGGGGTGGTTAGTATTTCGGTACAGATGGGTCCACCTCATCTGACCACGCCAGGATACCTCCCTTAAGATTCAAAAGATTTCCTTTGAATCCCGAGCGTTGCAGTGCATCGATGGCGCGAGCGCTGCGTCCGCCCATCTTGCAGTGAACAACAGTCTCTCGATTCGGATCGATTTCGCTCATCCGGTTAAGGACCTGACCAAGAGGTATGTGAGTTGAATTGGGAATGCGGCCGATCGCAACTTCGACGGGTTCGCGTACGTCGATAATTTGAATATCCTCGCCGTTGTCTAGCCGTCTCTTCAGCTCGGTCGCAGTGATCTCTTGCATCGTTAATCTCCCTATGTAGTTTTGAAGAGCCGTATCTTAAGTCGCAAAGCCATTCGACTCAACCAGCGCCGAAGACGAGTAGTGTCCTAATTTGGATTTCTCTGCACAGAGACCAAGATCAGATTACGACACTACCCGAAGGCGCGATAGAGATTCGGGCGCTGATGCAACAAAACTTCATTTGTCGCAGACGAGTGGCTTCATTGCTGCGATAGGTTAAACTCTAATGTCCTATCTGCGCTGAAAGGTCCTTTTATGAGATTTCAGTTCTACACCGAAGAAATCGCCGATCTGCCGAAGCTTTCGGTCGACGGAACGGTCGGCAACAGCATCCACTTCTCCCACTGGGAAGGAAACGAAACCCCTGAAGAAGTCAAGGCCGACACTTCAACTGAAATTGCCCTGAACTTGGTCACTTCTCCAAATCGCAACGCTCTCACGCGCGGTATTGATCTGGTTACTAACAATCACTTCGATACGGATGGCATGTTGTCAGTCTGGACCGTGATGACAGGTGAACGGTCCGCAAACTATCGTGACGTTTTACTTGCAGCTGCCGAAGCGGGTGATTTCTCCGAATACTCTACGGAGACTGGCATCCGAGTAAGCCTCGCAATCCAAGGCTCAGACCAGGCAAGCTCGGACGACGACAGCGGTTCGCCCTTAGCACGGAAGCTGGCCGGCACTCCGATCGATGATGATGCGCGCGCATATGAGTTGATCATGCCGGAAGTCGAACGACTAGTAACCCGAATCAATGATTATGAAGATCTCTGGCGCGATGGTTGGAAGAAGATAAGCAAAGCAGTTGAGAGCTTCGAAGTAGGTAATTCTAAAGTACAAGAGTTCTCTGAATCCCGGATTTCACTGGTCACTCTCGCGCCGGAGATTTTTAGCGGTAGTGGTTTCAATCCGACGCGACATGCCGCTCCGTTCACAGCAATCTCACGTTACGCACGCGGCATGTTGTTCGTGATCGCAATTCCGAATATGTCGGGTTGGTTCTACCGGATTGATTATCCTTACTATTCGTGGGCCGAGACCTTAGTGCGACCGGCCGTCGATCGGCGGGATTTCTCGAGCGCTCTGAAACGGCTAAACGAAACAGAAGGCAACGCAGGCAGTTGGCAAGTAGATAATCGCGAGATGACGTCTGCGGTCAAGTTTCTGGATGATAGCGGGGCGCTTGCTGCGTCGAGTCAATCACCTGATGAAGTAGCGAGCATCATCGCAATCGAAACGTCGCGTCGTCGCGCCTACGCGTAATCAGAATCAAACACAAAGTGCATGACGTAACCATCATTGGGGCAGGCCCCGCCGGAGTGTCCGCCGCGTTGTGGTGTGACGCGCTCGGATTGGACGCGCTCGTTCTGGAGCAGGCGGAGATTATTGGAGGCCAGCTCAACAGAGTTCACAACCGGATCGAGAACTATCTGGGAGTCAAGACGGCAAACGGCGCGGAATTCATTGAACGATTCTCTTCTGATGTTTCTGATGCGGACTTCGACTTGTGGACCAACGTCGCAATCGACTCGATCGATCTGAACGCCAAACGCGTCTCACTGCGGAGCGGTGAACAGATTCAATCGATCGCGATCGTTATCGCAACGGGAGTAAGACGCCGAACGCTTGGAATTCCGGGTGAGCAAGAATTCGTTGGCCGGGGCTTAATTGAGTCGGGCGCACGTGATCGCGACCAGTTGAAAGGTCAGGACGTATGTGTGATCGGTGGCGGCGACGCCGCAGTTGAGAATGCCCTCTTGTTGTCTGACGTCTGTGCGACTGTTAGTTTGATCCATCGTGGCAAACGGTTGCGGGCAAGACGAGAGATGTCGGAGCAGTTACAGACCAATCATTGTGTGACGGTCTTTACTGAGTCGGTCGTCACTCGCATTCTTGGTGAGCGTGAAGTAGAGGCGGTGGAGGTGCTGCGCAAGGGGGGTTTAAAACCTTTCCAAATCGCCGTAAAAGGCGTGCTAATACGAATTGGAGTGGAGCCGAACACGGAGCTTGTCAGAGGCCAGGTGGACCTCAACGAACAGGGTTACATCATCACAAACAGCGAACATGAAACGAATGTGCCAATGGCTTTTGCAATCGGTGATGTATCCAATCCACTAGCACCGACAATAAGTAGCGCCGTCGGCGCGGGCGCTACCACTGCAAAGGTGATCGCGACGCGTTTGAACGCGAGGGCATAGACATTCGGGTGTAACCCCAGGTGCACAATATCGATGATTGAAAGATTTCAGGTTGGGAAGGGTGGCTTGCCCCCGCTCAACCAGCTTTATCCGGATCCGAGAAACGCTCAACTACAGAACGGGAGCGAAGCGACCGATTTCAACTTACGGAACCGCCAATGTTAGTTCAATCGGTCGCTTCGCTCCCGTTCTGTAGTTGGACCGCCCCGGGCACGAACTTCCGTCTGCAAGCCACCCTTCCCTACCTGAAATCTTTCTGAGCTTGAACTGTGCTAATTTGTGCTGTCTCAGATGAGATCGGTTAGTATCAACAGTGCCCGTTTAGTTCTCGTCTACCCGTTAATGCAACAAACAGATCACGCCTACACTGAAGCACACATCGCCGCCTATCCAGTGGAATACATCGCCGGAATCGATCTATACAACAGCGGCGAATTTCATGCTGCACACGATGCGTGGGAAGAGCGTTGGATGGGCGAAGTTGGGCCTCAGGAAAAGTTATTTCTGCAAGCGATGATTCAGTCAGCCGTCGCCTTTCATCACATGGACATAGGGCGTCCGGGCGCCGCACGACAGATGTATCAAAGAGCGAAAGAAAAATTCGCGAAGCTTGGTTGTTCTGTGTTTATGTCGTTGGACCTTGACGACTACCAGGCCCAACTGGATGCCGCGCTGTCATGGTTATTGACGGCAGCAGATCCACGAACGCTGCCAATGCCAGAGATTCGGGCTCCAAAGATACGCCTGTTGCCAGCCATAGACGTCTTTGATTAAAAGCATCAATGAGCTTTCTTAATGCTTCGCGCTTGATCTTGATTTCGCTCTGGCTGGGTGCGGCAGTCTTTTTCAGTGCCGTGGTCGCACCGTCGGCATTTTCGGTGCTGCGGTCGTTTGATTTGCCAAACGCGAGCGAAATAGCCGGTACCCTCGTCACTCGCACGTTATCGATAGTTAACGTAAGCGGTTTCATTGCTGGAATATTTCTACTGCTTACATTGTTCAGCACACGGCCCACAAAGGGCCGGATTGCTCTTATCATCGAGCTCGTCTGCATTTCCGTCGTCATAGTTACCACCGGTGTGGGCCATTGGGTAATCGCCGCTCGCATGCGTGCGTTACGCGCCGCAATGGTTTTGCCCATTGACCAGGTGCCAGTCAACGACGCACGACGCATCGCGTTCAATAGCCTCCACGTCTACTCGGTTAATGCGCTCGGCCTTGCTATGATTGCCGCTCTTATAACGATAATCTTAATCTCACGTAGCGGCCGTAACTGACGGAGATTCAGTGGACATCATCGAAAACAAAGACGAGTGGCGCCGACAATACGAGAGCTGGCGGCAGCGGCAACGGGACGATTCATCAACCAGCATCGACAAAACCTATCCGTTTGTAAGAAACAGACGGGCGCCGTTTACTCCTGCGCGTCGAGCATTGCCGATGTTGAATCTCGCATTGATCTCATCGGCAGGTGTTCATATCGACGGGACGACACCTTTCGACATCGCTTCAGTTGATGGTGATTTGAGCTTCAAGGAGATACCTGTAGAAGTCGAGGCGGAGGATCTGCGCTTCAGTGCGCGCGGATACAACACGTCAGCTGTCGAACAGGATATCAACTCGCAGTTGCCGATAGAGCGACTATTCGAGTTCGAAAGAAACGGGATCATCGGTCAACTAAATCCTGTGTTCTGGAGCTTCTGCGGTTACATTCCGGATGCGGGCCATCTCGTCGAGGAGTTGGCTAAGCCCCTGGTCCAACGATTAGTTCGGCATGAAGTCCAGGCCGCGTTGCTCGTACCGGCGTCGCTGCTTTGTCATCAGTCGGTCGGCTTAGTCGCAAGGATGATTGAAGAGGCAGGAATTCCCACAATGACGCTCGCGGTCGTTAAGGACGTTATGGAAAGTGTGAGGCCGACGCGGGTTGCGCTCTACAACGGCGAATTTGGAAGTGTCGCAGGCAAGCCAAACTGGCCCGAGCACCAGCGTCGAATTCTGGATGAATCCCTTCGTCTGATCGAGCCGATGGACCAGCCTGGTATCCGAATCCTGACCGTCGAACTTGAATCACAGGTCCAGCTGTCACGTGGTGAGCGTTGAAGAGTATCCACAGATTACACAGACAGGGCAGGAGCAGCACGCAGGAGCACGAAAAACAGGAGCAGGAGCACCACGCAGGAGCAGACTACTTTCGTGCTCCTCTTTGCTGCCCCTGCTCCGATCTCTTCTGCTCCTGCCTGCTGCTCGTGCCCCTGACGATATGAAGCGCCTGGCCCTGATCGCCGTTGTGTTGATTGTCTTGGCGCTCGTTTATTTACTTGTCGCGCCGGTTCCTATCGATCCTGTTGCGTGGCAACCTCCAATTGCTCCCGAGCTCGCCGGTCCATACCAACCAAACACACGTTTGTCTTCGACCGAGAGGCTTTATCTCGGTGATGGTAATTCGCCTGAAGATGTGGCGATTGATAATGCGGGACGCGTTTACGGTGGCTTCGACGATGGGCGGATCATGGTGATCGAAGCCGCCGGCAGTCAGCCCCGATTGTTCTCTAACACCCATGGACGGCCACTTGGTCTCGCTTTCGACGCATCCGGTAATCTGATTGTCGCTGACGCAGTCAAAGGTCTGTTGTCGATCGATTCGGATGGAGTGATTCAGACCCTGGCCACTGAAGCCGATGACGCGCGCTTCGGATGTTTGAACGATTTGGATGTGGCACGTGATGGGACGATCTACTTCACCGAAGCGTCGAACAAGTTTCCGATTAGTCAGTTTACGGCGGACCTGCTCGAGCATCGACCGAACGGCCGGCTGCTGGCTTACGATCCAAAGACTAAACAGTCGCGAACAATCTTCAGAGGACTTCACTTTGCGAACGGTGTTGCTGTCAGTCCGGATCAGACTTTTGTCCTGGTTGCTGAGACGGGAATGTATCGCGTAATGCGGATCTGGTTGACTGGTCCACAAGCTGGTCAGTCAGAGATATTCATTGAGAACTTGCCGGGTTTCCCTGACGGGATCTCATCAAATGGCAAAGACAAGTTCTGGCTAGCGCTGGTCACACCTCGCGACAAAGTCTTCGACAAGATCCTTCCGCATCCATTCCTTCGCAAAATCGTAATGCGACTCCCAAAGTTCTTGCAGCCGGCTCCCAAGCGATACTCGTTCGTGGTCGGCTTAGACACGACGGGTCACGTTATCGAAAACCTTCAGGACGGTTCACCCAACTGCTACGCGGAGATTGCCAACGTCGTCGAACGAGATGGTGCGCTGTACTTCGGCAGCATCGGTGAGAGAACGATCGGTAAGTATTCGCTGAAGTAGCAATGGAGTCGTGGAGTCGTGGAGTCGTGAGCTTTGCACAAAAAGCGAAAATCCCACCCACGGCAGTGGGTGGATGCGTTCAAGTCCTTTCTACAAAACCAAGCTACCAGAATACATCGAAATCCCCCACACGGCAGTG
>DATBSH010000378.1:0-3447 GCA_036559885.1 Pyrinomonadaceae bacterium
AGACTCATAAGAAGGCCCCAGCCGTCGACTCTTCAGCTTCAAATAATGAATTGCCCGTATCTGCCGATATCCAAATTCGATTGAAACTCACAGACGGTACGCTTATTCCGGTCGATGAAGCGTGGGAGAGCGCACAGGGAATTTGGTATCGGCAAAGCGGAGTAACTCATCTGGTGCCGCGTGACCATGTCAAGACGATTGAACGAGGCTCGAGTATAAAGACCAGTACTGAGGCTCAAGTTGATAGAGTCACCGAAGTAACTCCCACCGCGACCGATTTATCGGGTCATCCTGCCTGGATATACCTCGTTGGTGGCGCGCGCGTCGAGGCCGATAGCACGACGGAGTCAACTGCCGGTGTCTGGTTCACGCGCGGTACGCTTTCAGTTTTTCTTGAGCGGAGCCGCATAGACCACATCGAACGCGAGGATCTGGAAAAGGCTGCGGAATCCGAAGCTTCAAGGAAAGAACGAGGCTGGAGCACGGGAAATCGGAAGATCGATAGTTTGATCAGGTCAAATGGCGGCCGTTACGGCGTCGATCCTTACCTGATTTTCTGCGTTATGGAACAGGAATCACATTTTAACTCGCACGCGCTTTCTCCAAAAGGAGCTAGCGGATTAATGCAGTTGATGCCGGGAACGGGCGCTCGTTTTGGTGTCCGGCGTCCCACTGATCCAGCGCAAAACATTGCGGGTGGCACTCGCTACTTGAAGCAACTCATCGAGCGCTTTAACGGCCGCGTGGATCTTGTGCTAGCGAGCTATAACGCAGGCGAGGGGGCTGTGATTAAATTTGGACATAAGGTACCGCCGTACAGAGAGACACGCGCTTACGTCAAACGAATTAGCTACCGCTATCGTCGAGCGAAGGCACCCGTGAGTCCCACACCGGCTAGTGCAACCAGTGCAGGGGGAACATGATTCTTTCGGGGATAACGGATTGTTTCCCGGTGACCACCGCCCGCTCTGAGGACAACGCCCTCCCTAAAGGTTGAAACAAGCGTAATATCGAGACAATTTACTCCAAGCAAATGAGATATGCCTTTCTTAAAACCATAACCCTCTCGGCGCTGTTAGGTCTCTTTTCGTCTGGGTCAGTTGTGGCCCAGCAACGCTCAAATGAACCTCTGACAAATGCTTCCATTGTTAAACTCGTCCGTGCCGGCTTCAAAGAAAAGACGGTCATCACACTCATTCGCAGCCACCAGAATCGATTCAATCTTGATCCTGATCGCTTGATTGAACTGAAGCGAAGTGGGGTTAGCGAAAACATCATTCTTTCCATGCTATCGCAGGACGACTCAGGCCTGTTCTCCGGGGACGACTGGGCCGACGATTCTTTCTCAAAAGAGAAAGGCAGAAGATCGGGTGCCCCAGATAACGCGGATCCGCAATCGGGCGGCACAGACATATTTGGCTCCAGCGGTGGATCGAGAAACCAAACACGTGGACGAGGCATGAATGGTTCAAACGAAGGAGAAGTGGTCACGACGGGTAGTGCCACGGTGCGAATCCTGCGTCCGCCCAGCGAAGCTGGAGGCGCGCAGCTCAAACTGGAAAAGACGCCCGCCCTCAACAACGACACGATTATCAAATTGGTAGAAGCTGGTTTTTCGGAAGGCACGATCGTCAAACGCATCGAAGAATCGCCGGCTGATTTCGATCTCTCCGCGCCAAAGCTGGAGGAACTTCGCAAGCATCGCATTACCGAACCTATAATCGTCGCGATGACAGCCGCAATGGATGATTCAGGCGCAAAACTAACTGCTCCCGGCAGGACCAGGGAGAACTAGGCGCGATGTGGCGCAGGTTACGCGCACAGGTTTCGGTCGACTTCTCGATCTATAATCTCGCCTTCATTCTTAGTTTCCTACTTGCAGGCGGAATAAGTCCTCCTTCTACCTTCGCCCAAACCTCCAGGCCAATACCAACTCCTCAGGCGAAGCAAGACGAACAGGAGATCGATCCCGACGATGTCATCTCGGTTAATACTGCCGAGGTCCTGCTCCCAGTAACCGTTCGCGATCAGACAGGCCTGCTTGTTACCAACCTAACCCGAAAAGACTTCCGAGTCTTTGAGGACGGCGTCGAGCAGCCGCTCAGTGACCTGAGTTTGCGTCAGGTGCCGGTGGATGTTGTGTTGATGGTGGATGCGTCTTCATCGGTCGCTGATAATCTGGATGACTTTCGTCGTGCAGCCGAGGGATTTGCCGAACACCTCGCTGCCGACGATCGCATCAGTCTGATCCAGTTTGATGATCAAATACTCTTGCTGCAAGACTGGACCAGAAGTCGAGTGCAGCTTCGTCGCGCGCTTAGACGGGTGGCTCCGGGCATGTTCACCCGATTCCACGATGCCATGCTGCTTGCCTCGCGAGATCAAATGCCGCGCGGAAGCGCTCGACATGCCATTATTGTGCTTACGGATGGCATCGATAGTGGGCGTGGTACCACTTTCGAGGCGGCCGTGCGCGGCGCTCTTCAGTCGCAGACTACGGTGTACGTAATTAGCAACACCGAGATCGAAAGAACGAAGAAGGACGCGGAACTTTCAGCTTTGCTTTCAGCTTCAAGCTCCGCGGTACACTTCAACGAGCTGCGCATAGGCGATCTGCGCATGGGGCTCGAGGCACTGAATGCCAGTGAGCGAAATCTAGATCGGTTGACCAAAGCAACAGGTGGCAGACTTTATAGGCCGACTTCTTTCAGCGATCTCGATAAGACTTATGCCGAAGTTGCGGACGAACTGCGTCATCAATATGCTCTCTACTACGCTCCCTTAAATAAGAAGCGAGACGGTCAGTTCCGGCGAGTTCGTGTGGAGACAACAAACCCGGAGCATCAAGTCTCTGCCCGCATCGGTTACTACTCACCGAAATAGGTGGCCGAACTCCCACCCTCCCTTGCCGTTAACAAGCTCTCTAGCCTAGTTGCAAAATGCCACACCTAGCTCTCAATCAAGGCCTCGCGTCCCTTTATGACACGCGCGACGTGCGTTGAGAACTCATATTCTGCGCTCAATCCCGCGCATAAACACAGCCATATAAGGAGTTAGATTAAGATCTGCAGGCAGCGGCACAGTCATTGCTAGCTTCTTCCACTTATTCTGCGAGGCCTAGTGTGCATTCCCCGGCTTGCAGCCAGCAATCAACCAAATTGAATACGAGATACGGAAGAGGGAGACGCGATGCGATCGATCAAACATGTGGAGAGGGGTCTAACGTTAGTAGCCGGAGGGATTCATGGCGTCATTCAATCGGTAAACAAGTACAAGCCAAATCCGTCGTTTACGCCCAAGTGGTCAGACAAGCCTCTGCTGAAATCGTGGCAGAAAAGCAAGCCGACTCTTGGCTGGCCGCGAACTACTGATTCACTTTGTCCGAATTGTGTAATTGAGGCGAGAGAAGAGATCCTCAGCGGCAAGAAAGACGTAAGCGTTTTGGTT
>DATBSH010000379.1:0-15619 GCA_036559885.1 Pyrinomonadaceae bacterium
ACTACCGCGAGGTGGTACTGCCTCCATGACACTGCGGTCTGATTCACTCGGGAATATTCAGAGACCGATTCAAGTCTCTACAGGTGAAAGCGAGGAGAAAGAAAATGAACAACATAACCAACTGGCTGCTGAATCCACCAACGGATGGTCCAAGAGCAATTATCTTGATACGGTTGATGGCAGGGTCTGTATTTCTTTGGGAGGGTATTCTCAAATTCGTTTATACCAATCAAGGTGTAGGACGTTTTACTAAGCTGGGATTTCCAGCACCTCATTTCACGGCGACTGCCGATGGATGGCTGGAAATCATCGGCGGCGTTTTCATTCTTACTGGATTGATGACACGACTAATCACGGTTCCATTCATTATTGAAATGATCGTCGCGATGCTTTCGACAAAGATCCCGCTATATCTCGGGACTTCGCCGCTGCCGCTGCCCCCAGTCCCACCACAAATCGGTTTCTGGGCCGTACTGCACGAAATTCGTTCCGAATGGGCTCAACTATTCACCTGTGCTTTCCTGCTAATTACAGGACCAGGCCTATGGTCTCTTGATGCGTTGTTAGAAAAGAGAGATGTCGCCACATCAAGTGAAGAGCTGAAACGACCGAAACTTCAGGCTTTGGAGATCTGAAACGCGAAACCGACTGAAGAAGCAAGGTCCTACTGTTTACTGCCGATCCACACACGTTCAAGTCCTTTAACTTACGCCGAAGACCCAGGGTTGGAGCTCATCGACAACCCTGGGTTATCGCGATATGAACTGAAAACACCGAAGGTGTTAGCAAATCCTTTCCGGGATCATTGGCAGTATCTGACGTGCTAGCACTAATGAAATTTGGATCCAGTCGCTGGTGGATCTAAACGACGAAGGTCATCTGCTGGAGCCGGCGTGCGAGCCTAATCACTTATTGACCTCATCACGAACCCCAGATCGCGCTAAACCGTGATCAATGGAAGCGTCCGGTATCGCTTTCCGGTTAAGCGAAAGAGCGCATTAACCACGGCCGGCGAAATAACCGGAACGGGTGGTTCTCCGCAGCCAGTCGGAGGATCAGTGCTCGGCACAATGTGAACGTCTACAGTCATCGGAGTATCGACAATGTAAGGTGGTGTGTAGCCATCAAAATTTCTTTGCTCTACGCGCCCGTCCTTCAAAGTGATCGCGCCCTTCGCCATCAACTGCGTAATACCGAAACCAAGTCCACCTTGAAATTGGCTCTCGACGGAGAGCGGGTTAACCGCCAGCCCACAGTTAACCGTTACTGTCGCGCGGTGAACTCTCGGACGCTTGTTTTCGATCGAAACGTCGACAGCACAGGCCACTGCAGTGTCGAATGACTCATGACATGCGATACCCACCGCGCGTCCCTTTGGCAAAGATTGTCGCCAGGCGCTCTTCGCATCTAATAAATCGAGCACTGATTGGAGTTTCCTGGCTTCAGACTTCAAAAGCTTTCGCCGATAGACAATCGGATCGATCCGGGCTCGGGTCGCAAGCTCGTCGATCAGTGTCTCTACCACAAAGGCATTGTGGGTATGTCCAACTGAACGCCACCAGAGAACCGGCACATTAACAGTCGGGTTGTGTACCGAGATATTCAAGTTAGCGATGTTGTAACTCATGTCCTTTGCACCCTCGACGGTTGTCTCGTCAATCCCGTCTTTGATCAACATGGCGAAAGGAGTCCCGGCAAGTAACGACTGTCCGACAATGACGTGACGCCACGCGGCCAGCATTCCGTCTCGGTCGATGCCAACTTCAACACGGTGTACATGCATCGGTCGATAGTATCCGCCACGCACATCATCCTCGCGGGTCCAGATAAGCTTGATTGGAGTGCCGCGAAAACGTTTCGCGATGATCGCGGCTTCGCGCTGGACATGAGAATCGGTGACAGCCCGCCTGCCAAAACCTCCGCCACCAAATTCGGTATGAAACGTGACTTGTTCAGGCTTCAGCCCAAGCACGTCGGCAATTGCCATTTGATCCATCGTTTGGAATTGCGACGGAACCCACGCCTCAGCTTTATCGCCGTCAAATCGAATTGTGGTGTTTAGCGGTTCCATCGGCGTATGCGCGAGATAAGGAAACTCATACTCGGCGACGATGCGGTTCGCGGGCGCAATGCTATCCATCGCTTTGGCATCGCCGCGGTTTATCGCAATGGTGCCAGTTGTTGTTGAGAGCTGTTTATATCGCGCGAGTAATTGAACAGTGTCTGGACGTTCAACCGCTGACAGATCCCAATCGATCTTCAAACGGTCGCGAGCTTGCTTTGCTGTCCAGAATCGATCGGCGACGACCGCCACACCGCTACCTTTCGCGAGTGGAATTTGAAAGACGTCGCGCACGCCTTCGAGTCTGCGAGCTTCCCGGTCATCAAGGGTTCTAACTCCGGCGCCGAACACAGGAGGGTGAGCCACAACCGCGACCTTCATCCCCGGAACATCAAGGTCCAACCCGAACTTCTGTGAGCCATCACACTTGGATCGGCTGTCTAACCGCGAAACTTTCTTTCCGATGATGCGAAAATCGGACGGGTTCTTAAGTTTGACTTCATGCGGAACCGGTTTGCGGGCCGCATCGTCCGCAAGTTCGGCATAACGAGCCGAACGATTGCCGGGCCCATAGACAACACTATTTTCGGTCCGGCATTGATCCGGCGTCACCTGCCACCGATCTGCAGCGGCCGCGACCAACATCGCTCGCGTCTTTGCTCCGAGTTCGCGGTATTGCTGGAACGAATGGGCGATAGATCCCGACCCGCCCACCATCTGAATACCGAAAAGCGGATCTTTGTAAACGTCGGCTGCCGGTGCGAGCTCGCCTATCACCTGGGACCAATCAGCATCCATCTCGTCAGCAAGAATCATCGGGAGCGAAGTCTGCACACCCTGGCCAAACTCGAGCCGGTTAACAGTGATCACGATCTTGCCATCAGGTCGTATGTGAACAAACGCGTCGGGCGGAAAGACTTTAGGCGGAGACGGTTGTTGTGCGGCGATTGATCTATCGAGGTAAAGCGAAATCAACAACCCGCCAGCGGCGGCGGAAGTCACCCGCAGGAAGCTCCGCCGATTTAAACTCAGATCATTTCCTACTTTGAGAGCTGGACGCATCGATCGCCTCCTCATTTGACTTGTTGCGATGCACTCTTGATCGCTTCACGAATGCGAACGTAGGTCGCACAGCGGCAAAGATTCCCACCCATCGACTCCTCGATGTTTGTCTCCGAGGGATTTGGCGTTGCTTTCAACAGCGCGATTGCGCTCATGATCTGGCCGCTCTGACAGTAACCGCACTGGACAACATCTTTCTCAACCCACGCGTTTTGTACCGCACGACCGACAGGATCGTTGCTGATACCCTCAATCGTGACGATAGGTCGTTCTCCAATTAGCGACACAGGCACAACACATGAGCGCGTGGCAACGCCGGCGACATGTACAGTGCATGCGCCGCATGCGCTGATGCCGCAGCCGTATTTCGTGCCCGTTAACTTCAGCTCTTCGCGCAGCACCCAGAGGAGCGGAGTTGTTGGATCAACATCCACTGTCTTGCGCGAACCGTTTACTGTAAGTTGATAAGTTGCCATGGCTATCATCTTCCTCCCGGACACGGCGTGCCTGCTTCCACCCATGTACGAGTCGCAGCGACAAAGTCTTGATGTGACATTTGAGGCAATGCTCGCGCGGTCCCGTCAGGTCGGATCCCGGGATTCCAAGCCCAAAGAACAAGAGCTTCCTCTGAATGATGCTTCAGCAAGGCCGGTCCATCCATGTTGTGATTCTTGGAACGATCAGTTAAGGCCCGACAAACTGCTGCGCTTGACAGTGGACGATCGTTTACGTCCTGCCACTGCATTGAGAGTGGAGCGAGATGCCAGTTTGGCCCACCGGGCACGCCGGTGCTGTCAGCATTGCGGTCCTGATGACAGCTTACACAATTCAATCCCGGCACACCTTGGCCTTCCGGACCACGAATCACATTTGCAAAATGCCGGTGACGGTCATCGCCCTGCTGCGGGTAGTTCGTCGCAGTATGACAGTTGATACAGCGTGGAGAAATCAGTACTGAATAGACTTGATCCCACGCCGCCAACCCAACTGCGTCAGTATCACTTGCAGGTTTCGCCGCTTGCGAAACCGCTAAGAACACTCCAATCGCAAACAAGACGACAACCAAAAGAAAGAGGCGCGTATGCAATCGGTTAAGCGCGGGCATTCAAGCCTCCCTTCCGCTTACTTGGCAGGTCGTTCGAGACAACTAATTGAGGGGGATACGCTAGAAAGTTACCACGCACACCTGCAAAAGTCATCAACGGTGTTTGAGGATAATTATCAGGAAACCACCAACACGTTTCCTTCGCACACGGTAGGTAATGTTACTTTACAAAACGTTCTTGCGAATGTGGACCCGAGGAATCAAGTAAGAGTCGCAGACTTATGTAACCTTAAGTCGCCGGAAATCTTACGCGTCCGCTTGCGTTAAACTTGACCCTTATGTCCCATATCTGAGACACTTTCAATGAAGGTTGCTGTGTTTGACCCGAAGGCTCTGGACGCCATAAAGAAGTTGCCCAAAGAGGTACGGCGAGAATTAGGCAAGGCTCTCTTTGACTTACAAAAAGGTGCGCGTCTCTCAATGCCTTTGTCGAGAACGATCGCTTCGGTCTCGTCGGGTGTTGAGGAGCTGCGTATCAGAGATCGTTCTGGTGCGTATCCGATTCTTTTATTACACAAAGCTCGGCGATGTAATTCTGATCTTCCATGCCTTCAGAAAGAAAAGCCAGAAGACACCGCCGAATGAGATCGCTCTCGCTCAGACAAGACTCAAGGATATGCTGGAATGAAGAAAGTTAGACCAGTAGTTGCTCGCAATGCCAGGGAACTCGCAAGGGCGCTGGGACTGACCCCAGCCGAGGGAATGGAAATCCAGTTCCGCAGCGAGTTGAACGACAAGATTATCGAAGTTGTGGCGAAGAAAGGGCTGACCCACTCGGATGTGGCTCAGCTAGCACACACTTCACGTACCCGGGTAACCGCTATCCTGAACCGGAACACTCACGACATCTCGACTGACCTCATGCTACGTGTGTTGGCTTCACTAGGCGTGAAGGCCAAATTGCAATTCAAGAGCGCGGCTTAATCTCACCTGGGCTATCTGTTTTGATAGTCGTTGCCAGTTCTCTATAATGCCTCCGCTCTCGGCACTCCAGAACGTTCCACAATTGGCGCCCGACTTGAGATAAAAGCCCCAGTTCGATACGAAATCGAGTTGTCTCCGGACAATCTGCAGAACGAAATCTCAGACGCCAGAAGCTAGGCCGCACGCGCAAAGAACATCATTTTCACTCGCATGGTTCGATACCTCTAGGCCCCATGTCTCTTACGCCAGGTACTCGTCTTGGTCGTTACAAAATTCGCTCGCGCTTGGGCGCAGGAGGAATGGGCGAAGTTTATCTGGCTGAAGATACGCTGCTCCGGCGAGCAGTCGCGATTAAGGTCCTAACCGGTGAGTACACCGAGAATGAACAACGATTGCGCCGTTTTGAGCGTGAAGCCTATGCCGCGTCCAGCTTAAACCATCCCAACATCGTAACGATTTATGAGATTGGTTTTGAAGGTGACCTGCACTTTATTGTCAATGAGTATGTCGATGGTGAGTCGTTACGCCAGCACATGCTTACGAAACAGATGGAACTGCGCGAGGTGTTAGATATTGCGCTCCAGGTCGTTTCTGCACTGGCGGCGGCGCATCAAAGTGGCATTGTTCATCGTGATATCAAGCCGGAGAACATCATGGTCCGCCCCGATGGCTACGTGAAGGTTCTGGACTTTGGCCTGGCGAAGCTCGCCGTCGAACCCGAAACTGCACTGACAGATACCGAAGCCTCAACTCAAATGTTGCTCGTAACTGAACCCGGTCAGGTGATGGGAACCATCAACTACATGTCGCCGGAACAGATTCGCGGACATAACGTCGATGCGCGTACCGATACTTTTAGTCTTGGCGTAATTCTGTACGAAATGGTTGCCCATCAGCGTCCATTTACAGGCAATACGAAAAGCGACGTTCTGGCTGCTGTTCTGATGGTTGAGCCACGTCCGCTGGTTGAGACCTTCTCTGAGCTGCCGAAGGAATTGAATCGGATCATAGGGAAGACGCTCAAGAAAGACCGAGAGGAACGATATCAAACAGCAAAGGAGTTGCTTGGCGATCTGAAGAGTCTTCGGCAGGAGCTTGAGTTCGAAGCCAAGACAGGTCGAACGATTCCTGTCGTACCAGGGGTAACCCAACCAGCAGCAACAACTGACGAGTTAACAAGTAAGTCGACCGGAAAACCACCGGACGTTACGTTCACTATCAGTGAACTGTTCATCAACGAAGTCAAAACTCATCCGCGACGCACAACGCTCACGCTGGCTATAGTCGCGTCGATAATTGCAGCAGGGGCGCTGGGTTTCTACAAGCTCGTGAGGCTTGCTCAACGTCCCGAAACCTTCCAAAACATGCGGCTCGCAAAGGCGACATTTGCGGGCAACGTCTTAGGCGGTCAAATCTCGATCGCACCGGATGGAAAATACGTCGTGTACGTAGTGCAGGAATCTGGCCAACAGAGTCTGTGGGTCAGGCAGGTGGCTACCTCCACTGACGTGCAGCTGAGTTCTCCTCACGAGGTCGAATATTACGGCCTGACCTTTTCGCCTGATGGAAATTACGTTTATTACGTGATGGCTGAAAGGAAAGAGTTAGGTGTCCTCTACAAGATTGGATCGCTCGGCGGCAATCCGCGGAAACTAATCGACAATGCTGATGGTCCTGTTGCGTTATCGCCGGATGGAGGTCGTGTAGCTTTCTTGCGAGAGAATCGGCAGCTCATGATTGCCAACTCGGATGGCGGAAATCTACAGACACTCGCAACGGCTCAAACAGGGAAGAACTACGGTTTTCCAGCGTGGTCACCCGACGGGAAAATTATCGCCTGCGTGCTTTATTCATCTGCGGACAAAAGTCGCGGCCTGGTTGAAATTAATGTCAAGGATGGTCGCGAGAAACCAATTGGTAAGTTTGATTGGTTAAGCCTACCCGGCATCGCATGGGTTCCTGATAGCAGCGGGTTATTGCTGTCTGCACGCGACGCGGACACGAGGGCGCTGCAAATCTGGCTGATGACTTATCCCCACGGTAAACTGCGTCGAATCACCAATGACTTGAGCCGCTACATCGGCGTTAGCGTGACGGCAGACGGTAAGACGTTGGCTAGCGTGCAATCCGAGCAAGTGTCAAACATCTGGGCCATTAACAACGACGATTCGAAATCAGCCAGGAGGCTGACCTTCGAGGCGGGCAGATTTGATGGCGTTGTCGGTCTCTCAAGTACATCTGATGGCAGAGTTGTTTACAACTCACGCGCGTCGGGCATGTGGGACTTGTGGGTAGTCAATGAGGACGGCACAAACAACCGTCAGCTAACTTTCAACTCAAGTAACAACATCTCTCCAAGCGTTACTCCTGACGGTCGCTACGTCGTCTTTATCTCAAACCGATCAGGTAGGGATGAGCTTTGGCGAATGGACTTGGACGGCAGTAACCTCAAACAACTTACCGATAGTCCTGGTGCGGAGGGGCTGCCAAACTGCTCGCCTGACGGTAAGTGGGTCCTCTACCAGGTAGAGGGTGAATTAAAAGTGACTGTGTGGAAAGTCAGTATCGATGGCGGTAATCCAGTACAACTGACTACCGAAGACTCAGGCAAGCCTGTAGTTTCTCCTGATGGGAAGCTTTTTGTCTGTGAGTATGGCGCAGCTCGAACCGATGCACCCTTCAAACTGGCGCTTGTACCAATTGAAGGTGGTCCGCCGCAGAGAATTCTGGACCTCCCACAGGTGGTTAAATCACCTGTGTATCGCTGGACTTCGGATGGACGTGCGCTCGTTTATATCGACAGCACAAGTCGAGTGTTTAATCTGTGGAGTCAATCCATTGATGGTGGTCCACAAAAACAGCTAACGGATTTCAGTTCGGATCAGATCTTTAGATTCGATCTGACACCCGACGGCAAAAAAACAGCACTATCACGAGGCTACGAGGGCTCGGACGTAGTTCTGATAACTGATTTCAGATGAGTTCGTAGCGAGCGTGACAACCAGTTACAGATTTGTTCGCGTTGAATCGTAATTCACATCAACTTAGTACCACTTGAAAGGAGTGTAAACATGTCAGACCAAGGTCCGACCGGATGTGTAGGAAGGCAATGTGATTTTGTGGTAAAGGATGAAGATGCGACTTGTGAGACAGGAAGCAGCACATGTAGTGTAGCGAAGCTACTGGAGGCTGAGCCATCAGGATTTCATGATGCGAGGCTGATTGAGGCGACAAACCAGATCAACCAGATTCTGGAAGGTATTCCTGCAGATTCTCGAGGACGAACGCTCTCGCTTTTACACACGAACTCGGGTTCGCTGCTCGCGTGGGTGGACCACAACGCGGTAGCCCCACCAGATGGAGTGAGACCTGACGCAGATGACGCTACGATCGCGAGGGCGCTGCGACTGAAGAGTTCCGCTGCCGGCGCTGGTGCAAACTAAGCGATCTTACTCAAGCCCAGAATCTTACTAACGTAAAGAATACTCTGGTATTCGAAGCTCCCCCGGCATCGCAGATGGCGGCGGGATACTACAGCCTCGTAAATGGCGGGTGGGTGCGGGTCAGTTGGAACAACCAAGTCACAGTTGCACAAAGCTCGAATGAAAAAAGGACCATGCGTTGAAAAAAGGCGCCGACTGGCAAATCGGCGCCTAAGCAGTCAGGAAGATTTAGGATCAAAATTCCTTAAAATTCGACGCGTCCCCCAATTTGGACCGTGAATGGCAACCCAACGGGAGGTCCAAAGCCTGGGCCGTACAACGCGACCAGCTGCAGAAAGAGGCTTGAACTAAGTGAACTCTGGCCTAAACGGCCTCCGAAGGAGAGGTTTTCGCGATTGAGCAGATTAAAGAAGTTGACGTATGCCCGCACCTTGAAAGACTCGCTCACATTGAAGGTTTTCTGAGCGCGCAGGTCTACATTGAAGAACCGTCCACTACGTTCTTCAATCTGACCATTCTTAACTACAAACCCAACACGTTGATTATTCACTGGGGCCTGTCTGCACCCTAGCGCTGTAGCGGCTGCTGGAACTGGCTGACCAGCTACTTGTGCCTGGAGCAGACTGAATGCGTCAACTCCGTCACAAATTCGATCGACGGAAACACGGCCATCGCCATCTATGTCGATACCAGCAAGCGGTGCAAAGTCAAATAACCCACTCGCAACTATTCTATGGCGTTCGTCGATTCGTGTTGGCCCAAACTCTTCTGGCTTGAATTGATTCTCAAGCGCGATTGCAATGCCATTCCCACTGTACGAGGCGGTTGGCTGTCCTCCCCAGGCTTGAGACTTAGACAAAACATAACTTGCTGACAGGAGGGTCTGTCGAGTTCGACGGCGAAGTGTTGTGTCCCAGCTGTCGTATCGGGAACGATTTGTAGACGTAAACATATTGATCTGCTCCAACCGGCCTGCGCCAAGCCCGGCATCGACAAAAGCTTTGTCGAAGAATCTCGTGTTAGTCCCTCTAACGCAAAGAGGCGACGCTGGATTCGAACCTGGGAAACCTGCGGAACAGATATTTCGAATGCGCGGATTGATATTAGCGACTCTGTTCTCATGAAGCCCCAACGTGTGTACAAAGTCGCTCGAGAGGACGAAGTCGCGGCCCAGTTTGGTTTCCACCCCTAACGACCACTTCTGAACATACGGATCCTTCAGCAGTGGATCAGTATGGTCAACTATATGCGCGGCTGGCGATGCTCAAGCGCAGATTCGATCCGGACAACCTGTTCCGACTGAATCCAAACATCAAGCCCGCAGCATGAGTCACGCAGTCACAAGACGCTTCTTATTCTCTAGCAGCCATTAGGGAATACCCATACGTCGTAGCAGGTCGGCGAATCGCGGATCGCTGCGAAGGGGATCCCAAACTGGCTCGTCCTTATAAAAGCTTCCGATCGCTCCGGCGGCAAGTCCGCGGTCCAGCCATGACAACGCCATCTCCTTATCGTTCAAGGTCGCATAGACTTTGGCGATGTACAGCGCCTGGTCCAGGTTTGGGCCGGACATCTGTTCTAGCTCTTTGAGGGCCTGGAGCGCGTCGCCCCGTCTCCCCTGCGCCGCGTAGACGACCGCCGTGTCGTAGATCAAAATCGAATCGTGTTTCCTCTCCCGCTTGGCCTGCTCCAACTCCGCCAGCGCCTCGTCGAATGACCGGTTCTGAATGTAAATCCCTATTTCAAATGTCGTATTCAAAGCAGGGCCTAGCTCATTGGCCTGCCGCAGCAGCTCCATGGCTCGCCGATAGTCTCGCTTGAGGTAGTAAGGAAGAGCTTCCTGCCGAGCGATGATTGAGGAGAGCGGGTCGAGCTCGCGGGCTTTCAGTATTTCCGCTAAGGCCTCATCAAGGCGTCCTTGTTTTTCGAGCGAAAGTGCGAGGTATTGATGAGCCAGTGCCAGGCTCGGGCTGAGTTCGATCGCCCGCCGCAGTTCTGGGTCACCCAGCGAGAAATTGTACGGCGTGAACGCGGTCTCGCTATAACCCACTTGCGCGTGAGCCTCGGCCAGGTTCTCGTCGAGCGTTAGGGCCTTGCGCGACGCCTCTTGCGCATTGCGCCGAGCTTCCAACGGAATGATGTAGCCCCGCACACCGAGAGCGGCATAGGCGTCGGCTAAGCCCGCATAGGCGAGCGCGTAATCGCGGTCTTCCTCGATCGCCCTCTCGCAATACCGGATGGCCGTCAAGAGGTCCTCGCGAGTGCGGCGGCTCGTGTAGGCCCGTCCCTGCATGTAGTACTGGAACGCCTTGAGGTTCCCCGTCGGTCTCCTGGCGAGCTGCTGCCGCTCGGCGCCGGTCAGTTTTACGCGCAGTTTCTCGGAAATTTCTTTCGCGATCTCTTGTTGTACCGCAAACACATCGGCGAGCTTGCGGTTGTACTGCTGACCCCAGAGTTCGCTGTTGTCTTGCGCGTTGATCAGCTCCACGCTGATCGCAAGATCATCACCACGCAGGGTGACTCTGCCCGTGACCACCGCCTGCACGTTTAACTCCTTGGCGATTGCCTGGGCATTCATCTCCTTTCCCTTGTAATGGAATACTGAATTGCGCGACATCACTCTGAGATTTGGCAGCTGCGACAGGCTGTTGATGATGCTTTCCGGAACTCCATCTGAGAGGTATTCAGTGTTCGAATCATTGTTCTGGTTGACGAACGGCAAGATGGCAATTGATTCAATCGTAACCCCTGTGTTTCGAGCGCGCAGATAAACGCTGAGACCGACAATGGCGATCACAAGCACGACCACGCCAAAAGTTGCGAAGAGCTTGTGTTGCTTGACGCTCGAAACGATAGACGCAGTGGCGGAAGAGACAGGACCGACGCTGGGAGACATGGTTGCGGCGACCACGCCAGAATCAGTTGCCCGCCCACTAGAGGCGCTGATTGTTGATGATGAGTGACGACCCTCAGGCGAACCGGTGCGCTCAATCTCAGCATCCACTTCCAGTTTGCGCTTTAAGCTGCGCAGATCAATTAGCACATCCTTTGCGCTCTGGTAGCGTTCTTCACGGTCTTTTGTCAGTGCCTTGGTGACGATTCGTTCCAGTTCCTGTGGCGCCTCATGCACAAAGCGAGTCAATGGTGCGGGCTCCCTTTGAAGGATTAGAGAAATAATTTCGGCTGAGCTCTCGCCGTCAAAGGGTCTATGACCCGTCACAATCTCATACAGCACCACGCCAAGACTCCACAGGTCGGTTCGTTGATCCAGCTGTATTCCCTTCGCCTGCTCGGGAGACATGTAGTTCGCCGTTCCTATAACCGTGCCGGGTGTCGTATCGATCAACGCTTTGGTCGGTGCGTCAGCATCGACAGTCGTCGACTCTGGCTCGCTTAGTTTCGCGAGGCCAAAATCGAGAAGCTTGATATAGCCATCGCGTCTGACCATTATGTTTTCAGGTTTGATGTCCCGATGAATGATGCCCGCTCCGTGCGCGGCTACCAGTGCGCTCGCCAACTGACTTGCTATCTCGAGGTTCTCAGCGAGTGTTATCCCGTCGTCGAGCTGGCGGCGCAGCGTGTCGCCATCGATGTATTCCATGGCGATGAAGTGCACGCCATCGGCTTCCCCGATTTCATAGATGTGGGCGATGTGGGGATGATTCAACGCGGCAGCAGCCATCGCTTCCTGGTTAAAGCGATGCATGCGATTGCGATCAGAGGCAAGATATGCAGGCAATATCTTTAACGCCACCTTGCGATGCAACCTGGTGTCTTCCGCCAGATAGACCTCACCCATGCCGCCCGAGCCCAACGGGGAGATCACTTCGTAGGGACCAAGTCGCGTGCTTTTTGCGATAGGCATATCGCCTGTTGTCGGGGGAAATTCGTTGGATTCTGAGACGCGCTACATTCTAGCTTCATTCCAACTGTGCGACTACGCCTTTCAAGGTGTGATAACTGATGAAGCACTCCCAGGGTGTGGTGTTGCATTCCATTGCAGTTAGTTGACTGTCACATACAATCCGCAGACTTGCTGCCAATCTGTTAGCTTCTCAACCCGCGGTATCTCAATTGCTCTTAGCTAAACTGGGAATTTGAGAATGCGGAGTTCTCGACAAATGCGCCGATTTCGTCTGGTTTTTCTAATCATTCTGCTTGTGAGTTCTCTGGGTACCGGATATCAAGCCGCAGCAAATCCGTTCCAGCAGGAGCAAGAGTTTGTGAAACGGCTGACTAACCAGGACGTCCTGACACTCGTAAAGGCAGGTTTAACGGCGGAAGTCATCGCAGCACAACTGCTGCGTGCCGGCTGCGCCTGTGACGTCTCCACCGGTGAGCTGCAACGTTTGAAAGCGCAAGGCGTGGCCGACGAAATTCTCCTCGCCATGATTAACGCGACCAAGGCTCCGTCAGGCGAGCGCATTGTGGTGACTATTCCGCGCGGTACGGTAGTCGAGATCGAAACTGCTTACAGAGTCAGTTCGCAAGAAATTAAGGCGGGCGAAGCAATAAGTTTCAAAGTCGTAAATCCCGTTCGAGTTGGAGAGAACACAGTCATTGCGATGGGGGCAATTGCGACCGGACGGATAGTACGAGCCAGCCGAGGAGGACATTTTGGGCGGGCCGGGCGCTTGGTATGGACAATGGAAACAGTCAATGCTGTCGACGACTCGCGTGTTCCCATTCAGGCAGTCGGTCGAGTTGTCGGCGATAGTAAGGGTGCCAAGGTTGCGACGCAGGTTGTGCTTACCGGAGCTTTGCTTTGGCCAATTGCCCCGGTCGCACTATTACATGGTTTCAAACGAGGCGAGAATGCGTACCTTGCGCAGGGTCGTCGTTACGAAGTGACTGTCAGCGCCGACACGACCGTCAGGTTAAGCAGCGTTCCCTGATTAAAGCTATTGGCACACAATAGAGCAGCGCTTGGCTGCCTCGTAATGTAACTGATAATCCTTAGAGAAAACCTCACTCCACTCGAGCCGCATTTGGTAATCAAAGGGACCCCGATCTGCTTGAGGCCTTTTTTATCGTTCCTTTTGGTGTAGCGTAGACTGGCACCATTTCCTGCTGTCCCAAATCCGCACGTGATAGCTGCCACCATCACAACTAAATACTAACTGAGGGTCTTGATATAATCACAATCAAGCAGATCACCTAGACATGCGTATTCTCTTGGTGGAAGACGAGCCGAGTGCAGCCCTGATGCTGGCAAAGGGCCTGCGCGAGCAATCTTACGCCGTCGATATTGCCGCAGACGGCGAAGTCGCTCTCTACCAACCGTATGCGGGATTACTCTTGTGGTTTCGCGACGTCGGGATTCGCTCGTGATTCTAGTCGACCTGGAAGACCGGAGACCAGGTCTTGGGGCAAGTACTGCGACGGGCAAGCTGTAGCTCAGCAAGATGTCTACAAACGCTCACTTTGCTCTCACTATTAGGCAATGCTTCAGTACAGGCCCATGAGACCAGTCATCTGAGCCAATGCATTGGAAGGTGACTTCCTGGCCCAGCTCCAGTGCTTCGGCTGTCTCGACCTGATCTTCATCGAAAGCGCAGTAGACCCACGGAAACCCATCTTTGCCGTCGAGGCCGATTTCGTCGTCCAGCTCAAGACTGCGGGGAAAGAATCGCGTTTGCACTCGTCCTGTGACGTTGACATATTGTCCCCGGTACTTCCTCATTCCTTCCTGATGACTCGCTTCGTTTTCGTTATGAAGCTGAGCGGCTGTGACAGTAAACGAAGGCTCTCGGAGAGTTTTTGGGGGCTGAGACGTAGGTGCATTAGCGACGATCGCCAGGATGAGCGGGAAGTTTGCCAGCAGCATCATGAGCCATGTGATTTTGCGGTGCTGATCTATCGCGAGGTAAAAGATGCGCGGCGGGAAATAGACGAGCAAGGCGGCAATACCCGCGAGATAGAGTCTGCCGGAAAGACCACTGAAAGCCCCGCCCGATGCCTGGCGCGTTATTTTGTGTAGGGCGTTCCAAAAATGTGGAGATGAAGCATAAACACTAAACAGTATCTGGAAACAGATAATGTTGAGGAACATACATAGGTCGCCTAGTGCCTCCGCCTGCGGAGTCATTAGAAATTTCCAGCGTGGTTGCTTCTTGGGTCTCCGGAAATATCTGAAAATTACTGTCCCACTGACCCCTGATAACAGCATAGCCGCAAACACTACTATTTTTTCAATCTTCTCCGACTGAAAATCCGGAAACACGTTGATGAAATAGGTGTAAGCCAAGTAGATCATGATCCAGATGGTGGCGATATAGAAAACTTTATATACGGACAGCAGAAAACTTGTGAGGCCGCTTGTCTGCTTCTCGAATGAATTGAAGTGCTTGTGAAATGACCAGCGCTTCAAGATTGGTCCTATCGGTTGCAAAACAAAGAGTCCGACGAGGAAGAGCCCAATGGCTGTCGACGCCAAGCCATCATCTTCAGCCTGACGAACAAAACCGAGAACGATTGCTGTTAGCAGTCGTATTGAGATCAGTTGAAATAGAAAGACACAAAAATCGAGCAGCAGACCTCGATTCCAGTGTTCAAAGATTTTCTTGAAGGCGATCATCTAAAGGGACATGCGAGACTCCAACACGATAGCTGAGTCGGTAAGGTGACAAGGTCCACGGATTTTAAGTCTTGGAGATTGATACAGTCCGCGATGCGAAGGTCAGCATAAAGCCCGGCGCGCTAGATTAGCTAGATCGACAACGCGAATTCAAGTCGTAGATATTTGATGCCCCGCAGGGATTCGAACCCGAACCAACAGATTATGGGACCTGTTGAAGGGCACTGATGAAGTTGGACCAAGCAAGATGCAGCAGTATTTACCGAATCGTCAGCCGTCAAAGTCAGTTACATCTTGCTACGTCTCTACACGCCATCGCGCCATAATCGCGCCATCTCTTCAATTTCTTAATAGGCAATATACTTCGGTCTTGGAGGGTTTACGCGCCTGGTTCTGCCACCTTATATCTCCTACGTAATCGCGCCGATACGTGACTGATAACGCAT
>DATBSH010000380.1:0-12580 GCA_036559885.1 Pyrinomonadaceae bacterium
AGTTGAACGGCTGCTCCACCTGCCTGCGCTAGCCGTAATTCCCTCGGCGCTCGGTAACGGGAGGCGTCGCTTTCTCGCTGGCTCGGGCGCACTGCAGAAGCGAAATGGGCATCCGTCGGACAATCCGGAGCTGCTGATGAACGTCGACAGCCGCTCGCCTCTGGCTGAATCATACCGCCATCTGCGCACTTCAGTGCTGCTATCAACTGCCGGTCGCGCCCCCAGATCGTTGCTGGTTACGTCAAGCTTGCCCGGAGAAGGGAAGACCACCACTGCAGTTAACACGGCCTTTAGTTTGGCGCAAACGGGCGCAAGCGTAGTCATCATTGATGCCGATATGCGGCGCCCGCGCCTGCGTTCAATTTTCGGCTTAACGGATCGCGCCGGCTTGAGCTCTATTTTATCGAGCGAAATGACGGAAGCTGAGGTGCTGGCAATGGTCACAAGGGAGGCCACAGGCTTGCACGTATTGACGGCAGGCCCAATACCGCCAAACCCCGCGGAGTTGCTGGGTTCGGAGCAAATGCACCGGCTGCTGGCCACGCTCCAATCACAATTCGATCACGTCGTGGTGGATTCGCCTCCGGTCAGCTCGTTTACCGACGGCGTGCTGATTTCAACGATGGTCGACGGTGTATTGCTGGTGGTCCATGGCGGCAAGAGCTCGCGACACGTGGTGAAGCGCTCGCGACAACTACTCCAGGATGTCGGCGCGAAGATTTTCGGCGTCGTCCTCAACAACGTCAACCTGCAGTCGCATGACTATTACTACTACCAACGCTATTACGGCTCGCACTACTACAAGAGCGACGCAGACGAGGACACTGAGACTGCCACCGCCACCGCGTCGAGTACCTTGGACCTTAGGTAGTGTTGATTGGCCTCGAGGCTAGTGATAATGGGCCACGAGCGAAATAGCTGCTCCTGGTAGGTTCAGTTAAAAGTGGTTCGTCTAGGGTCATCATTTGGCCACCCTTTAGCAGCGACTTTGGCTTAATCACTCAAGCTCTTCACTGGGAGCGCGGGCCCCTCGCCCGCAAGTCGCCGCAGGGAGCAAGTTGAGTGTCATAGCTTTCCGTTCGTCCGGCGCACCTTCCAGCGTCCAACGTGCCTGGCTCTAATATGCCAAGGCTGGCAATTCTAAATACTCATCCGATCCAATACTTTGCACCCTTATACAGGCGACTCGCACAAGAACCTGATATCGACCTAACCGTTTATTTTTGTAGCCGTCAGGGTGCTGAAGAATATTCTGACATTGGGTTCGGAGAGCGAATCAAATGGGACCGATCTCTCCTTGATGGCTATGAACACAAGTTTCTCAAGAATTGGCGGGGGCCTGATCAAGTAGGCGGTTTCTGGAGTCTCATAAATCCCGGCATTGTTTCAGAGTTGCGCAAGCACAGGTACGACGCGCTAATCGTTAACGGTCACAATCATGCAACCTATCTGCTCGCCATGCTCGCGGCAAAGATATTCGGCACCGCAGTCATGATGCGTTGTGAAACCCACCTGGGGCTTCAGCGTTCGGCCTTCAGAAGATCGATAAGAAAGCCCATCATGAGTTTCATGTATAACCAGATTTGCGACCTCTGTCTGCCGATTGGCTCCTTGAACAAAGAGTTCTACCTTTTCCACGGAGTGGATCAGAAGCGAATGTTCACCGTTCCCTACACAGTTGATAATGAATACTTCACTTCGGCTGCCCGGCAATATGCCAGGCCGGACTTACGTGACGAACTAGGAATACCTCAAGACAAACTAATAGTTCTTTTCGCCTCAAAGTTACTAAGCCGAAAAAGGCCGATGGATTTGCTCCTCGCCTTTCATCGCCTTCAAGCGGAGGGTGTTAACGCTGCTCTTCTCTTTGTGGGCTCAGGAGAGCGGGAGCTCGAACTAAAGAACTATGTCAGGGAACATCAGTTGTCGGATGTACATTTTCTTGGTTTTAGAAATCAGTCGGAACTGCCCAAATTTTATTCCATGGCTGACGTTTTTGTTTTTCCTTCCGAAAACGAACCCTGGGGATTGGTTCTTAATGAGGTGATGTGTGCGGGATTGCCGGTCGTTGCTTCACGGGAGATCGGAGCGGTCCCGGATCTGGTGCACCATGGCGTAAACGGCTTCACCTACGACGCTGGCGATATCGATCAACTCTCGAGCGCTTTGAATCAACTATTAGAAGCGCCTGAGAAACGAAAGTTTATGGCAAAGGAGTCGCGCACAATAATCGGGCAGTGGAATTATGAGTACTGTGTAAGTGGTATTGTGCAAGCATTGGCGGCGCTTCAACCGGCAGCCAATCCAATGGCCAAGAGTCAAGTCGCGTGAATCTTTCTGACATTCCCGCCGGCACTCTTATCGGGCGCATACTTCGTCAGCCTTTAAAGCTGATTCCAGGCAACACGGCCATGCCGATTTTGCAGGGCAGGCTGAGGGGGAAACGTTGGATTGCCGGAGCTCACACTCACGGCTGCTGGCTTGGAAGCTACGAAAGTGAAAAGCAGAAGCTGTTCGAGTCTGTAGTTCAACCCGGGAGCGTTGTTTTGGATATCGGGGCGAACGCAGGCTTTTACACTCTTCTGGCATCCTCGCTAGTTTGCCCGGAAGGACGTGTCTATGCGTTTGAGCCTTTACCCCGTAACGTTCGGTTTCTTAAAGAACATCTTCGTTTAAACAAAGTCACTAATGTAGAGGTTATCGAGGTCGCTGTTTCCGATCAAAGCGGCGAAGTCTTCTTTGATGACACCGCAGGAAGCGCAATGGGACAAGTTGCAACAACAGGTAGGTTAAAGGTCCGGACCGTACGCATCGACGAGTTTACCGATAGAAATGAGTGTCAGAAACCTCATTGTCTGAAGATCGATGTGGAGGGCCACGAACTAGCCGTCTTGCAAGGGGCAGCTTCGACCTTGGCGACTTGTCGTCCGAGCATATTTTTGTCGACCCATAGTAAGTCATTACATCGGGACTGCTGCCAGTTGCTGCGGTCCCATGGATATTCTCTAAGACCGGTTCTGGGGACGAATGTTGACGAAACGGACGAAATACTCGCGATCTAAGGCCCAACCCTACTCGGCTGCCTTCTACGACAATCAACAAGAGGCATCTCTGCAATCAGCAAGGCAGATGGTGCCGTTGGTTCTCGAGATCGTTGGCCCGGTCCGCAGCGTGGTAGATGTTGGGTGTGGGCTGGGAACGTGGCCGCGTGCGTTCAATGAATCTGGAATTGCGGACGCCTGGGGTATAGATGGATCTCACGTAGACTCCGCCCGACTACTGATACCAGTCGATAAGTTTCTTAAGAGGGATTTATCGCAACCTCTCAAGCTCGACCGGCAATTCGACTTGGTGGTGTCGCTAGAGGTGGCCGAACACCTCCCGAGCGATGCCGCCGAAACCTTGGTAGAGTCACTTACCCGCTTAGGATCTCTCGTCCTTTTTTCGGCCGCAATTCCGTTTCAGGGAGGCACCAAGCATCTCAATGAGCAGTGGCCGCAATACTGGAGCAAAATTTTCGAGGAGAAGGGCTTTTCGTTAATCGACTGTATTCGAAGAAAGGTTTGGGGAAACCCTCGGGTACAGCCCTGCTACGCTCAAAACACCCTGCTCTTTGTCAAAACCGCAGACTTGGCGAACTACCCATCCCTTAAAGCCGAGATGGGAAGCACAAAGAAGCATCAGTTGTCTGTCGTGCACCCCGAAATCTACCTGGGAGTGGCCGATCCGAGGAACGCTTGTTTTCGTGACGCCCTGTGGTTCTTGCTGGCTGTGACCAAGAGGGCCGTTAAGAATCGAACCATGCACTTTTTTGTCAAAAGTTAATCATCTGGTCCGTGCTTCCTTTCAAGAAATGATTATCGATGACACTGCCGCGCTGTTGGGATCTGAGGCTAACACCTCGCCTCGGCAACTTCAGCCAAGGCGACTGTTGATGGGCATATTCGCTTCTTATACACAGATTGTTTTGTCCCTGATGGTTGGTTTTGTATCGACGCCGCTGTATTTGAAATTCCTTGGACAAGAGAATTACGGTCTTTGGATAACAATGAGCAGCATAACAGCTTACTTGTCTCTTTCAACGGTCGGCTTCTCTACCACCTCTCTGGTGCGCATGTCTCAGGCTTACGCTCAAGATGATCGACGGCAGGTGGGCAGACTACTTACTACGAGCGCTGTTCTTTGGTTTGGAGTCGCCGCCCTTGCGTGCTGTTTACTAATTCTACTGGTCGCAATGGGCGCAATTAGGCCTGAGTTGTTTGGAGCCTCCAACGCAACGGGCAGGTGGGTTCTGCCGGTGCTCATGGTGCTGGCTCTAGGTTTTCTGCTTTCTCAGCCTCTAGATGTTTTCCGCCTGGCAGTTCGAGCATTTCAGCGCGTAGATCTGGAACAAGCATACATTGCGCTTAATAAATTGTTGCTGTTTGGAGCAGCAGTGACAGTTATCGCTCTTGGCGGAGGCGTTCTCGGTTTGGCGGTGACAACCGTCGGCTGCCAGCTGACCCTCGGTGTCGTTTTGGTAGTTGCGATAGCTCGTTTTTACCCCAATGTACCTTTGTCGTTCAACCAGTTTGACATTGGAACAGCCCGCAAGCTTATAGTCCCGAGTTTCTATTTCTTTGCAATTTCTATGGCTGGTTCTCTGATTTGGGGCACCGATAACCTGGTCATCTCAACAAACATGGGGTTATCGGCTGTTGCCCCGTTTGCCGTCGCGATGCAATTGTCAACCATGGGTACGGGGCTTCTTGCGGCTACAATCAATGCGACGATGCCTCGCGTCAGCGCGCTAGACTCACTCAACGAGCACGAGAAGCTGAAAATTCTTTTGAAGCAGGTCGTGAAGCTTGAGTTTGCGCTTGTTTCGCTGCTGGGGATTGGCTTCTTTTCGTTCGGTGTTGGGTTTCTCCGTTTGTGGGTGGGCCCACAGAATGTGGCCCCCCGATCCGTTCTCGGCGTGCTGTTGTTAGTCTTCTTGGTTCGAAGTTTTGCGATGCCATTTGAGATGGTGTTGGTAGGCACGCTTAAACACAGGGTTTATGCCGGCGTCGTTATTGCCGAGGGGCTACTTAATCTGTTCTTGTCGCTTTTCCTGGTCAGACGTATGGGCCTTCTTGGCGTTGCTTTGGGTACGCTTGTGTCACATTTGCTCTGCACTGGATGGTTCCTGCCCACCAAGGGGCTTTCATTAGTGGGTCTTCACTTGAGGGACGTATTCTGGACATCCCTCATGCCTATCACACCGGCAATACTGGTTGGCTTGACCACCGCTCAAGTTCTGAAGATAGGTATTTCAATTGACGGCTGGATCATGTTGGTGTTGTCCTCGATGATCACGGCGGTAGTGTTCCTCACACTCTTGTGGATCGTTGGGTTAAGGCCCGAAGAGAGACTGATGTTTCAGTTATTTGGACTTGGTCTGCTGCGCGTTCACACAAGGGAATGATGGAAACCGGACTTGAGAGTTGTTCAATGCCAACTCCTGCGCTGTCAATCATCATATGCACTTATCAACGTGAGGAGACGCTAAGGCAGACCATCTCCGACATTCTTGACCAATCATTCGAAAGGTATGAATTGATCGTTGTCGATCAAAGTATCAGCCACGATTCGGAAACCGACAACTTTTTATTAAGTCACAGTGAAACCTTAAGGTTGATTAGAGTCGATGTTCCAAACTTACCAAATGCCAGAAACCGGGGGATCGAGGCGGCAAGAGCTGGATTGATTCTCTTCGTCGACGACGATATTCGACTAAGTCCGCAGGTGGTTGGAAGACTCGTCGAGCACTTTGAAAACCCAGATGTCGATGTTATTGCCCCTCTGGTTTGTGACGATCGAGGTGAACAAGCAGCCGCTGACGATTACAGTCGCAGATACGGAGAATTAATTACAACTCCGAATGGCCGTCTGTGGGAAGCCGACACGGTTATTGGTGCCTGCATGGCAATTCGTCGCCCAGTCGTAGATGATGTAGGTAAGTTTGATCTCAACCTTGGAAGGCTTCATCCAAGCGCGTCCGGAGAGGATTACGAGTTCTTCGCTCGGGTAAGAGCGAAAGCGTATCGAATTTTTGTTGATCCCTCCATCAAGGTCATTCATCTCGGAAAAACTCCCGGTGGCTGTGGCGTCCGCAGCGGCGATCCCATCGAGTCCTGGCGCTCTCAAATGAGGGCGCTCGCTTACATCAAGCACAAGCAAAGACGGGCTCTGAATGGAAGTTGGTGGTGGATTTCGTTAAGCATGATGGGGCACTGGGCCAGCCGAAATACATTTCGTGTGGGTCTCTCAGATATGTATCGAAGGCTTAGAGATATTCACCATGCTGTTATCTATGTTCGCAATTTCCTAAAGCTTGAATCAAATTCGTAGATTCCTACAGGTAAACCGATATTGATAAACTCGCTTCGCAGTCGTTTTGTTAATACTTGGTTCGGACAAATTGCCCTGCGGAGCAAACTCCGTATCACTTACTCCGAAAGTGGAAGAGCAATTTATCTCTCGAGGGGTATAGAGGGATGGCTCAGCGACCCGGAGGCCGACGCGCTTTATAAATTGGCCAGATATCACTCACCCAGCGCCAATCCGGTTGTTGTAGAGATCGGTTCATGGAAGGGTAAGAGCAGTTCGGTCTTGGCTGCCGGGCTATTGAATAAAAGCAATCCGTCCCTATTTTGCATAGATCCCTTCGGTGAAGACGAGAACCCAGATTACCAGGAACGATATTATGATCCTCTGTCGAATCAAACGAATCAACAGCCTATCGATCAATTTCGAACGAATATGGGGCGATGTGGGGTTGGGGACATTGTAAGGGCCATAAAGGGATACTCCTTCGATTCAATCCAGACTTGGGAGCGTCCAATCGATGTTCTTTTCATTGACGCAAATCACGAGTACGAGTCCGTCTTACGAGACTTCATTCTTTGGTCACCTTTCGTTAGGCCCGGGGGAATCGTCGCTCTTCACGATGCAGGTGACGTTTGGCCTGGTCCAACGCGGGTGGCCAGCGAACATCTGGTGCTACCCTATTATAAAGAACCCAAACAGATTGATACTCTGGCCTGGGCAGTAAAGGTCTCCGATCTGCCATCGCTCTCTAAGCATTTTGTCAATCCGGACCGCGGCGCCGGTATGAGTTTTCCCCGAATCAAAGATCATGCCCAATAATTCCAAGAGGGTTCTTGTCACAGGAGGCTTCGGTTTTATCGGGAGCCATCTGGTTGAGCTTCTGCTGAAAGAACCGGACACACGGGTGCACATAGTTGATAACCTTGCAACCAGTCCGATCGACCCCAAGGAATATCTGGGACAGGTGCGTTATCCCGACCGTCTTACATATGACGTCTGCACAGTGAAGGAGTATTTCTCGCGTCCAGACCTGCCACCATGTGACGAGGTTTTTCACTTGGCGTCTGTCGTCGGCCCGGTTGGAGTGCTCAAACATGCAGGGCGAATACTTCAGAATATCGTAGACGACATGTATTCGGTTGTCGGTTATGCGAGCAAAGTAAATGCGCGGATCTGTGACGTATCCACGAGTGAGGTGTACGGCGGCGGCCGGGACGGATACTGCTCTGAGCGCGACTCAATGATTATTCCGCCAAAAGTTACCGTCCGGCTGGAATATGCCGTTGCGAAGCTTGGGTGTGAGGTGACGTTGACAAATTTGACCCGAACGTCTGATCTAAACGCGGTAATCGTCAGGCCTTTCAACGTTGCTGGACCAAGGCAGGCAACTGAGGGCGGCTTTGTATTGCCACGTTTCATAAAGCAGGCGCTCGCTGCGGAGCCGCTAACGGTCTATGGCGACGGCAACATGGTTCGGGCGTTCACTCACGTGCAGGACATAGCCGATGGAATCATTCGCACCATGCGCTACGGACGTTCGGGCGAGGCGTACAACATCGGTAACCCGGCAAACAAGATTACTATCCTCGAGCTGGCCGAGCGTGTCCTCAATCTCGTCGGCGGAACCAGCCAGATCTCATTCGTAGATCCGAAAACCTTGTGGGGTCCCTTGTTCGAGGAGGCCAATGACAAGTATCCAGATGCCGACCGCGCGATTACCGAATTAAAGTGGCATCCCCGCCACGATCTTCAAGACATCATCCAACAGTCAATTGACTACATCAGCCAGGAACGCCGTGCTTAAAGCGGAGATACCGGTTTTATTGCCTCGGTCCGGCCAGGGGCCCGAAGTGACGATCGTCATGCCTACTTACCGCCGGGCGCAAGCCATTGGCGGGACAATCAAGACATTGCTGGAAGGCACCTGGAAGGATTTCGAGTTGTTGGTGCGCGATGATGGAGATGGCTCGGATGGTACCAGGGAGGCCGTTACCGCAGCTGCAAATGGGGATCGCCGCGTCGCCTATCATCGTAACGCAAGAAACCTAAGGATGCCCGGCAATCTCAACGAAGGAATCAAAGAGTCGCGCGGTAATTTCATAGCAGTCTGTCACGACCACGATCTTTATAGGCCAACGTTCATTGAAACGATGGTAACGACCCTTCGCCGCAATCCTACGGCGCTCTTTGTTCACTGCGCGATTGAGACTATTCGCCAGGACGGCAGCGTTATTCAAACCCACATTGGTGAGTGGAACGAGCTGACGCCCGGTGGCGAGTGGCTCAAGTTCATGCTCAGCAGTCTGAATTGTCCCGTCTGTGCGTTAACAGTTCTGCGTCGTGAAGCGCATGAACAGTATGGACTCTATGATCTCTCCTGCGGCTTCATCGCGGATGTAGAAATGTGGATGCGATTGTCAACGAGGGGTGACGTTGCGTACGTGCGAGAGCCCTTGATAAAGGTCTGCGAACGCGAAGACAAGCACGTAGAGACAGCCAACAGCGAACATTGGATCAGAATGGCAGCCAAAATCCATCGTAGATACATGACAGCCGCTTACGGTACCACCGATCAAATACTTCGCAGAATCAGGCTGGAGTTGGAATTTGGCAACCGGTATATCAGCGATCGCAGCTCGCGGATTGCCAGGAGACTGCTACCGTTGAGCAAGTCTTAGTCAACCAGGTTCCAGATCTTTCGCCTCAACCAAATGTTGAATCGTGTTTCGAGCGCGGTGCATAGAAGGCTGGCGCCTAGTCCAGTGGATGCTCGTCATATGGAATACTCTATGATCTATTCCGAGGACGACGCGGTTTCCCATGCAAGCCAGCGCCTAATTGAGCTGTCAACCGAAGCCATTGTTTGCGCCGGAAGGACGAAGCTGGATGACCTGCAGATCCGCCTAGGCGGAAGGTTCTCATACCCTGATGATCTGGTTAACCTATGGCCGGGTGAACATTATCGACTTCTTGCAGCACTGATCCAGATCCTTAATCCTCAGTTGGTCATTGAGATAGGAACTGCGGAGGGACTGTCAGCCTTGTGCATGTTGAAATATCTCTCGCGAAATGGACGCATAGTCACTTTTGATCTTGTTCCCTGGGCCCAATATCCCCGGACTTGTCTGACTGAGGAGGATTTCCGTGATGGGCGACTTAGACAAGTCGTAGGCGACCTTGGCGAGGATGAGATCTTCGAGCGTCACGCGGAATTGCTAAGCAAAGCAAATCTTGTCTTTATTGACGCAGCCAAGGATGGAGTGCTTGAGCGCAGGTTAATCGCTCGCTTTGAAAAACTAAGATACGAATCAAAGCCGCTCTTTGTGTTCGATGACATACGTTTGTGGAACATGCTCTCAACGTGGAGAGACCTGCGTTGGCCCAAGCTCGATTTGACCTCCTTTGGTCATTGGTGTGGAACCGGCATTTGTGAGCCTCCTATTACTTCTCTGGATACTTGAAGCGTTCGGTCTGAATGCATTTGCAAAGCACTGCAAATGATCCGCATTTTTAGGAATAACTATAACTTCTTCCTCAAAACTAGCGAATAGTGTTGTCTCTGATTTCGTATAGCTGAGGTTCACAAACTGTCTATGTTACGACTCAACCGTCGATATGTTCGTGCAAAGGCGTGGGAGAACTACTTACGTTTCTTTGCAAATCCGCCGCGAGATATAGCTTCGCTTCCCGGTTACCTCCATCCTCTTGAAGGACGATTCCTGCATTGGTTAGGTAACAAAGTGCCGCCGGATGGTTTGGCGCTGGAAGTAGGTTCTTTTAAGGGAAAATCGGCCTCGTTTCTCGCATCAGGCCTCCGACCGACTGCTCAGCTGGCGTGTGTTGACACCTGGCAGTGCGACGCTATGCCTTACGATTCGCAAGCTGACGTCATGCCTGAGTTTCTTCGGAACACAGCCAACTACAGAGACCGGATTGAAACGCACCGCGGAACATCTGCAACAGTTGCCGAAAAGTGGTCAAGAACGATTGATGTTCTTTTCATTGATGGTGACCACTCATACGAAGGTTGTAGCACTGACATGAAAGCCTGGATGCCTTTCGTGCGTCCGGGAGGTTGGGTTGCCTTCCATGATAGTTCCGAGGAGGGCGTAGACCGCGCCATCCGTGAGCTTTTTCCAAAGTCTAACCGAGGAACTGAACTGTATGCCTGGTCGATCTTCGCCGCCGTGAAGCTTAGGGCTTAACTTTATGACGATGCCTCTCATCTCCGTTTGTGTCCCTACCTATAATTATGGCCGATTCCTGCCTGATTGTATCGAGAGTGTCTTGGCGCAGACCCTGAGCGATTGGGAACTAATAATTTGTGACGATTGCTCAACTGACAACACGAGTGACATTGTTCAAGAGTATGCGAAGAGTGATCCGCGCATCCGATACTTCGGGAACGCAGAACGTTTGGGCATGAACGGCAACATAAAGAAAGCCGCCGAATTGGGCAAGGGCAGGTACATCAAGATGCTCTGTTCTGACGACTGGCTAGCCTCAGATTGTCTGGAGGCTTTCGTCGGGTTAATGGAACAAAACCCAGGCGTTTCACTCGCGACTGCAGCTGAAGTGTTGAGCGATGAGGAAGGGCATCCAATTCAAGTTCAGTTCTTATTTGGTGAGCCCGTTTCAATCGTTCCCGGTGAACGGATGTTGAATCGGATGGCACGAGGCGACGGGTTTGGCGGACACTCCAGCTTCTTTATTAGAACATCGGCTTACAAGGCTATCGGTGGTTACGACGGCAAGCTCGTTTACGCGTCAGATATGGACGTGGCGGCTCGACTTTGTAGAATTGGTGACTACCTACACACTGACTTGCCGCTTTTCTACGGACGCGTTCAGTCCACATCCAGTTCCGCCGTTAATCCCGGAAAGCTATTAGATGTAATTGATTCGTTTGAGATCCCCGACAAGATATTTCGACCGCGAAGCTTTCCCAATCGCGAGTGGCTTCGCTATCAATTGCTGACGGCCAACCTGACGGCAAGGTATCTGACAAATATTGTGCTGCAGACAATGAGGGGTCAACACGAGTACGCGAGAAAATTGCGCGCGTTGTTGAAAAGGTACGGGAATTTTGTCTTCGGTATACCCTTGCTTGGTTTGCACATACCAACTCGCATTTATAGGCGCGTCAGCGGCAGGAGTAAACCAACTTCGTTGAAACCTCCAGTCAACGCCGGAACTCCCTCGGCATTGCGTAGACTCAACTCTCAAGCGGAGATTTAAATGAGCCGGCTTCGCATTAAACATCGCTTTCGCACGAGTTGGCTGCACGGGTCTTGGGCCGAATTAAGGATTCACTTAATAGTAACCTTAATCGTTAGCACCATTTTATTCATCGGCGAGCCACGCACGACCCTAATCGTGGGTGGATTACTCTGCCTCGGTACTTATGCGTACTTGGGCATCCGGGAGGCGCGGAAGGCGACGCTCTGGTTAAGTCCTTTGTCCTTCTACTTCCTCTGGTATTGCATAGGTATGGGCGTTTCTCCTCTTTATATTGGTCTGACAGTTGCGCCAGGAGATTCGATAAGGTTCGCCAGCGACGCTACTACTGTGAGTCTCCAGGATCTCGCCAGCGGTTACGTCATATATCTCTTAGGCTCCTTTGCATTGCATCTGGGAATGCAGCTATTTCGGCCCCTGGTTCGGAGGGAGGTAGAAACAGTGCTAAGTCGCAACCTTCTCGCATGGTTGGCGGCAGTATGGGTCGGCGGACTCTTGTTTCAACTGAGTCCAGCCTCATTTAGTTTCCTCGGGGCCACTGCAAAGATTCTGTCAGTCGCTGTAGTGGGATCTGTTTGCGGCTTTGCCGTTGTCAGTCGCAAGAGTCTTGGTCTATCGCGTTCTGCCTACGTGGCGATACTCATGGTAGGTACTGCGGGGCTATTCTTTGGAAATCTGGCATCCGGCTCCAAGGCTTACATAATGTTCTCGTTTCTGCCTATCTTCTGGCTCTTCATAAAGAATAAGCGTCTGCGCATGTGGACACCCGCCTTAGCTCTTATATTGGGTGTGTTTTATCTGGGTCTCGTGGCGCCAGTGGTCCAGACATCTCGCCTGCGTCCTTTGGAAGAGGGACAGAATGCAAGGGAGCACCTCATCGATACATTTGAAACCTGGAATAGAGAGAAACCTCAAGAGCTGGATCAATCTTTTCTCGCCGACCAGCTTGATCAGTTTGTAAGTAGACAGTTTGACGCCGTTCCGGTTGGTT
>DATBSH010000381.1:0-23873 GCA_036559885.1 Pyrinomonadaceae bacterium
CGTCGTAAGATCATGTTTTTGTGAGAAAGTTTCCCGCAAAGGCGCAAAGGCGCAAAGGCGCAAAGAGAAGGCACACTTTCATGCTCCTTGCGTTGAGGCTTTGTCTTTGCGCCTTTGCGCCTTTGCGGGAAATTTGGTCCGGCTCTGCTGTGCTGCCCCTGGCGTTTAAGCCATAACTTCTTTGAAAGCTGTTGAGAACGCTTTCATCTGCGCGCTGGTGCCGATGGTGACGCGCATGAAATTTGGCAGGGCAGGGAAAAGGCGCCCAACTTCGACTCCCCGACTGCGCAATGCCGAGATGACTGGCCTCACCTCTCGTCGCAGATCGATCATCATGAAGTTCGCGTGCGATGGGATGTAGCGGTAACCCAGTGTATCGAGATCAGCGCAGACGCTCTTTTTTACTTCGCTGTTTAATTTACGTCCGCGCAAGACGTGGTCTGTGTCCTTCAGACTTGCGAGCGCTGCAACGAGTGCCATGATGTTCACACTGTCCCATGTTTGATGCGCTCTCATTCTGCCGATATTTGAAGATTGAGTGACGCAGTAGCCACAGCGCAGGCCAGCCATACCGTAGATTTTCGAAAACGTGCGGGCCACAATCAAATTTGGATGGTCCTTCACGAGCGGGATCAGACTTTCGTATTCGTTCGTTTCGACATAGTGATGATACGCCTCATCAACTAAAACCATCGTCGCAGGTGAAAGCTTCGTCAGAAAGTTTGATATCTCGCTCTTTGGCGTGATGCTGGCAGTGGGATTGTTTGGGTTGCAGATATAAACGAGACCCGCGGTAATGCCGGCGGTGTTGTTCGTGCCATTCGCAGCTGCGAGCATCTTTGGCAAGTCGTGACTGTAATTCGACGTCAGGTCGATTTTCACAACCTCGGCATTCGCCACCGCCGCATGGCGAGCTATCGCTTCGAAAGTCGGGTTGGCGATAACGATCTTCTTTTCTCTGCTGGTAAAAGCAGCGGCAGCAAGTTTCAAGATCTCTCCTGAGCCGTCGCCGAGGAGAATCTGATCTACCGTGACGTTGTTTATCTTGGCCAACTCGTCAGCCAACATGTCTGCATACTCGTCCGGATACCGCCAGGCGAGACTGAAACCCTCCGTCATTGCTTTCAACGCCGCCGGCGAGGGGCCATAAGGGTTTTCATTCGCGCTGAGACGCACGACAGAATTCTCATATGAGCTCAGGCCGACGGTCTTGATTGCCGCAGAATTTCCTGCGAAAAGCGACCTCGCAATCGGCAATCGGGAATCGACAATCGGCAATGGGTTCAGTGCAGCGTAAGCCGCGCCGACCCCCATGATTTTCGAAAAATTGCGACGAGAAATACTTTGGGAAGTCATGATGTGCCTACCTCGGAGACAAAAAATGGACCTGGTTGCCGGTGAGCATAGTCGTCGGGGTTTCTGAGGTCAATAACGGCGCTGAAAGCGTGTCATAACAAAATTCCACACACTGCGGTGTGTGGGATTTCCCGTTCTACAACAAACGCTGTTTTGTAGAAAGGACTGAAAACATTCACACTGCCCAAGCTGAGAAAAATTTCAGGTTAGGAAGGGTGGCTTGCAGACTGAAGTTTGTGCCCGCGCCGATCCAACTACAGAACGGGAGCGAAGCGACCGATTGAACTAACATGGCGATTCCGTAGTTGAAATCGGTCGCTTCGCTCCCGTTCTGTAGTTGAGTGTTTTCTCGGATCCGGATAAAGCAGCTTGAGCGGGGGCAAGCCACCCTTCTGTCTATACACCTTCCTAACCTGAAATTTTTCTCAGCTTGGGCAGTGTATGGGATTCACTCGAGCATTTGGTAACGACCGTTTGCGACATTGTTTTGAGTGGTCCAGCGAGTCATGCCAAGCTAAGTGTTACTGAGCTCGCTCGGCGACCGACATGCCGTGGCTACTGAGGAAGGTCCGGAGTTCAACTGCTGTTTGGTTATCTGACGATTCACTTCTTGAAACAGAAAGAGCGAACGTTGTCCCTGACGGAAACTGGGTGAGCTTCTCTTTGAGAGCCTCCAAAGACTGAAACTCGTATTGGGCGACTCGGGCATGAAACCCAAATGGCGACGGGTCAAGGATAATCGTGAGTGGCTCATCGTCCCAGAGCTTTAAATAATTGTCGAGTTGTTGTCGGAGGCGTCGAACCTTGGTCTGTTGTGAAAGGCGTTGTAGTTTGGCCCGGTCCGACAACCAAGCGGTGCCAGTCGCCAGAGTTTGCAACAAATTGTTGCCCAATCCGAGCTGATAAACTTTATCGTTGAGGTCTCTAAAAAGGGTTCCGTCCAGCTCCGTTTCACGTCCGGCCCACTGCTCGCTCCAACTCGTGTAGCGCTCGAGGAGCGCAGATTCGGCTGCAGGTGATCCAAACCTTCCGAGCATGGTTGCGGCGGTCATCGCGACCTCTGGATCCGGATCGTCCAGGCTCTTGATACCAATTTCTTCGAGGATCGGATCATTGTGAATCTCAGAGACGATCTGGAACAACTCATGATTGCAAGCGGTGAAATCGTCGCCACGAGCAGCGATGGCTTTTTCAATGCGCGGTCGTGCCGATACAGGGCTGACCCGCAAAACATACGCGAGGAGTGGGTTTTGAATGTTGCAAGCCCATTTCCCGATCTTCGGATCCAGCTTTTCGATAATCTGTGGAAGAATTGCGTCGGTTGCGTAGCGTGCGATCAGTGATGCGAGATTCGCTTTACCATCGAAGTCATGGCTGGCGACGAAGTTCTCAGCCAGTACAAAGTCAACTTCGTGAAGCGTTTTATCCGGGAGCAAGCCGAGGACGCGCGCATCAAATCGAGGACGCGGCCGGCTGATTTCGGTGATGACGGCGCTGCGTGCTCCCTCAGGATCCAATTCATACCAGTGTCGTAATGCATTGCCACTGAGTTGCAGCAAGTCGTAGGCTGGCTCAGCTCGCATTTCCGGAAAATCACGGTACGACTGAGCGTAGCGCTTCAGGATCGGAAGCAATGCGGCACTCTTGATCTTTTGCCAACGGAAACTCAGCAAAGTGTTCTGTTCATTCAATGGAAGTTTGTCGAACAGGGATACCAACTGACTGACCAGCTTTTCTGTTGTCTGCGGTGGCACTGCATTTAGGTCCCAGGCTTGGTTCACAACGGTGCTGAGACTGATCGACAATGCTTTCCCGCGCTTAGCAGGCAATGCTGCAAGCAGTGCTTCGACGACCTTTTGCTGGACCTCCCGCCAATTCGGGTCAGTGGCGTTGGTATCTGAGCTGACCTTTGTCAACGTAGAGAGGAATGTACCGTCGATCGGATGATCCGGATCCGCAAGCGCCGCTTCGAGAGCAGTACGAACGGCTGAACGCTCTGGTGAGGAGATGAGTCCGAGCATACAAACATAATCAAGTCCATCGGAGTTCTCGCCTCGCATTCGTTTGACCATCTCCCGCGCTGCATCGGCAGTTCCCAAAAAGCGAAGTGTTTCCATCGCCTGCCTGCGCGTGATTTCGTATTGTTCTGTCTGGGCTGCTTCCAGCGGCGCCGGCGCATCCAGCTTCGCTACGGCGTCCCTCAAGATTCGCTTTTGCCAGGCTGTATCTGCCCTGACGATCTTCAATATGATTTCGTTTGACCGCGCCGTGACTGCTGAGCTTCCCAAAGGCCTTGATGGATCCCGAACCCCCACCCTATTGCTGGTTACAATCAGCCGATATTCTCCAGGCTGAGTAAAGCGCACCCATTCATTGAGGTTGAGCTTGATTGTCCATGGCTCCGTATTAAGAAACTTGAAGTTCGTTATGCCGCCCATGCTTCCCCATTGGCTAGATAGGGGATCGACTGCACCACTCGAAGGCGACACGTTGAACTGCTCATAGTTCATGCGCCCACTGCGATCGTACTGGGCCATGTTGACTTCGTAATGATCTTTGACCGTGCTACCGAAGCTAAGTTGCAGAGGAATGGTCTCGCCCATGCGGAACTCCCGCTGGTCGTTTGCAATCGTCACTTTGAAAACAACGTTGCGGTCGATCGGGGGTGTTGATTGAGCGCAGGTATGCACAGCGGCAATACCAACGAGGAAAAGGAAAGCAAGGAGCCGCATACAGGAATTAAACATCAAAAGACGGCCCTTCGCACCTGTAAATTGATGCCACGGCCTTGCGCCGTGGTGCTTCACGTTGGTAGCTAAACAGCCAGACAATTATTGTCGAGATGCCACGTGCGTGCCGCGTGGAGTTTCACGTTTGTTGCTTCCAGACGACAACATCTCGGATGGTGAGCGTGAGTCTCCACGCGGCAAGCGCGTGGCATCTCAGCCTCGTCATCTCCGCTTTATGTTAGCTGCAAGCGTGAGCACCACGGCACGAGGCCGTGGCATCAAATTCGATTCTTTACAGAGTGGCTAGAGCCTGGGGAGAATGAGACGCGAATTGGTGTATAGTTCACTTCACACACTAACAGGGATCTCCGATCCATGCCGATCAGAACTTCATTGCACAGGAGATTCAGTTCATGAGAAGACCAATTCACTCCGAACTTCTTTGTCTCTTCATAGTCATTCTGATTCTGTCAGTTAGTTGCGCCTCACCACCTAACCCCCCCAAGTCCGTCAAGACAGTGGCTTTCATTACCAACACTACTTCTGACTTCTGGAAGATTGCTCACAAAGGATGCGAGAAGGCTGATGCCGAACTACCCGATATTACGGTCACCTTTAAAACGACAAATACCAGCACGACGGAAGAGCAGAATGGGCTCATTCGACAGGCGCTCGATCGGGACGAGGCCGATGCAATCGCTATCAGTCCCATCGATCCGGCTGCACAGAAAAAAGTAATTAACGACGCGGCCAAGAGAGCGCTACTGATAACCCAGGATAGCGATGCCCCGGACACGGATCGTGCGGTTTATCTCGGAGCGGATAATCGAGCAGCCGGACGTCAGGCGGGAGAACTCATAAAGAAGGCTCTGCCGCAAGGCGGGAAGATTATGGTGTTTGTCGGTAAACGTGAGGTGCTGAATGCCCGCGAACGGTTTGAAGGATTGAAGCAATCGCTCGAAGGCTCCAAAGTCACAATCATTGATTTGATGACCGACGATGCCAATGCCGGTACCGCGAGGGAGAACGCGTATCAAGCCCTAAAAAAATATCCGGACATAGCAGGCATGGTTGGTTTATGGTCCTACAATGGGCCATCAATCGTACAAGCATTAAGACCTGAGGGTAAGCTCGGAGCAGTGAAAATTGTATGCTTCGACGACGACCGGGATACTCTGGCGGCGATTAAGGAAGGAGCCATCTTCGGCACTGTCGCGCAGCAACCGTTTGATTACGGATACCAGGCCGTCAAAACGGCGGAGCAGATCTTGAAGGGCGATCGCTCAGTGATTCCTGCCAACAAGACAATATTCATTCCCACGATTGTCGTTCAGCGCGATAACGTTGATGCCTACAGTAAGAAGCTAGAACAACTGCTCGGCAAATAACAGGCGCACTAGCTTGGGACCAACAATGATCGTCGGAAATGCCAGATTAAGTTGGACGGCCGCCTCAATCTTGGTGCTTTGGATCGCCGTGGCGTCTCCAAACTCAAATGCAGGGAATCAGACACAAAATAATCCTGCAATTGGTCCAAAGAAGCCGCCAACTTTTACGCGCGTGCTCCTGCTCGAAGAGTCTGCTGAGACGTCAGCCAATGTCAGCATCGGAGATTTAAATGGGGACGGCTTTCCTGATCTTGTGCTGGCGAAAGGACGACATTGGCCCTTAATTGATCGCGTCCTTCTCAACGATGGTCACGGTCGGTTTCCAATCGCGCATAATCTTGGAGATGTCGCCGATCGTTCGTACTCTGTAACGCTCGCAGACCTCGACCGCGACGGTGATCTCGATGTTGTCGTTGGGAACGACGCTTCGGATCCGAAGCGGGTTTACGCGAATGATGGTAAAGCCAACTTTCATTTGTTGACGACATTCGGACATCCGGAATGGCCCACGCGAAACGCTACGGTAGCCGATCTGAATCAGGATGGCCTTCCGGACATCATTGTGGCGAACCGCACAGATGACAGTAGAGGCTCGAACTTTGTTTGCTTCAACAAAGGCAAAGGCCAGTTTGGCGCCGACTGTCTTGCCTTTTCCCATGAATCGGCTACGACCATTACACCGGCAGATGTCAATGGCGACGGTTTAATCGACTTGATCGTGCCGCATCGCGATGGTGGGCAGAGCTACGTTTATGTCAACGAGGGTAAAGGCCGCTTTGGCAAACAAATTCCATTTGGTCCAAAGGACGCCACCATTCGAATGGCTCAAGCAGCAGATTTGAACCGCGATGGACGGTTGGACATTGTTGTTATCGACGAACGTCGTGGAGCATTCATTTGTTTTGGTCAGCTCAGCATGAGCTTTTCAGAGCCTGTGGCAATTGGTTCAACAGGGCTAATGCCGTATGCCTTGAGCGTAGCTGACTTGAATCGCGATGGCTTCATCGACGTAATTGTAGGCAATGTTGAAGCACCGTCGGTTGTCTATTTCAACGACGGTTCTGGTCAAAGGTTTACGCCTGTGACATTCGGCGATAAGAAAGGAACGGTTTACGGCTTTGCGATCGGTGATCTTGATGGCGACGGCTATTTGGATATCGCAGCGGCGCGATCAGACGCTCCAAATGTGGTTTACTTTGGCAGCAAGTCTGACTAACCGTTTGAACCAGAGCGTCAAGCCTCAATGCTGAAAGGGAACAGCTGGCCATTCGCTACCGCAAACGGTACTGAATAACTCACGGGATTAGTGAACCACAAACCCAGTCAGTGGACTGCCAAAGAAAGCTTCCGTCTTGTAAGCATTCCGATCCCATTGGCCATCCTGGTCGCCGATGATTTGCGCCGGCACGAGAACTCGAAGTGTTCCCAGGTTGTTTTGCTTCCCGATGCCACTATCGGCGATCTTATAATCTGAACCGAAGCTGAATTTTGCCGTGCGCGCCAGTTTCCCGTTTTGCAGAATCTTAATCTCGTATTCGCCAGGGTGCTTATACATTTCATAGTAGTAACCAGGCTCCATCACGGTCGGCTCTCTATCCCACAACATAGCCTTTTGAAAGCTAAACACACTGCGGCAGTAAGCGTTCGGAGAATCTTGATTTGACTCAGGCGCGTTCAGAACGTCGCAGACTGCGCTCTCAGGCACAGCTTCCGCAACCATCTGGCCGTTGTAGTAGAGGTAAGCGGCATACTTGCTGTAAACGACTGAATTGTTGGTTCCTCTGAACCAGAAAGCCGCCATCAGGTGGGAGCGACTTAACTGCGGAACCATCGTCTTGCCCGCATATTCCCAGTTGTATATCCACTCATCGTAAACGTAGGCGATTGGCAGATTCCAATCGTAATTAACGTAATAGATAAAGTTGTTTTTGAACTTCGGCAGGTTAACAACACCCTCGTGAAATTTTTCGACCTTGAATTTTCCGGCAAGGAGCGTCGCACTCTTGTTTTCCAGTTCATTTCTGAAGTTAATTTTGAAATCAACTGGGCCGGTATACGTTACCGCCTGATCGTCAGGCGGATTCATGCCGCAATCTCTGGCTCCGAGCCATCCGGCACCGTACTCATCTGTCTGACAGTCGAACTTCCACGACTTCGCTGGTGCACTGTACTCAACTGAAAATGCGCTGCCCGGACTAATTGGACCGTTGACACGGAACCTGATGACCGGCGTCCAACTCCAAGTCTCGGGATCGCCTTTATAGCCTTTGTGAACCTGTAGTCTGACTTGGACCGAAGGCTTGTCGATCGTCTGAGCCACGATTGAGTAGCAATTGGAGGCTGCAAGAACAACTATCGCGATGTTCATCAAGAAGTTACTCTTCATATCTCATTTCCTTCCTTATGGCAGACTCACGAAGTAGCCTGAGATTGCACAACCAAACGAACCGGGATTACTCCCAATCGGGCTACTGCGCTGAGCCGCGCAAAAAACGGTTGTCCCAGGATCCGCATAGAGACGTAACTCTTGACTTACGGAGAAAAAGTCTCTCAAGCCATCACTTCCTTGCGCACTAACTGTTAGGACGTGATAGAGCGTCGAGCCGTTATTGCTATCCAGAAGTTGGGTCCCAATCCTTGCGTTGAAGATAGTTTGGCCTACAGGCATAGTTGCGATAAGGGAGCAATACTCTATGACCAGACGTTTACCTGCTGGTACCGTCGTTATTGGCACGAAACCAGTAAAGTTTGCGCCGTCCTCAAAACCGGCGAATTCCACGTTGTGAAATGGTTGGCGTGCCGAATTCTCAACGTCGCGCACTAACAGCGGATTTGCCGTATCGATCTTGACCGTGTTTGCGGATGGGTCAATAGCGACGTTCGTCGTGGCGGGAAAGTTTGCCACGTTGACACTTGGTGTGTTCACTACATTTACATTCTGTGTTTGATTTGTCGGTGCATTACTGCCGGCGCTAATTGCGCCTCGCCCAATATGCGGCACACTGACAGTTGCGATTGCGACCAGAGATAGCACACTGATCAGTCCTATTAGCGCGTTTCTGAATTTGTACATGAACGTTCTCCTTTACTGGGGACGAGATCTTCTCAAGATCCTGTCGATTACTTCGGAAGTGTCCAGTGGCAGAGATTCAACGCAGACCAGCATCACTCCGATTCCCTCGATGAAGTGAACCGTCCCCTCTTCGATCCATTGGTAAATCGATCGTGAGCTCACGTTCATTAGTGCCGCAGCTTCAGTTGGTGTGATCATCTGCACTTCGGCCGAACATCTCTCACACCAACGTTTTTGACAGACACTGGAGCGGCGAATAACTAAACGCCGGCGGGTTTCAATTCTGATCTCAGTGCGTTTTGCCATTGCGGCAAATCTTTGCCGATTCTTGGCCGCGTCATTAAGGACTGGCCGAGATTCTGTTTTAGGAGCCTAAACACTCAACTTGTTATCGACAGCATGAAAATCGTCGCCGACGATAGTTCTGTGAGCGTCTAAAGTCCTCAAGATTTCTCAGAATTTCTCAAATCGTGCTCAGATTGGATTTGGGTGGGTAGATGGGGGGCCTGCCGAGTGCGGCAGCAGTCTGCAATGACGGTGGATAGGTTTGCACCCGATAATGACGAACTCGTAAAGGAAGCAACCAGGACCAGTGCGGCAAGCAAGCTTGGTGTTTCTGCTTTAGACCGAGAACAAGCTCATTCCTTTTTGATTACAATCCTGCGCGCTGCTTCGCTCGCTGAATGATCTGAGCCATCACATCGCGGTGTTTCGTAAACGTGTCGTCGACCACTTGCAGAGTTGGGATTGCGTTGTCGCTAAGCGAGAGTGTTTCAGAATTGAAGCGGCCGAATCCGGCCTCGTGTACGCCGGTGCTGCCACGACCTGGCGCCGGACTGCTGAGATGCTGAAAGAAGCGGGAATATTTCAGCCAAAGCGAACCGCCACCAGCATGATAAAGAGGGATAAATGCGTGCAATGCGTCATAAGGCATCTCGCCCACACACAGCACATCAGGATGTTTCGCCCGAAGATTCATTACAAGCTGGCGTGTGCCCTCATGCATGTCAGCGTTTATGTCGTTCACGTGGCCGCCCACGATATCAAGAAAGTACGCGTCAGGGCCGAAGCGGTGAATAATGTCTGAGATGCGAGATTCAAGCCAGTTGCGCCATGAATCAACACCAAGATTCATGTAAGTCAGCCAGCCGTCCTGATGGCGATCGTTATTCCAGTCGACCCAGTTCAGATTATAAATCTCGCCGTCTATTTTTTTCGTTGAGGCATCGGCGATCTTTGACCAAATCGGTTGTTTTCGATTTGCAGCATTCGCACCGAACATGGGCATCATTTTGAAACCGAGCTTTTGTCCTTCTCGAATGAGATTCCGAAATCCAGCTTCGCCGCCCATCCTTTCAGGAACTTTGTAATTCGGGTAATCCCAGTAATAGCGACCGTCCCAGGACGAGAGAAAGGCAAGCACACGGTCGGCAGGAATTTGCGCGGCTATCCAGCGCAGGATGTCCAACATCTTCGCGTAGTCGTTGAAGACATAACCCGTGTAATGCATGCCGTGCAGCGTTGTCACCATTGCGATTCGCCGTGTCCACTCGGGCACGTCCGATCGCGTTTCCCATGACTGAAGATTGAACGCGCTTTCAATAAAACTAAGATGCGATTGAATGGCACCTTCGAACGTCTTGGTGTAAGCCAAGCGCCACCGCGGCACAATCACTTTGCGATCGTTTCGCCAGCCGTCGTGTTCGTATATTGCCTCGACGCGATACGACTTATCGCCCGGTTGGAAATAAAAACGCTTCGGCCGAACTTTATTATCCAGCGGAGAGATTAGAACGTAGTCATCGGCGGCAGTTTTAATAATCGCCAGCGGAGTGCTCATACTATTCGCCGCGCCCGGCCCGTGCAGATCGCCGCCCGCAAATGGATAAGCGCTGAGCAGTTCGTTGTCCCTCGGATCGTTTAGGGACCCACCACTAAAGCTCACCGGTCCACGCGGAACATCCCGAATAACTGTAGTCACGCTCTTAATAGGCTGGTCCATTTCGACCACCACGTCCCAATCGATAGTGCCGATACTTCTTCGAAAGGTAGCTGTCAGGGAGCCGCGAGCACGTTGCTGTCCACCAGCCCAGACGAACCCTGAGCAGCTGAGCTCCATCGTGTCCCCATTCAACGCGACACGCATCTTTTCCCGATCGAGCGCATAAGTGTTCTCGGCAGTAAACACCAGAAAACCAAAACGATGTTGGCCGAACGCGACAACGGGCTCGGGAAAATCGAAGCTGAACTTCATGAATGCACGGCCGCGCGAAGGAGTGAAGACGTCGGTCGTTGAGGTGAATGAGAAAATCTCGCCGTCAGAGTACGGGGCTGGTGTCACGCGCGAAGCTCGCAGCACATTCGTGTAATCCTCAGGGACATGACCCTCGCTTCTCGAATTCAGAATGCTACCCGCCCCCACGGCTCCTAAGCCTTTCATTAACTCGCGACGCGATATTCGATTGTTCATACGGATTTTGGCGAGCGCTTATCGTTCTGTATCGGTCCTGATGATTCGAATTCCATAAACTGCGGCAATCTCATTACCGCCGGTCGCTTGGAATCGCACAGTCACCTTTTCCTTGTCGTTCAACAGGTGCTGAGGAATTTGATATTCAACATCGAAAAAGCCACCAGCGGCGCTTCCAGGAGGACGCCGCTCCAGGGTTTGTTCGCCGATTCGGCGACCGTCAATCAGAATCTCGAATGTTCTTTTACCGCGCTCTTCGCTGTGATAAGTCACGACTAAAGCATCAGGGTGTGAAGGATCTACAGGAACATTGTAAGAAAACCATTTCTTTCCGCGGCGTGCCGTTCGTCCGCTTATGCGGTCAGTGGTCGAATCTTCACCCTGTTGCTGAAAAGCCTTTTCCTTCTGAATATCACCCGGCTGCACGAACGCAACCGTTGCGGCTTCCAGTTTTCGTTGCTTCGCTCGTTCGGCCGCCAAGTAATTAAGTTTCTTTTCCCAACCTTCGGCCGTATACAGATCCCAATAGATGCTATAGATGCGCCGATGCAACCGATAGAACGGCACGAGGTTGATCTGTTTTTCAGCACCGTCGAGATCAAAGCCGTTACTGAAAAACGTTGCTGGGTTGTCGGTTATCGTAGCAACCCATTCGTCGATCGGTCGTTCAGCCGTTATGAAGGCAGGGGTTTGAGTAGTAATCCAGCTGCGGCGCTCCGGCTCCGGCCCAAGATCACCCGCAAGAACCAACGGGCCCCACATCAACGCAACTCGGTTCGGATTATCGGGCATAGGTTCTCTGTGCAGCGTTTTCGGCAACGTAAGCACAACTGCATCTCCACTTTTCCATTTTCTTTTCAATTCAACATAGGAGCCGGCCTTTGGTAATTCAGATACAACCTCGCCATTTATTTTTACGTTGAATCCTTGTCCTGCCCATGATGGTCGACGGAGAGCCAGCGTAAACTCTTTAGGTTTTGCCAGCATCAGCCGCAACGTCGCCGAATCACCCTCCGGAAAACTCGTTTCCAAAACAAGGTTGACGCCTGCGCCCCGCCACGTAGCCGCTGAAGGCACATACAGATTCACCCAAAGGCGATCGCCGGATTCATAATAGATTCCGTCGCCATGCAGACCGTGATTCTCCATTCCAGTGCCAACGCAGCACGTGAAATCGCGAAACATGTCCTGATACTCGTGCCTCACACTCCGTCCTGCGGGCACCATGTAACAGGTCCTGCCGTCGTCAGGATCCATCGACGCGAGCACATGATTGAATAACGCACGCTCTTCAAATTCCGCGTACTTAATGTCCGGAGAGATCGCAAATAGCCGTCGAGTCATTTTGAGCATGTTGTAGACATTGCAGCTTTCATTCGTACGACCATCGACGCGCTCGCTCAATTGATCTGGCGGTCCAAAGTATTCGTCTCGACCGTGGCCGCCCGTCGCGTAACTATGATGCAACGCGACGGCGTCCCAAAAGAATTTCGCAGCCTCACCATCCGACTTATCGCCCGCATAGATGTAGCGCATAAGGACGCCAAGCAGCTTTGGTACCTGCGTATTTCCATGTAACCCACTCAACTGATCTTCGCGACGCGCTAGCGGATCTACTACTGCGTGATGGTCGAAGTGATGAGAAAGAATAAGCCAGCGCTTGTCGCCAGTATCTGCATAAAGATCTGCCAGCACTTCGTTCATGCCACCAAACTCTGTGTTGAGCATTTTCTGCGTCTGTGTGTCGTCAAGTTTCAGAAGAATCCTTTCTGCCCATCCCGCGAACTTGATCTCAGTCTGTAACGCCGTTCGGTTCCCTGTGTATCGATACGCATCCCGAAGTCCCGCGAACGTTTTGTGCAAGGTATACCAGGGCGACCACAGACCATTCAGATCAAAGAAGCTCGAACGGATGTTGCCACTCGCCAACTCGGCGAATTTTTCTCTGAGACCTTCCAAAGCGCTGAGAAAACCGTCGCCATTCTTGTCCTGAACCTCTTTCATCTCCTTCACGATGTAATCGGCGCGGTCCTTAAATCTCTTATCGCCTGTCGCTGCATACATCAACGACACGGCGGAAAGGTAATGACCAGCGATATGGCCAGTTAGATTCCGACCGCTACCATCCCATCCGCCGTAGCCCTGCGCCTTCAGCTGCAACCCCGCCTGCTTGCGGTAATAGGACAGCATTCGATCGGGTTCGAGTTTAAGTAGGTATTCGGCATCCAGATCCTGAGCACGTTTGAGCGGACCACCGGTTATGCGTACATCGGATAAGGGAAGCGGTCGAGCTACATAGGAGATGGCGTTCTTGACCTTCTGGACTTGAGCAGTAACGGGAGTTTGGAGTGAGGCAATAACAGGAGCGATAAAAGATACAACCAGGATCTGACTGATCTTTTTACGCAGTGCATTCATCGATGCGACGCGGATCGATCTATCTTAGAAGCTATTGAATCCTTCCGAGCTCCCTATAATACTCTTGCATCACGTAGAAGGCTTTCTTCTTCTCCCCTCGATTCGAGATCAGTCCCTTTCGATTCCAGTAGTCCTGAATCTTCGGTAATGGTCGGCGTGGAGAACGGAAGTCCATCAGAATCCACGGCGCAGTGCCGCGTAGGAACGGAATCCGCTTCAACATACTGAGCTGGTGCCGGTAGAGATTCTCCTGGTATTCCTCCGTCCATCTCGTCGAGGCGTCGCCATGATGTCCGTAGAGCGCGTCACCGCCAAACTCGCTCATGACTACTGGTTTCTGATACTTAGTCTTCCACACCAACCCATCAGCTTTTTCAGGCAAACCATCGTACCAGCCGACATATTCGTTACATCCAAGGACGTCAAGATATTCCCCTAGAGGATCATCGATCATCTGAGTCTTAGGATCGACGTAGTGACGCTCCATCGCAGCTGACATGAGTCGACCACGATCCAGGCTTCTGGCGTGTTCGATCAGTTTCTTTAGAAAGGATAGACGCGCATCGCTCAGTGGTGTCTCATTGGCGACCGACCAAATCACAACAGCAGCTCTGTTTTTGTCGCGCGCGATCATCTCACTTAACTGGTTTCGAGCGTTTTCAAGGGTGGCAGGATTTTCCCAAAGAATGGTCCAATAAACAGGAATCTCTGACCACACCATGATTCCCAGTCTATCGGCCTCTCGAATCATGAATTCATTGTGCGGGTAGTGGGCGAGTCTGACGAAGTTCGCACCTAACTCTTTGGCCCATCCAAGCAGAGTTCGCGCATCTTCCTGGCTGTATGCCCGCCCGCTGCGCAGAGGCGCCTCCTCGTGAATGCAGACGCCGCGGAGAAAGATAGGTCGTCCATTCAGCAGAATGTCAGTACCTTTTGTTTCAATGCTGCGGAAGCCGATTTGATCCTGGACCTGATCGGTTTCCGCTTCAATCGTCACGTCGTAGAGCTTTGGATCCTCGGGAGACCACAACCTCAGATTGGCGTTGAAATCGATAGACGCTATGCCGTTGGCATCCGTTGTAAAAGACTTACTAACGCCTGCTTCAGGAATTCGGACCGTAATTTTTTGATTGAGCCTATCGCCACTTAGTTTCACCCAGCCGGAGATGTGGTCGCGCGAGCCTTTCTCAAGCTGGATCATATAATCGTGGACAAAGGTATTCGGCGTTTCCACAAGCCTCACATTGCGAGTGAGTCCGCCGTAGTTCCACCAATCTGTCATCAAAGTTGGAACAGCATCGCGCCGGCGTTTGTTATCAACTTTGACTATGAGGAAATTACCGGTGTCTCGAACAAGATTGGTTATTTCGACATTAAATGCGGTGAAGCCACCTTCGTGCTGCCCGAGCTTCTGGCCATTGAGATAAACGTCTGTCAGGTAATTTGCTGCTCCAAAGTAGACGAAGAGTCGAGTATTTGGCTTCCGCTGATAGTCAAAAGATTTCTTGTACCAGATGGTTCCTTCGTAAAAAAACAATTGGTCTGCCTGTGTATTCCAGTCGCCCGGTACTTTCAGCGCTCCTGAGCTGTCGAAGTCGTATTCGATCAGGTCGCTTTTTGATTTAGGCTTTGTATTTTTGAAAAAGCCATTGGCGCTCGGTTGATAACGATAATCGTAATAACCGGATTCATAAGGATCGATAATCGTTTGCCATTGGCCATCAAGGCTAACTGTTTTTCGTCCATCTGTGTTTGCGATCAGCCCAAGTTGTTGCGCCCGTATAGACGGTGCAGACGCGAGCAGTAATGCAACCAGAATTACTGATTTCATTTTGTGTTCACCATTTAGAGTGGCTTTGCCTCAAAAGTCGATTTCGGTGGTAACGAGTTTCGTGTTTAGTTAGTGTGACTTCGTGGATCGGTCCTTTTGTCCAGAAAACTAAAGACGATCCACGAAGTCACACTAACCAACACGAACCAAAACACTCCTGCCTCGAGCTAGATCCGACTTTTGACGCAAAGCCAGCTTGTGTCAGTATGCAGTGCGTGTTCAGAGCTCAGGTTACAAAGCGAGGAGCTGATCGCATTCGGCATGGCCACCTCTGGATCTATCGAAGCGATATCGTCAGTGTAGATGCAGAAGGAGGCGCTGTCGTCACAGTTCACGACGAGCGGGGAAACTTCGTCGGCCAGGCGCTTTACAGCGATACGTCAGAGATCGCTCTTCGCTTTCTCACGCAAACAACTGAGTCCATTGATCGTGATTGGTGGCGACGACGTATTGTTGAAGCTGCGAATCGAAGACAAATCCCGCCTGATACGAATGCTTACCGCCTCGTCTATTCCGAAGGTGACTTGCTCCCTTCCCTGATCATCGATCGTTACGACAACGTTCTCGTTCTGCAGACACTCTCGCAAGGTACTGAGCGCATCAAGGATCAATTAAACGAAATTCTCGTAGAAGAATTTGCTCCGATCGCGGTGATCGAAAGAAACGACGCTCGTGTTCGTCAACTTGAAGGTTTGCCAATGATTGCGTCAACCATCTATGGGACCGCGCCGTCAGAGCTTGAAATCCTGCAGCACGGTCTTCGTTTTGTCGTTGCGCCAGCGGGTGGACAGAAAACAGGATCATTCCTGGACCAGCGGGAGAATCGGATTGCCGCGCAAAAAGTTGCTCACGGGCGCGGGTTGGATTGCTTTACCTTCAATGGAGCTTTTGCGCTCTACCTCGCCCAGGTTTGTCGTGACGTTACCGGGATCGATATCTCCGACGATGCCATCGCCATAGCCGAGCGAAACGCTCGATTGAACAAACGCGACAACATGAACTTCCGCGTCGCAAATGTGTTTGACGCATTGCGGGAGTTTGAAACTGTCGGCGAACGATTCGATACGATCGTTCTCGATCCTCCCGCTTTCGCGAAGAATCGCGGAAGCTTGAGGGCTGCCACGAGAGGATACAAGGAGATCAATCTGCGGGCGCTCAAGCTTCTCAATTGCGGAGGCGTTCTGGTGACCTGCACTTGCTCATATCACGTCTCGGAAGAATTATTTCTTAAAATTATCGCGGACGCGGCAACCGACGCACGCAAACGCGTACAAATTATCGAGAAACGAATGCAAGCAGCTGATCATCCTGTTTTGGTCGGTATGCCGGAGACGTACTATCTGAAATGCATAATCGCGCGGCTGTTAGCCTAAGAAGACAGGTCGAACACAATAGAAACGAAGAGGTCTGAACGAGAAGGAAACGCCGCGACCGAGTAGGCCCAGTCGCGGCGTTTGCGTCATAACTCGGCTGGTCTAGTTGATACCGGGATCGTTTTCGATTACAGCCTTCGTCGTGTAATCCTTGCCGTTTACCGTTAACTTCACTTGGTAAGTTCCGGCTTCAAGTGGCAAGCCTTGGTTGAAGATATTTCCGAAGCCGCCGCCGCCGCCACCACCGCCGCCACCACCGCCACCTCCGCCCCCAGCACCGCCGCCACCGCCGCCGCCACCGCCACCGCCGAAGCCGCCAGCACCGGTCGGCCGCTGAATCGGATCGCCTCGCAAATTCCATTGGACTCTGTTGAGTCCAATTTCTTTCGTGCCGTTGATGTTGCGAACAACTTTGCCGGAGTAGTCAGTAATAGTGATTTTTACGTCGCTCGTTGGCGCCGATTTCAGGTAGTAGGTAATCGCAGTGCCCGGCGCCGGGTTTGCGCCGCGGAAGAGCTTCGCGCCACCAACATATCGACCGAGTCGCGCGTCGTTCAGCCAAATGGTACCTGGTCTGATCTCAAACAGATACGCCTCAGAATCCAGGGCTTTGCTGGCTAACTGCTGTAGCGGCGTAATGTCGTCGATAATGTAAATGCCACGGCCGTGAGTTCCCGCGATCAAATCTCCATCCCGCGGGTGAATCAATATGTCATCAATCCGCACCGTCGGCAGGCCAGACATAAAGCGCTTCCATTCCCCTCCCCCGTTGAGAGAAATAAACAGTCCGAACTCCGTGCCGACAAAAAGCAGATCTTTGTTCTTCGCATCTTCTCGCACGACATTTACGGTGCCCCACTGTGGTAGGTTGTTGACGATAGACGTCCATGTCGCGCCATAGTCGCGGGTTATAAATAGATACGGCTTCAGATCATCCAACCGATGCCCATCGACTGCGAGGTAACAGGTGCCAGCGTCAAAGTGCGAGGGTTCCACCCGTGAGATGTGATAAGTCTCACCCACGCCAGGCACATTCTTCGACACATTCGTCCAAGTAGCCCCACCGTCTTTGCTGACTTGAACATTTCCATCATCCGTTCCTGCCCAAACTATTCCAGGCTGCTTTGGTGATTCCGCAATGGTTGTGATGTAACCGTAGCCTGTATACCCATCGTGCTTGGAAGCCATTGGATCCTTGCCTGGCACGCCCATGATCGGAAGTGTGTTGCGATCGATCTGTTTGGTTAGATCTGGCGTTGCGGTCCAAGTGTCTCCACGGTCAAGTGACTTAAACAGACGATTGCCACCGGCGTAAACGACGCGCGGGTTATGCGGAGAAAGCACTAGTGGCGTGTTCCAATAGAATCGATACTGCTCACCAACTGGCGGCGTGGGCACCACGTTGGAAGGCAGATTGGCGCCGCCAAAGCCGCCAAAGCCGCCAAAACCCTGCGCTTGTGCGAAGGCGGCCAGTTGAGCCGCCGTATCCGGAGTCGTTTCAGGTGAGGGACTCGGCGACGGAGCTGGTGACGCACCAGGTGACGGACTTGCTGTCGGAGCACCGGCACGTCCTGCGCCTCTTCGTTGTGGAACGCCACGTGGCCTAATACTTACGCTCCGACCTGTACGAAGATCGAGCCGCAACATCGCACCGCCTTGCGATTCGGCGTAAACGATATTGGGATCAGTGGCATCGACCTGAGTGTAGAACCCATCGCCGCCACCCACACGGTACCAATCAGCATTTGTAATGCCACCGTTGCTTCGTGTCTGGCTTGGTCCGCCCCACGAACCGTTGTCCTGCAGTCCACCGTAAACATAGTACGGCTTTCGCATGTCAACACTGACTGCGTAAAACTGTGCCGCCGGTATCGTGTTAATGAATTCCCACGTCGCACCTTGATCGTAGGTGACGTCCAAGCCGCCATCGTTGCCAATTAGAAGATTGTCGGTGTTGTTCGGATTGATCCAGATTGCGTGATGATCGCTGTGGGCAATCCCGGCTTGAAGAGATTTGAACGTTTTTCCACCGTCAGTGGACTTACTAAAATTCAAGCCGCCAACGTAAACGATGTCCGGGTTCTTTGGATCTACACGAATTTGGCTGTAGTACATCGGCCGATTGTTTTCATTGCTCACAACTCGCCATGTTCGTCCTTTGTCATCCGAACGCCAGACGCCCGACTTCTTCGGATTTGGTGGAGCAGGTGACGGCGAAGCGCCTGGTCGTGGAGAAGCAGCTGCCGAGGGCGATGGAGACGCGGATGGTGACGGGCTTGGACTCGCAGCGGCCTGGCCTCCAATCACGGGTTCCTCTCCGCCTGTGCCAACGCTTGCTCCCACTTCCATCTGTGCGTAAAGGACATTCGGGTTCGAGCGACAAAGGTCAATCCCTATGCGACCCAGCAATCCTTCAGGTAAGCCACCGCCTTCCAATTTCTTCCAGGTTTTACCGGCATCAACAGTTTTCCAAATGCCACTACCTGGTCCACCACCATTGAAACCGAATGAGGTGCGGCGGCGTTGATACGAAGCTGCATAGAGAGTTTTTGTATCGAGCGGATCGATCACGAGGTCGGTGAAGCCCGTGTCTTCATCAATAAACTTAACGTTGTTCCAGGTCGCACCACCGTCCGTAGTCTTATAAATGCCTCGGTCTTTATTTGATCCAAATAAGTGGCCAAGCACTGCGACGTACACAATATTTGGATCTTTTGGATCGATCACTATGCGAGCGATCGTTTGCGACTCGGCCAGACCCATTTTGGTGAACGTCTTTCCTGCATCGGTTGACTTGTAGATGCCGTCGCCGAAGCTGGAGCTCTGCCGGTTGTTAGCTTCACCGGTTCCGACCCACACAATATTTGGATCCGACGGAGCAATCGCAATATCACCGATCGAGGCGGTGGAGTTAGTGTCGAAGATTGATTGAAAGGTCGTGCCGTTGTTTGTCGATTTCCAAACGCCACCAGTAGCGAAGCCGACGTAGACCACATAAGGATTGGTGTCGACTGCAACTATGTCATCAATTCGTCCTCCCATGCTCGCGGGGCCGATACCACGCCAAACAAAACGCTTCAACATAGGATCCGTAGACCAGTTTATTGGCGTGGGCGTAGGACTTGGAGATGGACTCGCCGCAGGAGCCGGACTTTGCGCAGGGGCCGCCTGGGTTGAAGCTGGAGTTGGCGTTTGGTTCTGCGAATAGACCGTAACGGTGGCGAACGCAACTGCACAGAGAATCACCAGGAGCAGCGCGAGGTCAGAAACGGAGCGCAACCTGTCTTTCATGCGAAAGGTTCCTTTCAACCGAACGTGAATTGTTTAAAACGTAAGAGGGAAAACGATCCCTGAGAAAGGTCCGTAGAACGGTGTTACGTGCAAGGCAGCGAATTGCTTCGCAGCTTGAGTTGCGGACTATAAATAACTAATGCACTGAATGCAACTTTGTTGAAATGAAATACTAGCGGAGGTCGTTTCACCGAAATGATCAAACGGGTAAACGATCTGGCGGCACCTGCCGAAAGGAACATGCGTTCTTAGACTTGGGTGTTTAGCCTTGCCAGGTTCCGCTTTTCACGCTTTCAGCCAGCCGTTTTGCATCGGGAAGCGCGTCTAAGGCTCGCAGTATCTGCGCGTCGTTTTCGAGAAGAACGCGCGCACCCGCATCGTTTGAGAACGCAGCGGTAATGATTTCCTGACGGAGTCGAAGTTTTGTGAACTCGAGCTCCTCTTCGATATGAGCCGATGAAACTTGAAAGTCAGAATGATTGTGAACGAACTCTCGAAATGCCTCGACCAAGCGATCGCTGATTGGGAAATCAGTGGGTTTGGGGTTCTTGCCATACTGCACTTTTTCCACGCGATACGACTCGAGTCCGGGCAACTGTCCTGCGGCTAGCTGTCGAGTGAAATGAAATGCCGCTTCGGCAATTCGCAAGCGCGCTGGAGTGTTTGCAGGTTCCCGTACTTCAATGTCCGGGGTGATACCACCACCGCCATAAAACACGCGGCCGGCTGCTGTCTTCACTGCAGGTCCGGTGTGCGGATGCGGCGTTGGTGAGGCGAGCGCTAGTGGTGATTCGAGGTTACGATTGTTCGAAGAGCCAGGCGGTTGCGCTTCGGTTTCGGTCGGTTCATGCCGCGTGTAGTAGTCGTAGAGAGAACCACTCGAATAATCTCGTTGCAGCGATCGACCATAAGGTGTGTAGTAGCGCGCTGTGGTTAGCGTAAGACCCGTATTGAAGGGCAATTGAAATATGCGCTGTACCAATCCCTTACCAAAGCTCGTCTCGCCAACGATCAATCCCCGACCATGGTCCTGAATCGCACCGGCGACAATTTCAGATGCCGACGCGGTGTTACGGTTAATTAGAACTACGAGCGGAACTGTCGCTGGCTCGGCACCATTCGACTTGTAAACAATTGGTTCGGTGTACTCCGTTCGACCTTTGACGGACACAACTACCTGACCGCGAGGAAGAAACTCACTCGCAACGTCGATAGCCTGATCCAAAAGCCCACCGGGATTACCGCGCAGATCCAGTATCAATTGGCGCATTCCTTGTGCGCCCAGTTTCTTTATCGCCTCGCGCAACTCTTCATCGCTCGAACGCTGAAACCCACCAGTCAAGCCGATATATCCAGTGCCTGGCCTGATCATGTAGGCGTTGCGAATTGTGGGTAAGGGAACGGAGTCGCGCACGATAGTGAAGTCCATCGGTCCTTCAGCGCCCGGGCGCTCGACCTTTAGCGTAACAGCCTCGCCTTTTCCGCCCCGCACATTCTTTGAAACCTGTTCGCTCGACCAGTCGCGTGCGTCCTTCCCATCAACTTCAAGTATCCGATCACCGTAACGGAGGCCGAGCTTCGCAGCAGGTGTTCCTTCAACGGCTGATTGGATGTATACGCCGTCACGATGTTGGACGATCGTTACACCAATACCGTAGAACCGCGAGTCCTGGTCTTCCTTTAGCTTCTTGAACTCACTGTAAGAAAAGTAGGACGAGTGAGGATCAAGCGTCGAGAGCATTCCCTGGATTGCAGCTTGTGTCGCTTTCTCGTAGTCGATATCGCCCGAGTAGTTTGATGTGATAGTTGAGACAGCCTCGTTGTAATCCTTTTCGATTTCGTCAGCCTCGCGGAAGGCGATGGCCGTGCCGCTTGAGGTGAGTCGACTGAACCGCCGAGCGCTGCCAACCGTGCCACCGAACACCGCGGCAATAAGGACTATAACAGCGGCCGTGACAATGAATTTTCTGCTGATACCCGGTTCATATTCATTCGTGGGGCTATCCAATTTCCGCGCAACTTCCATGGCCAAAATATAACACAGCGATATGGTCGGTCTAAAAGGATGAAGAATGAACAGCGACACGGAGACGCGGGGAAAGGGAGACGCGGAGACACGGAGACTTTCGATGTCCGGCTCTCCGTGTCTCCGCATCCCCGTGTCCCCGCGTCTCCCGTGTCCCCGCGTCTCCGCGTCCCCGCGTCCGCTTTTCATCCTTCATCCCTCATCCTTCATCCTTCACCTTGTGCTATATTCCGGCAAAACAATGACGTCATCGCTGTCTGTCATCATCCCTGCTTACAACGAAGCGATCCGGTTAGGTGATTCGCTGCGGACAATCGTTAGTTATCTGCGCGAGCACTCTCCCGATTCAGAGATCATCGTTGTTGACGATGGCTCAAAGGACAACACGGCCGCGCTGGCACGTGAAATCCTGAAGGACAGCGGGCCATTACGAACATCCGTAATCAGCTACAAGTCGAATTTGGGAAAAGGACGTGCGGTTAGACTCGGTTTGTTGGCAGCGCGAGCCGATGTGGCCCTTTTTTCCGATGCCGACCTCTCGACACCGATCACTGAAGCGCCTAAGTTGGTAGACCCTATTGTGCGCGGTGAGTATGATCTGACGTTCGGTTCAAGAGCTCTTGACCGTTCTCTGATAGGTATTCACCAGCCGTGGCGGCGTGAACAGGGTGGCCGCATCTTTAATCTGGTTGTTCGACTTGCCACGGGGCTTCCCTTTTGGGACACGCAATGCGGGTTCAAGGCGTTTCGCATGAGCGTGTGCCGACCTCTTGTTGAAGCTGCGACCGTCGATCGGTTCGGTTTCGACGTGGAACTGTTGTATCTAGCCTATCGTGCCGGATTAAGGTTAAAGGAGATACCGGTACGCTGGGACCACAACGATGACAGCAAACTCAACGTTTTGAGCGACAGCTTTAAGGCGATAAGCGAGGTCGGTCTAATCAGACAGCAGGCGCGGCGAGGTGTTTATGACGGTGCGATTAAGGCCGTACACGACCGAACGGGAGCCTGAGTCAGGCGAAGGGCTAAGAGATAAGCACTTCACGTTTGGCCTCTTTCCCCTTCGCCCTTTGCCCTTTGCACGACTATGACTGCTCGCCTCAACATCAACATCGATCACGTCGCTACCGTGCGCCAGGCGCGACGCGCTCCCGAACCGAGTGTGGTCGCCGCAGCGATAGCATGTGAGCAAGCAGGTGCAGATGGAATCACGGTACACCTGCGAGGGGATAGACGCCACATTCAGGATTGCGACGTCAAACTTCTGCGCGAGTGTGTGACGACGTACCTGAATCTCGAAATGGCTGCCACACAGGAGATGCTGCAGATAGCACTCGAGAGTAAACCTGATGCGGTAAGTTTGGTTGCTGAAAAACCAGAAGAGATCACAACCGAGGGTGGGTTAGACGTTCGATCGAACATCTCTACGGTCCGTGATGCGGTAGCGACGATTCGGAAAGCTGGAATACTGGCAAGCCTTTTCATAGATCCTGACCCTTCGCAGATCGAAGCAGCGCATGAGATTGGTGCGCAACAAGTGGAGCTGTGCACTGCCGCGTATGCCGAGGCAACGCTAGGGGCATTGGGAATTCATGGTGACGGCGCCGCACGCGCTGCCCAGGAACTAAGACGATTAAAAGAAGGTGCCGCTCTGGCAGCGCAATATGGATTGCATGTTGCTGCTGGTCATGGATTGACTTATCGAAACGTGGGGGCAGTTGCGGCCATTCCGGAGATCACAGAATTCAATATTGGACACAATATTGTCGCGCGAGCAATATTTGTTGGCCTGGAAGAAGCTGTGCGGGAGATGAAAGAAGCAATCAGAGCAGGAAGTAAGTAAACGAAATACTGATTGTTCTTCCTCCGCTCTGCCAGTTCCGGTGTAATGTCTGGTTCAGGAAGTGTTATTGATTTC
>DATBSH010000382.1:0-14227 GCA_036559885.1 Pyrinomonadaceae bacterium
AGAAGGTTCAATGTAATGAGAGTTAGCGGGGGCAAGCCGCCCTTCCTAACCTGAAATTTTTCGAATGTTGAGTGAGGATCCTGAGGCTTGAGTTTCTTGTGAGGAGATATCCTTTGATGTTCTGCGCCCTCAGCGTCTCTGTGCCCTCTGCGTTATCCTTTATCCCGAACAGTAGAAAAAGGCAGAGAACACAGAGACGCCGAGCACGCAGAGGTTGTCTGAATGGCCTGACGATTAAGGCTGGCCGAATCTTTGCCGATACTCGAGCGATAGAATAAACGCCTTGACCATCTCGGCATCGATGTAGTTGCCGTTGAAGTCATTGAGTTTCCCGAGCCAGAAATTGAAACCGTCGAGATTGGTATCTGGCGCGTCGTTCGGGTTTCTTCTCAAATAACCGAAGTACTGCATCAGCACAAAAGCAGAATTGGACTCCTTCTGCTGGAAGGCGTCGTACTCTACTAACTTGCGTAATACTGAGCTTCTACTTTCGGTATTGCCTTGCAGCCCATTCAACATCGACTCGCGTTTCACGGCGTCGACGATCCCTGCATTAGCGAACAACGCGTCGATGAACTCAGCATCTGACTTGGCGTCGTAACTGCTCTTGAATGCGGTCCTGTTCACCCACTCCTGGATAAAGGCATTCTTGTTTGCCTCCAGCTGTGCCTCCCATCCCGGAGCTCCGACGATTACATCTCTTCCGATCTCCTGCGTGTCGCGTACGAACTCTCGGTAACGCGGCAAATTGCCATAGGAAGCTTTCTGCAAGAGATAGATCAAATAGCCTGTTTGCTGGAACTCAATGGAAAGGAAATAAGCGGCGGACACATTCATTCGATGGTCAGCGATACAATTCTGGTCGGAGCCACAATCGATGATCTGGTTTGCCCAGAAGTCGAAGCCGGAGGGGTCCGGCTCACGGTTAAGGAAGTCGACGTAGTGCTGTCGCACGTAGAATCGCACCTCATCGTTTGGATTCAACTGTGTTGGCGCGAAATCGTTATCAGTTATTGTCAGAGTTGCAGATGACTCCGTGCCAAGCGTGACGCCTTGCGGGTTCTCAAGGACGAGCGAGAGATTTTCATCGCCCTCGACATAAGTATCATCGGTAATGAAAACGACGAAGCTCTTTGATGTTTCACCGGGAGCAAAGCGCAGTCTTCCGACGGAAGTCGTGTAGTCAGTTCTTTCAGAAGCGACTGAGTCAATTGTTCCGTACTCAACTGTAGCCGGGTTCGTCGTATCACCCGAACGGGTCACGTTGATCGTTATACTGCCCGCGCCTTCATCCACGTTATAGTTCGCAGCACCGAACTGAACGGTGTTAGCCGGCGGAGTCGGACTCGGCGTCGGCGACGGATCCGGTGTTGGCGTCGGCAACGGATCAGGTGACGGTGATGGCGTCGGATCAGGAGTTGGCGTTGGCGACGGATCAGGTGTCGGCGTCGGTGACGGATCAGGTGTCGGCGTCGGTGATGGATCAGGCGTCGGCGTGGGCGACGGATCTGGCGTCGGCGTTGGCGACGGATCTGGAGTCGGCGTTGGCGATGGATCAGGCGTCGGCGTTGGCGATGGATCGGGCGTCGGCGTTGGTGTGGGCGCCGCATCATCATCGATGATGGTCGCTACACCCTGCGCGTCCGAGATCGTCGCTAGCGTTGGGCTCGTCAGATCTACGAAGAACGTTTCATTAGATTCTACCTCGGTGTCGCCATTTACTGTGGCGTCCACCTCATCATCCGTTTCACCCGGAGCAAACGTGATTGTGCCTGACACGCCGTTGTAATCATTTCCCGGATGCTCCGTGGCCGTGTCGTCAGCGGTCGCGAAATTCACCGTAACGGTCTGGCCGCTTGCACTTGATAGAGTGACCGGGAAGACAGCATCAGTCAGTCCGCTATTACCTTCAATTACGCTCACGTCACCGACAGATATCGACGGGAGTGGATCATCATTCAGGATAGTTCCGCGTGCCTCGGAATCGAGAAGACTCGCATTGGTTGACCTTCTGAGCGTAACAAGGAATGTCTCATCACTTTCGTTCAGTGTGTCGCCGTTGACGAGGATCGAAATGGTTTTGTTCGTGTCACCTGGATTAAAAACTAACGTGTCGGAACCCGCCACATAATCATCTGGTGCTGTGGCGGATTCGTCGCCGGTTGCATAGTCAACGGTTACGGTTTGACTGCTCGAAGCGGAAAGCGTCACTGCAAACAGTGCTTGCACGGTGCCGTTGTCGCCTTCGCCCAAGGTTACATCACTGATCGAGATGGTCGGTGGTGGTGGTTGGACCGCTGCAACACGAGTTAACACAACATCGTTGCCGGTGCCGCCTTGATAACTGATCGTGAAAGGCAACCCACCGAGTGTTAATGTCGCGCCTTCAGCCAGTCCGTTAAATGTGCCGGCGACAGCGTCGTTCCCGTCATTATTAATAATCGTAAAAGTATTTCCGACTGCTGCTTGAAAGTTAGCCGAGGCGTCTAAAATGCACCCGCCCAGATTTACCGTTCCGTTTACATTAAGCTGTCTGTACTGAGTGCCAGCGAGGATTCCGTCCAGATCGATCACCAGGGACGTGCTTGGATCGAATGTCACACTTCCGCTGTTCAAAATGCCTGGCAAAGACGTTCCGGGCCTGATTGAACCCCCAGTTGCGGTAATTGAACCGACGTGTCCCGTGCCACCTAGCATTCCACCGGTGAGGCTCACTGAGCTGCTCGATTGCAAGCCATTCACCAGAAGGTTTCCTGCCGTCATCGACGTTGTGCCGGAATAGGTGTTACTTGCGTTGAGCGTGAGAGTGCCGGAACCGGCTTTGGTGACTCCACCTGAACTGCTAATCACACCGTTACTCACGACGTTACCCGCGCCCATAACGGTCAGTTCGCTGCCATTTAGATTGAGCGCGCCATTCAGGGTTAGAGTCGTGCCGCTGTTGCTGGAAGTGAAAGCTTGTGCACCGTTCAAGCGAAGGGGCAGAGAGATGGTGTTTAAGCCAGTCGAGTTGGAAGTATTGATGCCACTCGTGAGCGTCAGTGAATTCTTTTTGAGGTTGTAGTTACTGCCAGAGAAGTTGAGCGAGTTGAAGCTCGTTTGATTCGGGTAGTTGTTCTTGATCGACTTGCGCTTAACGCCCGCTGGGAAGAAAAGGTCGTCACCTGTCGCGGGTGCCACGTTGCCTGACCAATCGGCCGGGTTACTCAAAATCGCTGGCGAATCAGCACCCGTCCATGTGAATTGGACAGCGACAAAAGCTCTGGCCGGCACTCTCAGTCCTGATAACAACAGCGCTGACAGCAAGAGGAAAGAAACAAAGCGATTTAATGAATTCGACTTAGGCACTCGGGGGATCTCCAAAATATCTATTTGGTAAACGGAACTCGGTAAAGCGTTCGATCAGCGGGCTGAGGGATTGAATGGGGCGTAGGCGATGCGAAAGTGTTAGCTAGTTCTCAGAATCGGTGAAGCAAGTGCAGCTCACGCCGAGCACCGTTTGGCAATGCTTGTGCCATTACGGCGAGATCTGGGGCTTGGTTGTGTCAGCTGGCCCAGGCTAACCAGCGTGGCCTACTAGAGACGGCCGGGAAAACGCACTTTCATTAACTTTCAAAGCGGGTTTCTGCATTAGAAGTGACTGTGAGGATTAGTCGAGTCTGCGTACCACTTGGTCCACCGTTGGTCCAATCGTTCAGCTCAGTTCGGAGATTCGCATTCAGGCGATTTGACTGAAACCCGACCGATAACGGTCGTACTGACCGGATGTCCGAGCTCCAGTCCCACCACTCAACTTTAAAAGACTCTCTTCATGGACAATTATCGATAAGAGAGTAATATTCAGAATCACCTAAAGCATGGCTACGGTCCGGTGTTATGAAGGCCGAGAACAATCGTTACGGAGCAGCTCGTGGTCGGTGCTGTGAAGTCCTACAGTTCTGTCTGATTGTGGTTGCTTTGTGCATCTGGGCAAAGCCTGCAACCTCCCTGGCCCAGGGGCATCACGAGCCATCGCGAGAAGCTACACTTCTGATCAAGGTTGTGGATGAAACCGGAGTCGCGATAGCCGATGCTCGGCTCACTCTTTTGCAAACCGCAACTCAGACTCTCATCAGGGGCGAAACTGATGCTGCCGGTCGTCACGAGTTTAAACTCACCAACTCGGGTGACTATCAACTCACAATCGAGAAGGAAGGCTTTTATGCCTCTACGACCAACATCAGCGCCAGCGAAGCGCCGAATTTCGAAGTGACGATCTATCACCAGCAGGAAATCGCAGAGACGGTCAATGTATACGACTCGCCGCCCGCCATCGACCCAGACAAAACCTCCGATGCCAAAGCAGTGACAAGCCGCGAGATTGTCATGGTGCCCTACCCCTCGACCCGTGATTACCGAAAAGCTTTACCGCTCGTTCCTGGCGTGCTGGCGGATGCGAGCGATCAGATTCACCTTGGAGGTTCAGCGACTTACCAGGTTTTTGATCAGCTTGATGACTTTAACATCAGACATCCAGTAACTGGCCTGCTCCAAATGAGGGTTACCCCAGACGCTTTGCGGGCGATCGAAGCGCAATCGAGTCGCTTGTCTGCTCAGTATGGCAAGGGCTCCGGAGGAAATCTGAGCCTGACGAGTGGTATGGGCGACGATCACTTCCGTTTCTCCGCAACCAATTTTCTTCCTTCGCTTCAAAATCGCAAAGGGTTGAATCTAAGTGAATGGACTCCGCGTGGGATATTTTCTGGACCATTAATCAAGAAGAAGGCTTGGTTTTATGACGGGTTCGGTGGCACCTACACTCTGACCATCGTTCCGGAGCTTCCTGATGGCGCTGATCGAAGCAGTTCCTGGCACCTCGACAACCTGCTGAAGGCACAGTTCAACTTAAACGAAAAGAACATCCTCACGGCAAGTTTTCTCAGCAATAACTTCCACGCCGGGCGCGACGGACTATCGCAATTCAACCCAGTGGAAACGACCACGGACGTACACGAGTCTGCTTATTTGGTCACTCTTAAAGATCAGTTATACGTCTCCAATGGCGGACTCCTCGAGATTGGTTTCGCAATAAACCAATTTCATGATGACGAGCAGCCAATGGGAAGTTTGCCCTATCGGCTCAGCCCTGAGGGAACCAGTGGAAATTTCTTCAAGGCATCGAACGGAACTTCACGGCGTTGGCAGGGCATCGCCAACTTTACGTTGCCATTAGGGCACTGGCATGGTACGCATGAGTCTAAGTTTGGCGTAGACTTTGACCGACTCACCTACAATCAATCAGCCTCGCGCCGTCCCATTTTTATTATCAGAGAGGATGGCACGCTATCTCGTCTCTCCTCTTTTGTGGGCGGCGAGACGTTTAGTCGTCATAATTTCGAGTTCAGCGGATACGGAGAAGATCGCTGGTCTATCTCGAAACGGCTATTGATTGAAGCGGGGCTACGAGTAGACCACGACAGTATTCTTAGTCGCACATCGGTCTCTCCTCGAGTCGCCGCTACTTATTTGTTAGCAGAGGATGGCGACACGAAGTTGTCGGGCGGCATCGGCCTCTACTATGACGCGACAAACTTGGATCTGATCACTCGTCCAGTCGCCGGACAACGTCTGGATCAGTTCTTCGCCGCTGATGGAAGAACGCCGCTTGGACCACCGTTAACAACTTCGTTTCAGAGTGACGAGAACAACTTGAGCGTTCCGCGGTATTTAAACTGGAGTCTGGGGCTCGAACATAAGCTTCCTTCCGCGATCTATCTCGATGCTGAGTTTCTACAGAAGCGAGGTCACGACGTCCTCGCGTATTTCAATCGAAGCCCGTTAGCCCAAGGCGACGGCGGATTTGAATTGCTCAACGATCGAGAGGATCATTACGAGGCTTTCCGGATCACTGTGCAGCGTGCATTTAAAGGGAACTACCAGGTGCTCGCATCCTACACACGGTCGCGAGCGCACTCGAACGCAGTACTTGATCCTAATATCGACAATCCGGTATTTGGCCTTCAGGCAGGCGGGCCGCTTTCGTGGGATGCGCCGAATCATTTCATCTCGTGGGGCTGGATGCCGCTGGTCAAGAAGTTTGACCTCGCCTATTCGCTTGAATGGCGTGACGGATTCCCCTTTAACGTGGTGAACCAACAACAGCGATTGGTCGGCACTCCAAACTCGCACCGTTTCCCAGCTTATTTCTCACTGAATCCTCACATCGAACGACGCTTTACGCTATTTAGTTACTACGTCGCGCTACGCGCCGGCTTCAACAACGTGACCAATCGGAAGAATCCAACTGTTGTGAATAACAATGTGGACTCGCCGCAATTTCTGACTTTTGGCGGCACTCAACACAGGGTGTTTACAGGGCGCATTCGCTTTCTAGGTCGGAAGTAGCAGTCGCTCGAGTGTTTGAGCTAATTCAAGCTCCAGTCCCACCATTCAACCAAATGTCCGATATGCTTTAGCTTGTCGTGTGTTGCGGTTGATTCAAGCTCCAGTCCCACCACTCAACGTCCGAATGATTTCAGGTTAGGAAGGGTGGTTTACCCCCGCTCAACTCTCATCACTCTCAAGCTCCAGTCCCACCACTCAACCAGATGTCGGGTTCACTCAATCCTTAAAGCTCAGCATAGTTTTGACATTAAGATTATGCGGGTCTATTTCATACTCACATTAGCGCTCTTTGCAGCCCTTGCACCGCGCTCTGTAACGACATTACCCGACGGAGACTTAAAGCCAAAAGAAAGTCGCATCAAAGTTGACAACACATCGCTCTATGCCCGTGTGATCGGAAAGGGACCGGCCGTCATCGTCCTTCACGGTGGGCCAGATTTCGACCACAGTTATCTCCTCCCCGACCTCGACCGACTGAAGGATACCTTCCGCCTCATCTACTATGACCAGCGCGGGCGTGGTAGGTCTGTTGAGAACGTTCGGCCCGAAGACGTTACGCTCATGTCTGACCTGGATGACGTCGACAGGGTGAGGAAGCATTTTCGATTGGACGCGGCGGTGTTGCTCGGACACTCCTGGGGCACGGTGCTGGCTCTTGAGTACGCTTTACGCCACCCGACACGCGTGTCTCATCTAATCCTGATGAATCCCGCACCGATCTCGACGACCGACCTCACGGCATTCAGAAAGATCTACATAGAGAAACTTGGCACCGAGATGGATCGACAGCGAGCAATCGTTGCAAGCCCGGCCTATCAAGCAGGCGATCCTGAGGCAGTTACTGCGCGCTATCGCATCCATTTCAAACCAGCGCTGGCGCGCGCCGAGGACTATGAGAGGCTGATGGCGACGATGCACGCGGCATTCAAGAGCCAGGGGAGCGAGGGCATCGTTAAGGCGCAAGCGGTCGAAGATCGACTTATGCGCGACACGTGGGATGTCCCCGGTTACGACTTGGTACCTAAGCTACGTAGCCTGCGCATTCCGACCTTAGTTATCGCCGGCGATCGTGACTTCTTCCCCATCGACGTCGCAGCCCACATCGCGCAGGCTCTTCCAAACGCGCAGTTGGTGACGATGAAGAATTGCGGCCATTTCGCCTTTCTCGAATGCCCTGGTGACCTCCGCACGGCTCTGAACGATTTCTTCAAGCGACGCTAATGTCATACGCTTCAGCTTGTCGTTCTGATATCCGATACGCTTCAGCTTGTCGTCAAGATGACATAGCTTCAACCTGAAAGGAACAAACAAGTTGCGCAGCGAACGTTGCCATGTTTATTCATCCTTCATCCCTCATCCTTCATTCCTTCCAGTTCTAATTGCCTCCAATCTTCCCCGGCCCCCACAACGCTCTTCCAGGTTTTGCGCCGGTGTGCTCTCCATTCTTGAGCACCTGTACGCCATTCACAAAAACGTCTCTGACGCCGACTGAGTACTGGTGCGGCTTTTCGAAAGTCGCACGGTCGGCAATAGTTTGTGGATCGAAAATCACGACATCAGCGAACATTCCCCGCTGGAGAAGTCCACGATGGTTCAAGCCGAGGTTGGTTGCGGGCAAGCTAGTTAATCTCCGCACGGCTTCGGTGAGTGAGATGACCTTTTCATCGCGCACGTATTTGCCGAGTAATCGCGCGAAATTTCCATAGGTGCGAGGATGTGCAGAAGATTTTAGAAACACGCCTTCGGCAGCTATCGAAGCTGCGTCAGAACCAAACGAGACCCATGGCTGACGAATCTGCTTCTTGATGTTGTCCTCACTCATCAGAAAATAGATCGTGCCGATGCGAGACCGATCTTCGAGTAGAAGATCCATGATCGTCTCAACTGGATCTTTTCCGCGCATCTTTGCAACCTCGGCCAAAGTCTTTCCCGTAAGCGGCTTCAACTTATCATTCCTGAAGCTTGCCAGTAGGATGCGATCGGGCGAACCGGACAAGAGATAAAGGTTTTCCCATTCGTTTGTCGGCGTGCGAACGGCTTCAGCGATCTTCTGGCGCGTCGCTGGATCCTGGAGACGTTTGTAAGCGGCTTCGCGTCCACCATCAAAAACCCACGGCGGCAACGACGCATCCAGGCCTGTTCCACCTGCAGGATACGTGTACATATCGGCGGTGATCTTCACGCCTTTCCTGCGCGCGTCTTCGATTATCTTGATCACTTGATCCATCTTGGGCCAGTTGGCTTCACCCGACGCTTTGAGATGATAGATCTCAGCCGGCAGGCCAGCTTCACGACTGATGCGAATCGTCTCTTGCACGGCTTCGATCAACTGTGCTCCTTCACTACGCATGTGTGCTGTGTATTTGCCCTTGTACTTCGCTGCGACCTTGCACAACTCGATCAACTCATCAGTCTTAGCGAAAAATGCGGGCGGATAGATTAAGGCCGTAGTGATACCCAGGGCGCCAGCCTCCATCTCGCGACGAACCAGCTCACGCATCTGGTCCAGTTGTGCGGGTGTAGGCGGTTTGTCTTCAAGGCCAATAACGTATTCGCGTAACGTGGGAGCACCGATAAACGAGGCAACATTTTGCGAGATCCCTCGTTTTTCAAGATAGTTGAGATACTCGGCCAACGTGGTCCACTCGATGTCGTACTTCAGATCGCCCTGTGACTGGCGCCGGCGCTGTTTCATTTCATCGTTAAGTGGCCCCATCGAACTTTCGCCGAATATCTGAGTCGTAACCCCTTCTCGAAGTTCACTCAACGAACGGCTATCTACAAGCCACGAAGTCTCAGAGTGAGAGAGCATGTTGATGAATCCTGGCGCAACAGCGAGCCCTTTGGCGTCAATGATCGTTGGAGCAGTTGCACGACTCAGATTTCCAACGGCGGTAATTCGATCACCCGTTATTCCGACGTCTGCTTTTACGGGTGCACGACCAGTTCCGTCATAAACTGTCCCACCTCGAATAATGATGTCGAATTGTTGTTGAGAACGTCCTTGCGCATAGGCCATGAGTGTCAGCGCAAGAATTAGCGTCAGAGAGAGAATTTTGTGCATGCTGTTTTTCAGTTCCTACATTCGGAGATAGTCCTTCTAGATCGCCGCGGATTATGTCTTGCTCTTGGATTGATTGTCACCTTCTGTGGAAGAACTGGATAGCAACCACTCAAGCTTCAGTGCCATAATTCAACCTGAGCTAAATTTCAAGTCGGGAGGGGTGGCTTGCCCCCGCTCAAGCTTCATCACCACTCAAGGTTCAATCCCACAATTCAAGCTGAGAAAGATTTCAGGTTGGGAAGGGTGGCTTGCCCCCGCTGACTTTGATGACATTGAAGCTTCAGTGTGATGAAACTTGAGCGGGGGCAAGCCACCCTTCCCCACCTGCAATTTTCTTGACCTTGAATTGTGGGACTGAACCTTGAGTTCTTGTGACAGATATCCTTTTACCAGATGGTGTACGAGAAATTCTCGCACTGCTTATTTTGGATCAACCGGCAGACCCGCCTCGACCCATGCATTGTATCCACCGTAGAGAGGGTGAACATTCTTCCAACCCTTGTCGCTTAGAACTTGCGCCACCCGGGCGCTTGAGGCTTCGTTGGGTCAAGTGCAGTAAGTTATTACGGTGCGGTCCCTGGGAATCTCATCAAGGTGCTTTTCGACTTCATCAGCGGGCACGCGGATCGCGGCTGGCAATTTCGTGTCCGCTTCGCCCCAGGCTATGGGATTACGAGTGTCGACGAAGGCAAACTGTTCGCCCCGGTCCATACGCTCTTTCAACTCATCAACTGTAACTCTGGTCACTTCCATTGGTTCACCTGCCAATTCAGTAATCATGATCGTCGCGAATTGCGCGGTCGAAAACGTTCTACTTTGATACCGACTGACACCAAACCGAACGCTTCACGCAGTCGAGTTGAACATGTAAACGCCTCATCTGTGTGCAGAGCGATAGTGAAGCAACACCGATGCCGTGTACGAATCCATCATCCACAGATTACACAGACAGGGGCAGGAGCACTACGCAGGAGCAGGCGAAACGGTTGATCTACCTCCTGCTCCTGCCTGCTGCTCCTGCCCTGTCTGAGTAATCTGTGGATTCTCACTTTTCCGCTTGGCTGAAAATCGCAGGAGAGTCTAAACTGCGCGCATGTTAAACGATTTCTCCTACGCGTTTCGCACGCTGCGCAAGAGTCCCATATTCACAATCACAGTCGTCGTCACCATTGCCCTCGCTATTGGTGCCAGCACTGCAATCTTCAGCGTCACTAACGGCGTGCTGCTGCGGAAGCTCCCTTACAAGGATCCAGAGCGGCTGGTCCTGGCCCGCGGCGATCTACAGAAGCGGAACGTCAAAGACTTTCCGCTTTCTAATGCCGACTATCTTGATCTAAAAAACAGCGCAAAAAACAACTTCGAAGATTTCGCTGCCCTCAGTACGTTTCGCTTCACTATGCCTGGTTTGGACGGTACGCCTGAGCGCGTCCGCGTGGCCTTCGTATCGACGAACTTCTTTAAAATGATGGGAGGCTCGATCGTCGCAGGCCGAGACTTTGAGGATTCTGATGGAACACCGCAGCAGGCCCCACCAGCGCCGGCCGGCAACGCCCCACCCCCTAATGGGCCGCCTGACACGGTTATTCTGAGCAACGAGTATTTCCAACAGCGCTTTGGTGGCGATCGATCGGTAATTGGCAAAACGCTTCCAGTATCGGCCGCGTTTGGACCACCGCCAATCATCGTGGGCGTGCTGGCTCCAGGTTTTGAATTGTTGTTTCCGCCGAAGGCGAATATCGAACAGTTCCCGAGCGTCTGGATTGCCGCGCGCATCCCCTACGACGTCGCCAACCGCAACAACGTGCAGTGGCGCGTGATTGGGCGAATGAAGCCAAGTGTCACGCTCGTTCAGGCGCAGGCTGAAGCGGAAACCATCGCTCAAAAAATTCGCGACGAAAACACTATTGCGAAGACAGCTGGCCAATTCTTTCAACTTGTGCCGATGAAGCAGCACCTGGTGGACGAAGTCCGACCTACGATTCTCGCGCTGATGGGTGCGGTGATTTTCTTGCTACTGATAGCGTGTGCGAATGTGGCGAACCTGATGTTGGTGCGAGCTTCGTCGCGCGAACGAGAGCTGGCCGTTCGCGCAGCGCTTGGCGCCGGTTGGTGGAAGTTGGTCCGGCAAACACTCGCCGAGGCGCTCGTATTAGCAGCTTTCGGAACAATCATCGGGGTAGGGCTTGCGTATTTAGGTATTCGCCAACTGCTCTGGATCGCGCCGGAGAATCTGCCTCGCTTGAATGCGATTGGAATTGATTTTCAGGTGTTGGCGTTTTCGGTATTAGCAGGACTCCTGTCTGCTGTGCTGTTTGGTATTTATCCGGCCCTGCGCACAGCGAAACCAAACCTCATGGACACGTTACGCGCGAGCGGGCGAACCGGTGCACTCGGCGCTTCAGGTTTGCGTAATGCGGTGGTAGTAGTGGAAGTGGCGCTTGCATTTGTACTCCTGATTGGCTCGGGGTTGATGTTCCGCACCTTCCTTAACATTCAACGTGTGAATCTGGGGTTTGAGCCACGCGGCCTGTTGACGTTTCAACTTCTCGGCAACGTCGGCAACACACCTCAGGAAAGGGACAACTTCAAGCGCCAACTTCGCGAGCAACTCGACGCGATCCCGGGTGTGAACACGGTCACTGCGTCATTTCCCTTGCCGCTCGCCGGCGGGTTTAGTCCTGTGCGCTGGGGCAAAGAAGAAGCTCTTCAAGATCCGAGCAAGTTTCAAGCTGCCGATCTTCAGATCGTTCTTCCCGGCTATTTCGAAGCGATGGGCACGAGACTTCTGGCGGGACGGACCTTTACGCAGGAAGACAGCACGCCTGATCGAAACATGCTCATAATTGATCAAGCACTCGCAGCCAAGGCGTTTCCAAACGAGTCTGCTGTGGGTAAGAAGATCCTGTTTCGCGTGCGCACGCCTGAGGCGCAATGGGGAGAGATCATTGGTGTGGTGGCCCATCAGCGCAACACATCTCTGATCGAACCGGGCCGCGAACAACTATTCATCACTGATGGATATGTGAACCACGGGGCCGCTTCGTGGTGGGCGCTGCGAACCGACGGAGATCCTGCTGCCATTGCGGGCGCCGTGCGCGAAGTAGTGCGCAGACAAGGCAAGGAGACGTTTATCAACCAGCTGGAGCCGATGGACTCACTGGTGACCAAGGCTCAGGCTCAGACGCGCTTTTCGCTTTTGCTGATTGGAGTGTTCTCGACGATCGCAGCGCTTCTTGCTGGAGTGGGTTTGTATGGCGTACTTGCTACTTTGGTGCGTCAGCGCACCGCAGAGATTGGAGTGCGGATGGCATTGGGCGCTGCGCCGTCGCGCATCTTCCGCTTGATGGTCGGAAAAGGACTCTGGCTGAGTGTGATTGGAATTGTGATCGGTGTCGTTGGAGCGTTTGCACTCACGCGCGTACTGGCAAGCATGTTGGTCGAGGTTAAGCCCACCGATCCGGTTACGTTCGTCTCAGTCGCGGTGCTCTTTTTATTCATCGCCGTCATGGCTTCGTGGCTTCCCGCTTATAGAGCAGCGGGATTAGATCCGACTACGGCGTTAAGGAATGAGTAGGTGAATTGCAGCGCCAAAGGCGTTGGGCTACGCAAGGACATCATTCCTTCCAATGCACCTTGGTCCAGAACTGTGGATCGAACAGTTTTGGATCTAAGGTTACGTCGCCACGAATCTCTGAGTACTTTTCGGTTGTAACGACCTTGCCATCGACCATAAAGATTACTTCCGGTGCCATCCAGCCACCGCCAAGTTTCTGATACTTGTTGAATTGGGTCTCCTGCGTTTGCGTCCCGTCCTTACCTCCGGGACGAAGCATTCTGACAAAGTACAGGTTCTTTTGATCGATCCAGAATTGTGGCGAATGCAGGTCGCCCGCTTTCGCGCCAACGACATAGACCGCTCTTCCCTGCCAGGTGTCTTCCCTGAATTGCGTCAGATCAAACTTCAGCGCCTGCAATTTCCTGGTCACCTCGCTGGCAGGTGAGCGATAGATGTCGAATCCAAGAATGAGAAGCGGATGCTCAAAGGGGCGTGTAGTATCGACCTTGCCATTTTTGAATACGAAAATTTTGCCATCGGTAAACAGTATGCCGTTGCCGGCACTTGTTGGCGTGAAGTCGATGCGCAAACTACCGGGCACGGACATCGCCTCGTACCAGGTTTCGACTTTGGAGCTTCCGTCGGGCTGAACATTTGTTGTTTCCTGAACGAAGGTGGCAGTCTTGTACCACGACTTTCCATACTTCTTCTGCATCGCCGCAATCAGCTCATTCGTATTCGAAATTTTCGCGTACGACGCAGTCGGCAACGTCAAAAGAAAAACCCCGGCAATCAAAAAGAAATGTTTCATCATTGTCCTCACAGCATCCGAAAAATTTCAGGTCAGGAAGGGCGGTTTACCCCCGCTCTTATGTCCGATACGCTTTACAACTTCTTTCAGAAATCGGTCAACCAAATGTCCGATGCTTCAGCTTGTCGTTATGATGCGTTAGACGTGACTTCTTTCAGGAAACGCGCCGCGGCGACAATTAGGGATTCCTGAAAAAAGGTTGAATCTAACGCATCACAACGACAAGCTAAAGAGGCTCTTGCAAAACTCAGATCTCTGGCATGGAGTCAGGACCACCTCGCGGTTGCGTTCGTGTGAATTCGTGGATCTTTTTTTCGCGCAGAAGAACGATCCACGAAACCACACGAAATAAACACAAAAGCACTCTTGGTCTTACTTCGTGTCAGTTCGTGTGAATTCGTGGATCGGAGTG
>DATBSH010000383.1:0-31456 GCA_036559885.1 Pyrinomonadaceae bacterium
AAAAGGCCCCTTTTTGGTTGCAACTGATAGCGACTGGTCAGCCAGGTCATGGTTCGCGTCCGATTGCGGATTCCGCAAGTAATCGCTTGGTTCGTGCAATGGGACGAATCATCGATTGGCAGACGCCGATAAAGTTGCTGCCCGCAGTCGAGAAGTTTCTCAAGGACATAGCGCCGCTGCAATCAGAACCGTGGCGTACGAAATTCGCGAATATTCGCGAATCGCTGAAAGATCCCGGTTTTGCGAAAGAGCTTGCTGACCAACGGGAATACAACTTTCTCCTGCGCAATACGGTCTCGCTCACGATGCTTAGCGGGAGCAAGCAAACTAATGTGATCCCCAACGTGGCAACGTGCAATCTGGATGTGCGATTACTGCCGGGCGAATCCCCTGAAGAGTTTTTGAAAGCTCTTCGCGAGGTGATCGCTGACCCCACGATCACAATCAAGAACGTTAACACCTTCAAACCACCCAACAGCTCAGCGATAAATACTGAACTATTCGAGACAATCTCCCGCGTGACGAAGGTGCATCATCCGGAAGCTCTAATCACCACGAAGATGTTGAGCGGTTATACTGAGAGTCAGCTTTACCGGCAACTCGGGATAGTAGCGTACGGTTGGTCTCCGATTTACACCACCGTCGAAGAGAACGAAGGTGTTCACGGAAACAACGAGCGAATAAGAGTCGCAGATGTTAGGCTAGGCACGCGTGAGTTCTACGAAGTGGTAAGTAGCGTAGCGCGTTAGTTCCCCAAGCGCCCCCATCTAAAAACTGCAATTAATCTGGGATTGTCATGCCAAAAGATCCGCATGAGATGAGCGACGCCGAACTTCGCTCCCGAATCGTCACCCTCGCTTTCGACAGCGACGAGCGTCTGTTCATCGCATTCTACCGTAAGCTGCAGCAAGGTATTCCTGAAGGCACCGGAATCGTTTTGCGTGGCAGCGTAGTCACAAACAAGCGACACGAAGACGACGCCCCATTTGATTCGCAGGGAAAAGGGACGAGCGATGTTGATGTGACGTTAGTCGGGCGCAAAGTGATGGAAGCATGGTCCGAGACCGGGTTCTATATCCCCGGCCTTCACACGAAGCCACTTTGTGACGCCGATCCAGACGCCGCGCCGAGTTTGAATGAACTTCGCGAGGGCTTGCAGAAGTTGATCGGCAGACCCGTTAACATTCAAGCGACATCAAGTTTCGTTTTGTACGCTCGTGATGTGATGTTTGGCGAGCCGTACTATGTTGTTGTGCCTCCTGGTGACGACGCGTGATCCTCAGGTTGCTGAGTTACAACATACGCTTCGGGGGGTTAGGACGCGAGAAATCAATCGCAGAAGCAATCAAGATTGCTGCGCCCGATCTTGTCGTTTTTCAGGAAGCGACGAACCCGAACGTTATCGAACGTTTGTCCTCGGCTAGTGGCCTTCCTTTTTGGGCAGCGAGAGAGAAGCATTCGATTGGGTATCTAAGCCGCCACCAGATTGCGTATCACGAGTGGCACTATCCTGCCGGCGCGCGACATTCGTTTCTGGAGATTGTGCTTTCCAGCCAAGAGCAGCCTCGCATCTTTGGATTACATCTGAGCGCGCGATTCTCCAAATGGGATGAACGGCGACGCGCGTGGGAAATCCAGTCACTGCTTCAAGGTATCAAGCGGCATCAAGACGGTTTTCACGTTCTGGTTGGCGACTACAACACCTTAGCGCCAGGTGATACTCTCGATCTGGCCAAGTTGCCGGCCTGGATTCGCGCGATGATTTGGATTAGCGGTCGAAAACTGCAGCGCGACACAATTCAGGTCGCGCTGGATTCGGGTTATCTCGATGGGTATCGCATGCTCCACAAGGAGGAGAAGGGCTATACCTTTCCCACGTGGGATCCCCATGTGCGGCTAGACTACATCTTCGTTCCGAAGACATTTGCCGATCGAGTTTTAAGGTGTGAGGTAATTACAGAACCGGCACAGGTAATCAAAGCGGCTTCCGATCATTTACCGCTCCTTGTTGAATTGAGTGTCTGACCAGACCAATTCCAACGAGATTTGTTGTCCTGTCAGTCCGCCCGTTGGTTCGATTGGACTCAACAGACAGAATTCCGTGGTTGGACCAAGCGTCATTTGGCGTCCCCATAAACCCGATCCTTCAGGACAGAGATCCTGCATTCGCCTGAAGAAATCCTTGTAAGCCTCACCTTCCGGCTTCGAGAACCAGAGCGCATGGCTGCTGGCTGAGACATCTGCGGTGCCGATCCTTAAGCGGTAAAGACCGGCGGTCCCTCCCGCTGCCTGACGCGCAACTAGATTATGCGGTTGCTCACAAGGCCCAGTGACGGCTGCTTGATTCAACGGATCCATGCCCGCCGAATCACTCAGAAGATACCAATCTTCGAATGCAGGTCCAGCTGTATTCAGCCAGTTCGCATGATTGATTAAGAATACGGTGGAAGACAGAAAGCCGGGTGGCTTGTTTGCGCACAACGTCTCATGAAACTCGATAAGCTGAGCGCGATAGAGGTCTCTGTTGACCGTCGGATGCGGCCAGTGCCAGAAAACGTATGCAAGCATTGAAGGTTTATTGAAGTGCGACTCTCAACCGCGCTGCTGCATCTGTTTTATATCGTTCAGCAGCAAACGGTCATGGCCATCCGGCTGCACTTTCAAATAAGTTCGTCGCAGGTTGCCGGCGGGATCAATCACAAACGTGGTTCGGTCCCAGTACATCGTACCCTTGTACTCGCTACGCCCAACTCCCGCTGCATTCAGAAGCTGATGTTGAGGATCGGCAAGTAAGTCGATGGTAAACCCGAACTTATTACAGAAGCTCTGGTGTGAGTCGACGTCGTCTTCGCTTACCCCGACGACCGCGACATTCGCCGCATCGAACTCTGCTTTGCTGGCAGTGAAAGATTTCCCTTGAATAGTGCAACCGGGCGTGTCGTCCTTTGGGTACACGTAAACAACCAGCCATTTACCAGCAAAATCCTTGAGCGTGACCGACTCGCCATTCTGGTTCTTCAGGTTGAAATCTACGAAACGCTTTCCTTGCTCCAGACCCATGATGTGTTCCTTTGTTGATGTAACAGAAAAAATTCAGAGGGTCGTTTCCGCTAGATTGGATTTGTATTTCTTGTTCGTTTGTCGATCAGTGAATTCGATGTAAACCCAACTTGGAGGAACGACGTCGCTCTCGAGTGCAAACCAGATGTCGTTTAGGTCCTTAGTAGCCACGATCGCACAGAATCCGTTCAGTCGCTTTCCGCTTTGATCATAGAAATCAATCCACGTCCTGGAGGCCTTGGTATTGGAGCCGCATGGCGGCAGCGACGGCGATGCTACGAATAACTCGGCTGCGTAGTCGTCTTTGTTTGAGACATCAAAGTGATACCTAACAAAGTCTTTGCCGGCGGCACTGTAAGGCTCACTGTGTGTGAAATAAAGAACGGGTGATGGCAAGTCCTGCGCGCGTGTTGTCGGCGTTGCAAGAAAGGCGCCGACGATTAGTAAGCAAACGCAGATCAATACCGCGAGGGATTTCATGGATGTTTGCGCTCCTTGCTCTTATATAGAGAGGCCATGCGAGGTTTCTTTGTGGATTCGATTCGTGAACTAATTGTCGCTACCAAGCCACCGCATACCGTCCTCTTCGTGGATCTGCGCCAGCGGAAGCAACTCCCGTTTTCGTATCAAACATTATCACAGTGGGTGAGGAAAGCGTGCCCCACTCGGCTTGCACTTTGGTTTTGTGACCGCGTTGTGCAAGTTCCTGAATCGTCTTGAGTCCCACTCGCGACTCAAGATTCAGCGAGCCTGGTAAAAACTCGTGATCGTCGAACGAGCTAACGTAATGTTGAGTATCGAATCGCGGAGCTTCGACGGCTTCCTGAGGATTCATTCCAAACTCGATGATGTTAAGAAAAACCTGGAGGAGTGCCTGATCCTGGTTATCACCTCCGGGCGTACTCAGAACCATTACCGGCAAACCATCTTTGAGGACAAGCGTTGGGGTCAGCGTAATGCGCGGGCGCTTACCGGGTGCAACCACATTCGGACTGTTAGGATCCATCAAGGCAGATTGCAGTCGTTGACCCATCAAGACTCCAGTGTCTCCAGCGACGACCGCCGGCAACCACGCACCGCTCGGCGTCGCGCTGAACAAATTACCGTCCTTGTCCACGACATTGACACAGGTAGTGTCGTTGGCTCGCTCCAGCGGAGATACTTTAGAAACTCGTCCCACCGTCGGTGTAGCATTAGCGAGTACCGGTTTCATATTCAGAGGATCACCGGGTTGCTGAGCCAGCGAGGCTCGTTGTGGATCGATCAGTGGTCGTCGCAGTTCGGCATAGCTCTTCGACAACAATTCATTGGCCGGGATTTTGACAAACTTCGGGTCGCCGTAATACCGATCGCGATCCGCGAGTGCCAACTTCAGTGCTTCAGCTAACGTGTGAATATAGGCTGAAGAATTATGGCCCAGGTTCTTAAGGTCGTATCCCTCGAGCAGATTGAGCGTTTCGATGAAAGCTGGTCCTTGTGTCCAGAAGCCCGCTTTGTAAACGGTATAGCCGCGATAGTTTGTCTGCACGGGCTGACCAACTGTCGCTTTGAACATTGCAAAGTCATCGGCTGCGATTAGTCCCCCGTGCGCCTGCATGTAAGCGCCAATACGTTTCGCAATGGGTCCCTTGTAGAAGTAGTCGCGAGCAGCCATCAAACCAGCATGGCGTGCGTTCCGGGTGCCCAGGCTGCCCAATCGTTCTGCTCGCACTATCTCGCGCAATGTTTTTGCCAGATCAGCCTGAACAAATATGTCGCCGACCTTCGGTATTTGTCCGTTTGGAAGAAAGACCCGCTTCGCATCCGGCCACTGAGAGAATATTCGCGAACGGGTTGTGATGTAGTTGACACGCAACTCGTCAATCGGAAACCCGTCGGCGAGCTCAATTGCGGGTTGCATCACTTCCGCCAACGTCTTAGTTCCAAATTGATCGAGAGCCGTCACGCATGCGTCAAGGACCGCAGGCACGGTTGCTGAAAGAGGTCCCGTCGATGGAATCAGGCCAGACTTTGCACCAGCCATACTTGCCATTTCAAGTTCGCCACGCTGCGCTCTGGATGAGTCCGGTGCTGCGCCAGCACTTTCGTCCATTGTCTTCGTGCGTTTGAGAAAGAACTCCCGGGTGGCCTTCATAGGTGCCTGACCCATACCTTCAACCACGGCAACCTCTCGACCCTTTAGCTTAATCAAAATCGGGACTTCGCCCCCGAAAGAGAAGTGTGAAAACTCGATAACTGAAGCTGCCAGGATGGTCGCGACTCCTGCATCCACCGCATTACCGCCGCTTTGTAAGATTCGAAGCCCGGCTTCTACTGAGAGAGGATGACCGCCAGCGACTGCGCCGCGTTTGCCCCTTACGACTGGCCGGAAAGTGTCGGCGTGAGAAGGTAGCGACATATTAATGAGAAACAGCGATATGACTATACTGACGGTTACTAGTCTGCGGGTTGTGGGCATCGACCGATCACCTCTCGATTTTTGGACTGGCGAATTGTTAATCTCTTTTAGCTGGCAGTCAATAGTCGGCCCAAAAGGCAGTACTAGCCACGCGAATTACGAAGGATTGTTTTTGTGAAGCAGAGAAGGCGGTGGGCCAGCGAAGAGTGTCGGATAGTGAGCTTTCAGACAAAAGAGAGGGCGCTGACCTCCCCCAAGACCAGCGCCCTTGCCTTTATCTCAGTTCTCCCATGGAGAATTAACGACGGGGGAGATACTACCCTTGAGCCACGGCTCGTAGGTTGCGTAACTCTTATAAACCCTTCACGAGGTTATGACAAAAGTTTTTCAAAGCTGAGTTCGCTTATCATCAAAGACGAGGATAATCGAGATAAATGTCGCGTATTCCTGAGGTTTTAGCGTACGGGTCGTGGAGGTCACCGATTACGGCTGACCGCATCGTTAGCGGCTCTGTGGGCCTGAGTCAACCTATGTTTGAGGGAGAAGATGTCTACTGGGTCGAACTGCGGCCGACGGAAGGCGGACGGAATGTTCTCGTGCGATGTGATTCAGACGGGGTTTGTAGAGACGTCAACCCGGCGCCATTCAACGCTCGAAATCGCGTTCACGAATACGGTGGCGGAGATTATACCGTCAGTCAGGGGACGGCCTACTTTTCAAACTTCGCCGACCAGCGACTTTATCGTCAACGGCCCAATCAGACACCCGAACCAATCACGCCCGTTGGCGACCTTCGATACGCTGAGCCTCTGGTCGATTTAACGCGACGCCGTCTGATTTGTGTAAGGGAAGACCACAGCAATGAGGCCAAGGAACCGGCGAATTCCCTCATTAGCATCAATACTGATAACGCTGATGAGCAACCGAAAGTCCTGGCTGCCGGGAATGATTTCTACTCCTCCGCAAAATTGAGCCCGGACGGCAATCAACTCGCATGGCTGACCTGGAATCATCCAAACATGCCTTGGGACGGATGCGAGCTTTGGGTAGGAGATTTGTCGGAGACCGGCGACGTTGTCGCGAGCAGAAGAGTTGCCGGAGGTAAAGCTGAGTCGATATTTCAACCTGAGTGGTCTCCCGATGGGATTCTGTATTTCACGTCTGACCGTAATGGCTGGTGGAACCTTGAGCGACTCACACACGATGGTCAGATCGAACCCGTACATGAAACTAAGAAGGAGCTAGGAATGCCGCAATGGATATTCGGCATGTCGTCCTACGCTTTTGTAACTGACTCGCAAATAGTTTGCAGCCACGTCGAACAGGGAATCTCCCGTCTTGATATGTTGGATCTAAAAACGGGTGAGATTAAAGAGATTGATTGCCCCTTCACCGATATCCAGTATCTTCACGTTGCTGATGGCAAAGCAATTTTTCGTGGCGGCTCACCTATCGAGGTTGTCGCAATAATTCAATTGGATTTGCAGTCTGGAAAGTTCGAGACGCTACGTCGTTCGAATGAGTTGGATATTGCCTCGAGATACTTTTCCGTACCCCGAGCCGTCGAGTTTCCGACGGAGGCCGGATTGACGGCGCATGGCTTCTTCTATCCTCCTCAAAATCCGGATTGCCGCGCGCCAGCCGACGAGCGACCGCCGCTGATCGTCAAGAGTCACGGCGGACCGACGAGTGCTGCATCCACCGCTCTGAGCTTGTCAGTTCAATATTGGACCAGCAGAGGCTTCGCCGTTTTAGACGTGAATTACGGCGGCAGCAGCGGGTATGGGCGCCAATACCGTGAACGCCTGAATAATAAGTGGGGAATCGTTGACGTTGACGATTGTGTCAACGGTGCGCGTTATCTAGTAAAGAAAGGTGAAGTCGACGGCAATCGGCTAATAATCACCGGCGGAAGTGCCGGCGGTTACACGACGCTGTGTGCTTTGACGTTTCGCCACACGTTCAAGGCTGGCGCAAGCCATTTTGGTGTTAGCGACGCGGAAGCGCTCGCTCGCGACACGCACAAGTTAGAGTCGCGCTACCTCGACGCTCTCCTGGGTCCATATCCTGCGCGGAAAGATATCTACTTTGAACGCTCGCCCATTAACTTCACCGATCGTCTTTCCTGTCCGGTTATCTTTTTCCAGGGATTGGAGGACAAAGTTGTTCCACCGAACCAAGCCGAAAAGATGGTGGAAGCGCTGCGAGCCAAGGGGATACCCGTCGCCTATGTTGCCTTCGCTGGTGAGCAACATGGTTTCAGACAAGCCGCGCACATTAAGCGTGCTCTTGAGGGAGAACTGTATTTCTATTCGCGTGTATTTAGATTTGAATTGGCTGAATCAATCGAGCCGGTGGAGATAGAAAACCTAAAGTAACTCGCCAACATTTACTGTGCTGGCTTGTCTGCCATAGTTGCAGGACCACCTCCATGGTCGCCCGCTCTGACGATTAAAGTCTCATTAACGAAATAAGAAAGCTTGCCACTCTTGCCGTACTCCAACGGGATTGCCACAACTTCAAAACTCGTTCCCACCAAAGTTACGTAGACTTTATAACCATGGCCTTCCAGCTGTTCGCGACTGATCGACTTTTGCGAAATTAGTTCTTCCAGGGCAACATACGAACCCTTCTCAGATTTTGCCGTGGCTTCGGCATGCGCGATCATATACAGAGCACCAATCGTAGCTCGCTCGTTCATCACCAACGGCGAGACATTCGTTTCCGGCGCCAAGGCGGCAACTGCCAACACCACCAGATTCTTCGGGACGCGCAACTGATGTAACGGTCCGTTGCCTTCATTAGACAGTGAGTAGGTAACAGGTTCTGCCGAAATCGTCAGGCGAGTTAGAAACTCTCTGATCTGGTCGCTCATTACTGAGGTTGGTTCGGCGGCCCACTTCCTGTAACTCTCCATGAGCGATGGTGATATGTACACTTGTCCTTGCACTTGCCGGGGTTGCCAGCGCGTGAAGTTCTTGAAGTTAATGTCTGACGAAAGCGTGTCCCGTTTCAAATAGGAATCAACGACATGCCTCGTGCTCTTCACATCTGGAGATATAACGAGAAAGTTTCCGATAAACGCGTACGACAGCACGTTCGCGTAGGTCACCATTTCGGTATCTTCGCGTCGTTCAGTTTGGGCAATCGCACTCGCTCCTTTGACTCCCAGTCCATCGATCAATTTAGGCATCAAGGATCGCATTGCTTCCCTGTCTCGTAGGGAAACCGCAATGATGGGACTCAAACTTTTTGCTGCGGTTTCTGTTTGCTGCCCTTCAGGCGCAGCCGGATCTGGTGAAACAGCAGGTGTGGGCGGACCGGCGGTGAGTTCCTCCACCGGCATGCTGAATACAACTTCGTTGCCCAGGAGAGGCAGCAGATCCTTTTCAAACTTTATACCGAGCTTGTTTTCAAAGAACGTGAACGGCGAAGCCGATTGGCTTCCGTCAGGTTGTTGACTGACTACATTTTGACTTTCTGTTGCCGCTGCGGATTTCACCATCCCTGCAAAGATTTGCGGGACATCCAGCGACATTGTTACGAACAGTTCAGTATCCGCCGGAAGAATCGATGGCGACTCTGGAACCAGCAAGGGTCCTGATGCAAGTAAAGGCAAGAAGGGAATTGCACACGCTTTTTCAGCTTGTGATGTTACGAGTAGTGCGCGCACATCGAATGAACTTGCGTCCAGCGTGAGTGCGACTCCAACCCCTTCGGGCCATTTGGGCTCACCGCCGAGCCCACTGAAGAACGCACCAGTGAGTTGCGACAGGGCGATGCTCACCGGATCTGGAGTTGGAGCAGGGTCGGGTTCTACCGCTACTCCGATCTGCGTAGACCTCTCCGGGACAAAATCTCCTGGAGTTGTCTCTTCACCTGCTTCGGCCGGCGGCGTTTTGTTGGCGTGAACCTCAGCCTCAGCCTCTGCTCGCTTCTGTTCTTCAATGCTTTTCTGCCGGCGCTCGTGTTCTTCCTGCTCGATGGCCTTAACGTTGATATAGCCAAAGATTGATTCAGATGTGAACCTATCGTAAGCCGTGCGGAAATTTTGATCCTCAACTAACGGTTTACTGTTTGCCGGTCTTAGATTCTTCAGAATTAGGGGAGCGCTCGTTATGAAAACGAGTGAACCCGATCGGGAAGTGTAGTAGTTGGGCACCTCCTGCGGCTGCGTGCCGGTAGCCTTCGCACTGTTGGCGTCAGCACTCTCAGGGTTTGGACTCGGCGAAGATTCAGGTTTACTTGGAGGGGCGTCGGCTTTACTTGGAGAAGGCTCAGGTTTACTTGGGGGAAGAACCTTGGCTAAAACCTCCTTTAACTGGGGCTCAAACTTTGCAGCCTCTTCAGCTGTGTCGAATTCGATAGCGATCAGAACGTCTGGAATGTTGCGTCCTGTGGGCCATGTGGCCACCAGCATTCTGGACGTTGTAACTGAATCGGCGTGAGCAGTCAGCCATTTAACCGCTGTTTTAAATTCCTTGGGAGGCGCGGCCAATTTCATCACGGGCTCGATGATTTCATTTACCGAGCTCGACCTGACGAGTTGACCTACATTTCGCACTTCAACGTAAATCTTATAACTGTCCGCCGAAAGCAAGTTGTCGAATGTCGTTGTGGTAACCGGCTTCGGTGCAGGCTTCGGTCTGTTCGCCGGCCGTCTTTGAGCACTCGCGGCGAAAGTTAACGAGAGGATTAGAAGCAATAGTTGAGGAAGTAACCAACGTTTGAACATGCTATTAGTCCTCTCGGCCGGTTGTTGTGCCTACTATGTGTTTCACTGATCTACATGGCATCAAGACTCACCCAATGGGCAAAGATCGTGCCTTCTCCAGAATAGCCGTATTCGCCGCCTATTTCTTGAAACTGCCGAAGAACTGTCGCGATTGTAAAGCACTTTTCCCGATATTTTGTCAGGCAAATATGGCAGTTGGTCCAACCGTTATTGCAAGGAAAAAGAGTATTGCAAATTCCGGCGGCCGCGGTTAGATTTGTCGAACCTAATCGGTCAAGGTAGCGGCTCTCCCTAATTATCTGGGGCGGACCATTGCCTTCATATAAACCCGTGGGAGGAATTAACAGTGCCGACCGGAACGTGCCCCGAATGTGATGCCGACGTCCACGTCGATATGGACACGGATAAGGGCGAGATCGTCTCGTGTGAAGAGTGTGGAACGGATTTAGAAATTGTTGGCCTCGACCCTGTCGAGCTTGATGTTGTTGAGGAGGAAGATTACGACGAAGACGAAGATGAGGACGAATACTAACTAACTTCGCAGCGTCGTAAATCGGGTTTGTCGCAACGGTCGTCAAGGTTAGTTTATCGCCGGGACTCAAATCCAGTCCTATGGGTTCCCCGCATCTACTGCGTACTAGCGGCTCTATATTCCGAGCGGCTTTGCCGCAGCATCAATCCCGGTGGTCCATCCACTTTTATAGTGTGTAGTTTCCCGTCTCGGCGTTTACCTTCCGGCGGATAGAACGCCAATACATACGCAGAGCTAACTTCCTCGGCTAACGATCTGAATAGTGGTTCGTAGTCCTTTTCGTTTGCGTAAACATTTCGACCGCCAGTCAGTTCCGCCAGTCCACTAACGTCCAATGGTGTCGGTAACGGAGCTTGGCTGGCTGACGCTAGTGATCGGGAATAGGATGGAAGGGTGACAATGAAAATACTCACGTCGGCGGCGTTTGCGCGCTCGATTACCGTCGTTGGGTTGACAGTGTCGCCAACAGGAAAGCCATCAGTAACCACCAATACGGCTCTCTTCATTAGTCGTCGCTCGCGCGTGCGTGGGGCTTGTCTTACAAGTAGACGGATCGCGTCGTCCACGGCATCGTACGTATGAGTGGAAAGTCCCGTTGGCGGATCCTGGGCAATCCGCTCTATTGCGGAATCGAGCTTGTCAGGATCTGAAGTAAACTTCTGAACCGTTTTCACCTTCATCCCAAACGTCATAACTGCATAAAGAACTGTGTTGTTTACTAACTGCTTGGCAAACGCTTGCAAAGCCTGTCGCACGCGATTTATCTCTTCTGCCGTAATACTCCCGGATACGTCGAGGGCGAACACGATTGCTACGGGCCGAGGTTGCCCACTCCTTCGTTCCACTTGAAAGAACGAAATCTTTTGTTCCGTGCCGTCCGAATACAACTTGAAATCTTCCGGACGAAGATTGCGAACCGGTCGACCCTCGCCGTCGGTTGCCGTCACATCAACTGAGACGAGATCAGTCTCGAACCTGAGTACGTCTACAGGTTCCCGCTCCTCGGGAGAGACCTTTCGCGGACGTTGACTATTTGTACTATCAATTTGGGCGAGGTTCGGAACTGTTAACAAAATTATCAGGAGTCCCACGAGGGATACTGAGCCAACAGGGAATCGACGAGATGTGTGCATTTGAGCCGCTGTCCCGAAATTGCGACGAACCGAACGCGTGAGAGCGTCATCAGAACACCTGGGAAATGGTTTTACATGCCGGCAGGTTGTTACACGGACCCCCGCCGAATCGATCCCAGTTTCATAGGCCTGTTCTGACGCTGGATGCTATCATGCGGCATCACAGATTGCCCGTTGTGCTATTACGAGGAGGATCCATCGTGAGATTCAAAAAACTCGCAGTTGGTTTATCACTGCTTTTAGCCGTTGTTGCCGTCAACGCGCAGGACAAATCTACGGGCGCTATCAAGGGCAAAGTGCGCGTCGAGATCGGGACGCCTTCGGGAGTAACGGTCATCATCCGAGAGGGTGAGCGTGAAATTCAGAAGGCCACAACTGACAAGAACGGAGAATTCCTCGTTTCCGGTTTGACCCCTGGACGATACGGCCTCACCTTTCGAAAGCCGGGACTGAGTATCGGTACGATCGAGGATATTGAGGTCAAGGCTGGGAAAACGCGCTCCTTGGGTGATCGGTTGGTTCTAACCATCGATGAAGGTTCAATTGCCTTTATTCGTGGAAGTGTTTTCAGTAACGAAGGGCGTAGCGTTCCGAACGCCCGAGTTGAGTTAGCCAAGGTTTTGGACGATGGCACTGCAAAAAAGATCGATGGCCGCCTCACAAACGAAACGGGTGCTTTTGTGTTCCGACTCTCTCCGGATGTCGCGAAGTATCGAGTCAGCGTTAAAGCCGATGGTGCTGAACCGATAAGTAAGGATGTTGAGATTGACGGAGCTGCGGTGTATCGCGTCGCTCTGTCATTGCCTCCAAGACCGTGAGTAATAGGACATATAGGTCGTATAGGACCTATATGTCCTATTACCAACTCAGCGGGCGAACTGAGTTATGGAAAAGCGAGAAGAGTTTCTGACGGCAAAACAGATAGCTGAGTTCTTACAGGTTAGCGAATCAACAGTCCGAAGGCTGGCTGCTAAGCGGCGCATTCCTTCTGTGAGATTGACGTCGAGAATAATCCGATTTCATCTTGATGCCGTCAGAGAAGCTTTGGAAGTTCCGAAATACCGCATTCGTCACGGCGAGTATGCGGAGAAGGTCGACGACGCCCAGCTAACCTTTGACGACTTTAACCTAAGTTGATTGTGTGCGTTTGTTTCCGGGAGGAGTGAACTCCAACCACCTTCCGTCTTGCTTTATGTAAATGCGCGGTGTCGTTAGCTTGAATCCCTTCCTAAAGCCTGGACTCGAAGCAACAAACTTCTTCACAGTCGATCGGTCACCCGTTGCGACGCGCCACTTCCCATCTTCCCGAAGCAGGTATTGCTGGACGACGATTTTTCCTTCCGCCTGAATCGGACTGACAAGACGTCCGTACAAGACTGTATCGACTACGGCGAGATTACCGGAAACTCGCACGGCACCAATCTCCATACGATCTAACGAGTACACGTCCTGCGCGCGCTGAAGTGCAGAAACGAAGCGATCGCGTGACATGCGCGCACGCTGCGCACTTGGCAGAACATCATAAAGCGCTCCGTAATCGCGAGCCTTTAGTTGATCAAAAACGCGTTGCACAGCATCGCGTACGTCGCTCTGATCAGACGCTGGAACAACACTGCTCGAGCCAGCAGTCAACAGAACGACCAGTAGCAGAACAATTGTTCTCACGCTATTCCTCATCCGAATTTAATTCTTCATCAATGTGCTCATCATCAAACTCGTCTAACAATTTCTCTTTCAGTTCTGCCCGATAATTCAAAAACCAGGCAACGGCGCCAAGTGCCGCAACCACAAAAGCAACCTCGAACTTCAGTTGAGTGACCAGAATGATCGCACCCAACGCAAGGACCGCAGCAACTGACACCCAAACCTTCCTCATTTCACTTCTAACGGAATTGCCACGTCCACAGTTCCCGGAGCGTAGCAAACCTGATCGTCACAAGCTTGGACGCGTAATTTGCCCGGAACGTTCTTCCGACCCGGTGAGGCCGATTGCTCCGCCCTGAGTTTTACCTTGATTAACGATTCGCCTTCGTAAACGGCCAGCGGCTTTTCGGCAAAAGGGAACTTCTTGACCTGCGGATCAGGGTAAGTGATGAAGTTAACTAAGACGCCACCTTCGGGTTTGAGTTCAATCTCAGTAGCAATCAGAAAGGAATAAGTTGGCGGGTTTGCATTCACGTGGAAACCATTATCGATTTTCAGGTGAACCAGCGCATCGGCGGAGCCGCCCCGGGGGACTGTCGCCTGTTCTGTGCTGACTTTTACGACGTCAGTAGAAGAAATGCGTCGACCTTCACCAATCGTAGCCGGCGCGCCCGTGTTCGTAGGCCGCGAGCACGCCAGCAGGAATAAAAACCAAATGGCAAGTAAAGGAGTTATCCGCCTCACGCAGCGCCAGTGTACACGACGTTATTCCGGAACCGGAGCGATGTTCAAAGTTTCAGCGAGGCGAATCCGTTTCGCGCGTCTGACAAAGAAAGTAGCCACCAAGCCAAGCGGCAGGATTATCAACACGACGATCGGAATCATTACGATAACAAATCGCGTAAGCCCTAAGACAATTGCCGAAGCGACATCTATACTGTCAGAAACCGATTCGCGGAGATTGCGACCAAACCCGGTAGTGCTAACAGCTATTACCACCGGCGGCTTTATCTCGACTGTGATCGTGGAAAGACTTGCACGGTTTTCAAGAAATCTTTTTCGTCCTTCCAGTTTTTCAATTTCAGTTCTTACGTCGGCTATCTGTCTTTGTACCTCAAGCGCATCTGCGATCTTACCTGCCTGCTTCAAGATCTGCATGAACTGAAGCTCGAGCGCCTTTTGCGTTCGGATGCGTGCTTCCAGGTCGATGAATTCTTCAGTGACGTCATTACCAGAGATGGTCCGATGAATTACATTCGTCGCAAGCTTTTCGATTGCTGTAACAGCGGCATCGAATTGATTCGCAGGCACGCGTGCGATCAATTTCACTTCCAGAGTTCGTTTTGCAGGATCAGCGTTTTCCGTTTGTCTTGTTTCAGACGTGACGACGAATCCATTATGCGATTCGGTAATTGAAGCAATGGCTCGCTGCGCATCGGTTGGCGATGCGACTTCAAGGGTCAGTTCTGCATTCTTGATGATTTTCCGGTCCGCAGCCGCCGCAACTGTTTCAGCAGAATCCGCCTGGGTCAGCGAGACGGGCCTTAGGAGTGTTTCAGCTGTTTGCGTTTTCGCCGCTTGCGGTCCCGCATCCTCATTAGCGACTTTCGACAGTTGGTTCGCGTAACATCCCAGCTGGCCGAATATGACGGCGAGCAGCAGGAAAAAGGAGAGAGATTTCATGATTAAGCCTCCGTCAAAGGGTCTTAGAAGTAGAACGGTGATGGAGACTTAAGCTTGCACGAAAGAGATATTCGGCCAATGTGGTTTCCCACAAGGGTAGAGGTGTGTGTTCAACAGGAAAGCCCGATCATCGGTCAATCGTCATTGGAGATTTGTCATTTAGATATCGATTTCGCGTCGGTGGTTTTTTAGTTTCAACCTAAATGACAAATGAGAAATGTCCAATGACATCTGACCAATGATTCCTGCTCCTGATTCATTCTCCAGCGGCGGCCTCCTTATCCTCCGGTTTCTTAATGCCGAATTTCTCCAATCGATATTGAAGCGTTCTGAACGTTAGGCCCAGGAGCTTTGCGGCTTTAGTTATGTTGTAGTCTGTCTGTTCCATCGCCTGCGTGATCAAATCCCGCTCAACGTCCTCGAAATTGATTCCTTCGGCAGGTAACTTGAATGTGCCCTCAGCCGCCGGTCCAACTTCCTGGCGCACCTCAGACGGTAGGTCTTCAACCGTAATCAGATCGCCTTCGCATAATAGGATGGCGCGCTCAATCGCTGATTCAAGCTGTCGAACATTTCCCGGCCAGCTGTAGTTCACCATCAGCTTCCGCGTCTCAGGGGTGAGACCACGAACTAAGCGAGATGTATTTCGGGTGTGCTTCTTGAGAAAGTAATCGATGAGAACGGGAATATCTTCCCGTCGTTCGCGAAGTGGAGGAACGTCAATCGATAAAACATTAATTCGATAATAAAGGTCATCACGGAACCGGCCGTCAGCAACCATGGCTCGAAGATCGCGGTTGGTAGCGGCAATCACTCGCACGTCGACACCGATTTCGTGGGTGCCGCCCACGCGTCTTATCTTACGCTCCTGCAATGCCCGAAGAAGCTTTGCCTGAATGCCCACATCTAGTTCGGCAATCTCATCCAGGAACAGCGTGCCCTTATCGGCAATTTCGAAGAGACCCTTCTTCTCGGCGTGCGCACCAGTAAACGAACCCTTCTCATGACCAAACAGTTCCGACTCCAATAGGTTTTCGTTGATGGCCGCACAGTTAACTGCCTGAAACATTTCGGTAGACCGTGGCGACTGATTATGAACTGCGCGCGCGATCAGTTCTTTACCGGTGCCTGATTCGCCTCGAATGAGAACCGTCGAATTCGATCGCGCAACTTTAAGAATCATCTTTTTCACCGTCTCCATATTTGGTGAAGCAGAGATGATCTCGGTGTCTATTGCATCCAGTCGATCGAGTGCTCGGTTGATAGTTTCAAGCAGCGCCGTCTTGTCATAAGGTTTTTCAAGATAGTCGAATGCTCCACGACGCAATGCTTCCTTCGCCGATTCAATGGATCCATGCGCAGTTAGAAGAATGACAATGATCGACGAATCGAATGCGAGCAAATGTTGCAGCAATTCAATCCCGTCCATTCCGGTCATCTTCAGATCAGTAAGAGCGAGATCGAACCGGCGGTCCTTGGCAAATTTAATCGCTGCTTCGCCTGATGCGGCAGTGGTTACTTCATAACCTTCTTCGGCCAGTATCATTTCCAGAATCTCGCGCTGAGACTTCTCATCGTCGACCACCAAAATGTTCTTTCGTGCCATAACTTCGAGGATGAAGGATGGGTTAAGAGCTAGCAGTTGCGAGTGGCGCTATTCCTGAGCCTTCACCAGTTCTCCTTTCTCTTCTACGGGTAGCGTTATCGTGAACGTAGTTCCCGAACCTTGTTTTGAGCTGACACTGATTGTGCCACCGTGATCGTCAATCGCTTTTTTAACGATTGCCAGTCCCAGGCCAGTCCCAGTGTCTTTGGTAGAAAAGTACGGTTCAAAGACCTTCGATATGTCTTCAGCCGCAATGCCGCATCCTGTATCACTAATCTCGACCCGGACAAAGTGATCGTTCGGCTTCGATAAGTTGATGGATACGGTGCCGCCAGATCCGTCAATCGCTTCGACGGCGTTAATTACAAGATTTGTGAACATGGACCTTAATGATTCCCGGTCAGCCATAATCTTCGGCAAGTTTCCTCGCTGGGTGATCTGCGTTTGAATCCCGCGCTCCTCAACTCTTGGCTGAATAATTCGCAGTGCGTCTTCCGCTTCGGCTCGAATGTCGACACCCTGCAACTCAAGCTTTGTAGGTCTCGAATATTTCAAGAAATCTGTGATGTGACGATTGATGCGCGCTACCTCGGTCTTGAGTTGGTTCGTCAGCTTCCCAAAGGTTTCGCGTTTGCCGGCATCTGCGGGCGTAAACGAGGAGCGCAAGTGGTCGAGCGTAAGGTTGATGTAGTTAAGGGGATTACGAATCTCATGGGCGATGGCTGCGGCTAGTCGGCCCACGACCGCACCTTTTTCCGCTTGATGCAGCTGCGTTTCCAGTTCGCGCGTGCGACCAAGTTTCGCAGTCATCTCATTGAATGATGCTGCTAGTGTTCCCATCTCATCACGGCGATCCGATGGAACCTGGACGTCGAAGTTTCCACTTGCCACGCGACGGGCAGCGATCGAGAGGTCCTTTATCGGTCGGGTGAAACGCCAAACGAAGAAGCCGGTGACGAGGGTCGTAACAATCAGTAGCACGAGTGTGTAGAGCGCCGATTGTGTGGCTCGAGCTTGCAGCAGATTTGTAAGCGTATTAGCTGAACCAAGAACAACGAGGACGAACCGCCGTCCTTTGTCGGTTTCAACTGGAAAGTAAAATGCACCAGCCTCACCAAAATTGACGTCAGTTGCGGGTGGCATCCAGGACGGACGCTGTTCTTGTTCGTCAATAAACTGGACTGCACCGCGAAGCGGAGGGAGCGTGAGATCTTTAAACTGGTAGTACTGAACTGAGCCGTCGTCGCGTTTGACCGGGTTATATTCGGGAACGATGCTGTCTAAGACATTCCCCGCGTCATCCAACAGCAGAATGTTTTGCACGCGGCCGGTCTGATCGTTGAGCAGTGGCTCTCGAACACTTGCCACAATTTTGTCGAGATATTCGTCGCTCTGAACGCTTTTTATCCCTAAGGCGACGCCTGTCAGGATCGCCTGTTCCTGTTCCATGATCACATGGGCGTTATCTCTGACAGCGCGAGAATTGACGTAGTATTGGACGCCGACTGTCAGCCCCAGCATTAGCGCGAGGAGGAGCAAAAGACGCGCGCGAAAACTCTGGATTAGGGCGGTAATAGTCATTTTATAGATCTAAGAAGTTGACATGCCGCTGAGGGTTGTCACCCCCCCGACCTCATCGGCTGGGATTCGGCTAGTAAGGTCGGGCTTGAACTTCCAGTCATTTATGTATAATCAATTACTTTTTGGTTGCCCGGAAGCGCTTGCCGATGTTATATTTGCGGCGGTCTCAAATCAATGTCCCCAGGGACCGCCATTTAGGGAACTCTTCCCACCTCAATGTTGCAGATGAAAGGTTTTTGAAATTTTGAACCTAGGAGAGCTATTTTGGCGACTCTCGCTGCAAAATTTGTTTCCGACTGGAAGGGCACTGGTCGTGCCTTTTCGCTCCTTGCTCCCGGCGCACAAAGAAGTTCGATTGTACTCGCTGCTTGGTGAGTAATCCCTAAAGAAAGGTTGTTAACCCCTGATGACTCCGAAACCGTATTCCCGTAGGCTGCTACGCGTTACCTTTATAGCACTCATAATTATTTCTTTAAGTTTTTCTGCGGCAGTCTTTGGTAAGAAGCGATCCAGTTCATCTGGTCATGGTCGTAGCGCGCGAAGTCAGAAAAGTAGAAAGGCGAGTGCCAGAAATCGGCACGGGTCTCGTAGAGGAGGCAGATCCTACGCGCGAGCTTCTCGACGTGGCCGTGTTCGCATGTCTGCGCGTGAGGTACGCCGGCAACGAGCATTGACAGCTCGTGAACAGGCCTCAGCTGTACGAGCACTCGAACGCAAACTACGACGACCGTTAACGAAGCGTGAACGGGCGGCGGAAATGCGTCGCGTCGCATTGCGGAATAGGCGCGCTATTGAGGAGGCTCGACGCCGCGCTGAAGCTGCACGTCTCGCTGCAATCGCTCGCCAGCGAGCTATTGATCAAGCAATGCGCAACGAGGTCCAGACGTTTATTGCAAAAGATGATGTCGCCAATGAGGATCCGGAAGTTCGACGCGTCGCCGTCAATGCGCTCGGCAATCATGCTGGTACCGTCGTGGTCATGGATCCTATCACTGGACGAGTCTACGCCGTAGTGAATCAGGAGTGGGCGTTGCGAAGAGGTTTCAAGCCTTGTTCGACGATCAAGCTGGTCACCGGCGTCGCGGGGCTTGCTGAAAATGTCATATCCCCGACAGAGAACGCATCGACGGTCAGAATAGATCTTACTGCCGCTCTTGCCCACTCCGACAATCCGTACTTCCAACGCGTCGGCAGTCAGATAGGTTTTGACAAGATGGTGACATACGCCAAGGAGTTGGGCTTCGGTGAGAAGACGGGTGCAAATGTACCCTTCGAGTTTTCCGGTCGATTACCGGAAAACAAACCTGGCTTTGTTGAGCGTAGAATGTTCTCGCACGCTGACGGTTTTGAAGTGACACCCATGCAGCTAGGGACGCTTGTTTCCGCAATGGCGAACGGCGGCAAGTTGCTCGTGCCGCAGATCACTCGTGCTGCCAAGTTCAACACTAAAGTCCGACGTCAGCTCGATATCAGCTCTGATGTCTGGCAGCGGATGGTTCCCGGCATGGTCGGCGCCGTGAACTATGGTTCTGGACGACGAGCTTATGATCCTTTGCAGACGGTAGCCGGTAAGACTGGCACATGTATTGGATCGGGAGGCTGGGTAGGGCTCTTTACATCATACGCACCGCTGGCCAACCCCCGGTTAGCAGTGGTGGTTATCACTCAAGGTAGTGATGCTCGGCGCCATTTCCCTGCGGCCGTCGCTGGTGAGATTTATCGCGAACTAAACCACCGCTTCGGTACGGCGATCAATATGCAGGTAGCTGACACGCTTGATGATGAAGAGAAGGAGATCGCGGACGCTGAGGCGGCGGCTGAGAACGGCGAAGGTACGTCACAAAACACAACTACGAGTCAGACAACTGAGAACGCCACAGCCGGAGTTCCATCCACTTCACCAGCCGTTAACCCTGCTCCTCAAAAAACCGCACCAGCTACCAGTGAAACTCCCTTGCGAGGTACGGTAAAGCGCGTTTTAATGCCAATTGAAAAGCGCAACGTCGAAACTCCAAAGAACAACACTAGCCAGCTGCCGGCAACGAACAAAGCTCCAGTCGACCCGTCAACGGAGCAGAGGCCGCGCCGGGTTCAGCCGCAACAACCTTAATCGTTTGAATTAGCTCCATTTGGCACAACCGCGCCGGAGTCTAATAGGCTCCGGCGCTTTTTTTGCGCGTTTTACCCTCGTAGAACACGTTCAAATGCTTGACACGATTGTCATAGTTGCAGGAATATTGCGGACGTTATTTTTTCACGGACATTAAGGCATAGATCAATAGTTTGGCACGGATCGCGCTTAGATCGGCAACCGGTCTCTGCGCGTTGAGCATCTTAAACAGTCTGCAGCAACGCGGGTATTTGCTTCAGAATAGTCTTTGGAGGTTTGGACGCCTAATGAAAACGATAATTAAACTAGTGACACTTGGCGCGACGGTCGCCCTACTTGCAGTCGCGGCCGCAGCCAACTCACTGTCGGGCACTGGAACACTTGTTCAGGATCAGTGCACACAGGAGAACAAGGATGCTTGGTACGCTACTTTTAGGGAAACTTATAAAACGGATCAGCAACCGAAAGCTTACGAAGCAGCAAAGAAGTATTTAACAGCGTGTACAGACGAAACTGATATCACCAAGTATCTCAAGAAGTGGGTTACTGCTTACGAAAAAGAGACTCGAAAGGTCAAACTTCCTCAACTTCTCTACAACGATAAGAACTACGCTGAAGCATTCAAAATGGGTAAGGAAATGCTAGCTGAGGACCCGGATAACCTGAAGGTTCTGGTTGATCTCGGTTATGGTGGGTACCTCGCTTCAAGTAGCAACAACCCAGCCTTTAATGCCGACGCCATCAATTATGCCCGCAAGGCTATCCAGATGATTGAATCGGGGAAGACCCTCGATAACTGGCATCCGTTCCCGAATCAGAATGAGGCTCTCGCATTCCTGAACTACTACATCGGGGTTACCACGCTTCCACAGGATCCGTCGGCAGCTTTGACTCTCTTGATTAAGGCGGCAAATTACGATAGCACCCTTAAGAAGTCGCCGTTCACATATGACAAAATTGCGGCTGCTTACGAGAACGGGCCGTATGCCAAACAGTCTGCTGATTACAAAGCTAAATACGGCGGCAAGGATGAAACGCCCGAATCGAAACTAGCCTTGGAGAATATCAATCAGATAGTTGACCGGATGATTGACGCTTATGCGCGTGCGGTTGCTTTGGCAGGGAATGATCCGAAGGTGCAAGCTCAGAAGAAGGAGTGGAACGACAGTCTGACGACCTGGTACAAGTATCGTCACAAAGACTCGGTCGAGGGTCTCAATGAAATGGTCGCAGGTATTCTGTCGAAACCCTTGCCGCCTGAGCCAACGCCCTTGACGTCATTGCCAGTTTCATCTCCAGCTGCTACTCCGGCTTCGGGAACGGGTATGGCGGCAGGGAACGGAACGACTGGTTCGTCAACCAGTCCGGCTACCGGTACCGCGTCGAACACTAGCCCGGCAACTAACCGGAAGCCGACTACGCCAGCTTCTCCTACATCATCAACAACGACTACTAAGCCTGGGACCAAGCGCCCACAGCGGAATTAGACCTCGTAGCAGTTAACGTATTCTTCAAACGCCGGAAGTGCTCGCCACCACAGCGACACTCCCGGCGTTTGTTATAATTCGGACGTTTGAGAAACCTAGAGCCTGTCGAAACAGATTTAGAACTCCTGGAGCGCATCCTCGGCTATAACTTCAGCAATCGTGCGCTGCTGGAGCGCGCGGTCACACATCGCTCCTGGGCCCATGAACAGGTACCGCCCGGTGAGGAGGAGCAGGCTCGAAAGCTCCACAATGAGTCGCTGGAATTCCTGGGCGATTCAGTATTAGGCCTCGTAGTAGCGAACTACCTCTGTGGCTCTTATCCAGGCGGGACTGAAGGTGAATTGTCGCGCATGAAACACCGGCTCGTCAGCGCCCCGACGCTGGCGAAGGCAGCGCAGCGGTTGCAGCTTGGGAATTTCCTGCGATTTGGCCGGGGGGAAGAGAAGAGCGGGGGCAGGCAGAAGAACGCGCTGCTGGCTGACGTATTCGAAGCGGTGATCGGTGCGATCTTTTTAGATGGTGGCCTCGAAGCCGCGACCAGATATCTTTGTCAGGCGCTGCAGGAAGAATTAGCTGCTGCGAATCCCCTTACGGCGGCGAGTGCGGATTACAAAACCTTATTGCAGGAAAAGCTTCAAGCAGAACGCCGGCCAGCCCCGAAGTATGCGGTGATTGAAACACAGGGGCCGCCTCATCAGAGAACTTTCTACGTTGAGGTCAATTGGGACGGCGGTAGGATTCAAGGGGAGGGGCACTCAATCAAGGCAGCAGAAGCGGCGGCAGCACGGGCGGCGTTGGCGGCAATGAACGAATCTGATAGTCGGGGGGAATGAAAGAGTATCCACAGATTACAAGTTCAATGCCGATTGCCAACTGCCAGCATTGGTTTAAACGGAAGGTGTAATTCGTTTGCGGGCTTCCTTTGCGGGGGAATTAAACACAATTGGCAATCGGAAATCGGCAATCGGCAATGAACTAAACTTGACCCGCGAGATTAACGTACTTAGGATGGATCGTTAATGGCCAGTAAGTTATCAAAAGAAAAAACGGGCGAGTCCGCAACTGACATACAAACCAAGCCGCGGACCTTCTCTTTGTCTCGCCTGTTCAGTCGTAATGGACATTCCGCGACACCGCCACCCCCTGTGAAACCCAAGGGTCCTCCGAAGAGTGTTTTTCGCGAGTATTTCGAATCTGCGGCCGTTACCGTAATCATGGCTCTATTCGGAATGACCTTCATTGTCCAGGCGGTGAAGGTTCCTACCGGATCGATGCAGAACACTATAACGATCGGGGATCATCTGTTGGTGAACAAATTCATTTTTGCCCCGGGTACATCGCTTCCTTTTCTTCCGCAACGGGAAATTCGACGGGGCGATATCATCGTCTTCAAATATCCCGGTAACCGATACAATCCCAGCCGCGATTCAGATCGGCCTGATAACAAACCAATCGTAACGAATTACGTGAAGCGAGTTATCGGCCTTCCAGGAGACCGTATTAGGATCGACGGACAGAACGTTATCGTTAATGACAAGGTCGTGCCCGAACACCGGATTGAAGCCATCGATCACAACCGCAAGGATCCGCTGGAAATTGTAGATTCACCCGAACGAAAGCCTGACGAGAAATACGACGTCTATTACAAACCTAATTCGACAGATGATGATTTTGACTACGACGTCTTCAGATATGAGGGCAACGGGAAGGAAGTAACGGTCCCGGAAAACAGTTATTTTGTAATGGGCGACAATCGGAACAACAGTGAAGACAGCCGTTACTGGGGTTTTGTTCCTCGCGATCTCGTCATCGGAAGAGCAATGTTTGTGTACTGGTCGTACGACGAAAGCGCGCCTTCCGACGACTCTCTTATCTCGCCCTTAATCAATTTCTTCAAAAACACGCGCTGGAGCCGGACTGGGACTTTGGTCCGCTAAATCGCCCGAACCCCTGGTTGAAGGATGAGGGATGAAGGATGAAGGATGAAATAGCTGAATTTCATCCTTCATCCTTCATCCCTCATCCTTTTTCGGAAAAGAAGAATGCCTGCCCGATCATTACGCCAACGATTGAAGCGTGTCTTCCAACGTGTCCGGGACGATGACGTCTTTGGACGTGCGGCGCAATTGTCGTATTACTTCCTGCTCGCACTCTTTCCGTTACTCTTATTCCTCGTCAGCTTACTGGGATATTTTGCGCAGGCAGGCTCCGAACTGCGTAATAGTCTTCTAAACTATCTCGCCGCGGTGATGCCCACAGCAGCGGTGACTCTTGTACATACGACGCTGGATGAAATCAGCGCCTCTGCTGGCGGAGGCAAACTTTCTTTTGGCTTGTTAGCGGCTTTATGGGCAGCGTCAAATGGCATGGGCGCGATCAGCGAGACGCTGAACACGGCCTACAATGTCAAAGAGACGCGTCCATGGTGGAGAGTTCGATTGGTGTCAATTCTCCTCACCACTAGTCTCTCGGTTCTCATCCTCTCAGCGTTGGCAATAATTCTGTATGGCGGCACGATTGGCGATGCCATTTCCGGGCGCTACGGATTTAGTAATGTGTTCACAACGGTCTGGAAAATTCTGCAGTGGCCCATCGCGTTGATATTCGTGCTGGCTACCTTCAACTTGATCTACAACTTTGCGCCCAACCTGAAGCGTCAGCAACGAAGATTAATAACGCCCGGCGCGTTCATAGGCGTCGGTCTTTGGTTGCTAGTGTCGTTTGGTTTTCGCGCCTACCTTCATTACTTCAACTCCTACAGCGTGACATATGGTTCATTAGGCGCCCTCATCATCCTGATGCTTTGGTTCTATTTCACAGGTGTTGCTATTCTCATAGGTGGAGAAATCAATTGCGAGGCTGACGAGTTGTGTGAACGGGATTTCGGAGAGCACAAGCTCGTGAAGAGTGACGCATGAATCTGAGTCGCTGTAAGTTTCTATCCTTCATTTCTCTTGCAAGCGCACTGTGGCTGGCTCTATGTGTTTTTCAGGCCAATGGACAGAAGAAGCCCCGCAATAGGGCCACACCCAAGCCCGTTGACGAACTGTCGAAACTTCGTGAACAGTTTGTCTCCGCAACAAATGATTACAAGACTAGCCTGGCGAAGCTTCACGCGGTCTATGAGAAGAATGTTAAGCAAGCCGAGGAACGACTAGCACTCTCGCGCAAGCTTTTGGACGAAGGTTTGATTTCACGACATCAGGTTGAAGAAGGGGAGCATACGCTCGCGACGGAAAAGGACAAACTTGCCGAGACAGAACGTCAAATGGCCGCCGCAGACACACAAGTCGCTGAGATGCTTGTCGAAGCAAAAGCGGCCAAAGAATTAACTAAGTCTCTTCGCGCCTCTAAAGGAAGGATGGTAACGACGACCTCGATGATCCGTTATCAGGGTGCTGGCGCGTGGGCTCTATCTGACGCGTGGAAGGTGCAAAAGTTTTTCTCCGACTCGTTTAATAAGCCTTTGCCTGTTGCGGTTTTTGGTCAGGGAGCGATTCACGACCGCTGGCGATTGGACCATCGGAATGCAATGGATATCTCCTTGTACCCCGACAGCGTTGAGGGTCAAGCGGTAATGAATTTTCTTCAAAGAAATGGGATTCCCTTCCTGGCATTTCGCGAAGCGGTTCCCGGAACTGCAACTGGTCCGCATATTCACATCGGAAAACCGTCGCATCGTTACTAAAGATGCGCTGCGAAAGCTGAAATGAGAATACAACTCTTAGCTTTGATCTTTGCCGGATGTTACCTAGCCTTCGTTCCGAAATTGATCAGAAGTCAACATGTGAATCCCGAAGTGTTGAGAGAACAAGAAGCGTCGCGGTTTGCAGCACTCGCATTGAAGTGTGTTGCGCGCGAATATCCGAACAAGCCGGAACATGTAGTCAACGATGAAGCCGATGTCAGAAGCCCGAAGCTGCTACATGCGGCGTTCTATGGTTGCTACGATTGGCATTCTTCTGTTCACGGACACTGGATGCTTGTACGGCTCCTTAAAAGGTTTCCGTCCCTTCCAGAAGGCCCGCGAATACGTACCGCGCTCAATGCAAGTCTGACTGCCCCGAATATTGCGGCCGAGGTAACCTATATGCAGCAGCCAAATCGTCAGTCGTTCGAAAGGACATATGGTTGGGCGTGGCTGTTGAAATTGGCAGAAGAACTTAACGGGTGGAACGATAACGATGGCAAGGTTTGGGCCAACAATCTAAAACCGCTGGCGGCTCAGATTTCCAAGGCGTATATGAGTTTTCTGCCGAAGCAAAATTATCCAATTCGGACCGGAGTGCACCCCAACACCGCGTTTGGTTTGGCTTTCGCGTTCGATTACGCCAACACCGCTGGAGATGAACCTCTGAAGCAGTTGCTGATCGAAAGGAGTCGATCCTATTTTGTCAATGACAAGGATTATCCAGGTAACTGGGAGCCGGGTGGTGAAGACTTTTTCTCGCCCGCTCTAATGGAAGCCGACTTGATGAGGCGCGTACTAAAACCCGCAGAGTTCGCGACCTGGTTTCATGCCTTCTTGCCGGGAATTGTTCGGGGCAATCCGACAGCCTTACTCGAGCCAGCAGTGGTGACAGATCGAACTGATCCAAAATTGGTACACCTCGATGGATTGAATCTTAGTCGGGCGTGGTGTCTTCGCAACATAGCCGCTGCCTTGGCCTCTGATGATCCGATCCGGTCAGTTCTCATGACAGCTGCCGATAAGCATGTGACGGCGGGTTTATCACATGTAGCAAGCGGTGAGTATGCGGGAGAACATTGGCTCGCCTCCTTTGCCGTGTACCTGTTGTTCCCCCACGAAAAGTAAACGACTTTACCGCGGTCAAAGTTTAGGCCCCGGCCGAGGTTTGGCGAGTGTAACAAGGAGGAGTTTATGGCAGGTCAGATGGTCGAATTCTCAAGTAACGGTGGCATAACGCCTGGTTATCTGGCAGTTCCTTCGAAACGGAACGGACCAGGTGTCGTTGTGATTCAGGAGTGGTGGGGATTAGTTGATCACATCAAAGACGTGTGTGACCGTTTCGCTGCGGAAGGTTATGTAGCCCTCGCTCCTGATCTCTATCACGGGAAGACAACGAAGTCACCGGATGAGGCTGGGAAGTTAATGATGGCGCTGAATATTGATCAGGCGGAAAAGGATCTCCGCGGTGCGATAGATTATCTTGTAAATCAAGAAGCGACGACTGGGTCCAAGGTGGGAATTATCGGCTTCTGTATGGGCGGAGCATTGGCATTGTATGCGGCAAGTAAAAACGAACACGTCGGTGCGTGCGTGATTTTCTATGGTATTCATCCTAAGGTGAAGCCCGATCTGCCAAACCTTAAAGGTCCCGTTCTCGGAATCTACGCAGAGCGCGATTCGTCAACTCCGCCAGATGCAGTTCGCAAGCTCGAAGGTCAGTTGAAAGCACTTGGCAAACCAGTCGAAATGCACATCTATCCCGATGTTGAGCACGCTTTCTTCAACGACACGCGGCCTACGGTGTACAACGCTCAGGCAGCCGAGGACGCTTGGCGCCGGACAATTCAATTTTTCGCCAGGAATCTTTAGGACTGCGGGGGGTAGCCGCACATAACGCAAAATGAAAATCCTGATTGGCTACGATGGATCACAATGTGCCGATGCGGCGATTGGTGACTTACGACGAGCAGGGTTGCCGGAAGATGTTGAGGCGCAGGTTGTAACGGTTGCGGAGGTTTGGCTTCCGCCTCCTGGTGCAGGCGAAGCCATCAAGAGCTCTTCACGAGACGCCGGACGTATCGATTCCATTATTCAACCTATGTACGCCAAGGCGAGGAGAGCAGTGCAAGAGGCGGAGCATCTCGCGTCGCAAGGCCGTTGGCGCGTTTCATCGTTATTTCCGAAATGGAACGTAACAGGTACTGCTTCATACGGCTCACCGGCGTGGGAACTCATTTTTACGGCTGATAAATGGCAACCAGATCTGGTTGTGGTCGGCGCACACGGGCAAAGCGCTTTGGGACGATTCGTACTCGGAAGCGTTTCGCAAGTCGTACTAAACGAAGCTCAATGTTCTGTGAGAATTGCGCGTGGTCGGATCGAAGAACCTGATACGCCTGTCCGCATAGTTGTTGGATTGGATGGGTCAGCCGCAAGTGAGGTGGTGATTGCGGAGGTAACTAATCGCATGTGGCCGGCGAACAGTCAGGTGAAAGCAATCGTGGTCGATGACCCGAGCGGAGTGAATTTTGCCGGAGAGGATGATGCTTCCGGTAACCAGACTGAAGCGGATCATGCTTGGGCAGAAAAGATTCTTTCCAAGAATGCTGCCGTTCTCAGGCGCGTGCCTGGCATTGAAGTGATCACGGAGCTGATTGAGGGCAATCCAAAGAGCGAGCTTTTGCGGGCGGCGGAAGAATGGAATGCCGACTGTATTTTTGTTGGCTCATCAGGTTCAAGCAACACAACTGATCGCTTCATCCTCGGAAGTGTTTCGGCCGCCGTCTCGTCCCGTGCACACTGTTCGGTGGAGGTTGTTCGTAAGAAGTAGATTGAGAAGGATGAAGCATGGAGGATGAACGATGATGGCTTCGTCAGAACGAATAAACAGTCTACTGCCGCGGATCCAGGAATTTCTCCGCGCTGAGATATACCCCCTCGAACGCGATTTTCTTTCCCGCGCATTTCGTGAATTGCTTCCAACCTTGAAAGCTAAGCGCGACCTCGTAAAAGCCGAAGGATTGTGGACACCTCATTTGCCAAAGGAATTCGGTGGGCTGGGCCTAACTCTTTCTGAGTTTGCTCTCGTGAGTGAGCAGTTAGGGCGGTCTCCTCTGGGTCACTATCTGTTTAATTGTCAGGCTCCCGATATTGGCAATATGGAGATCTTGATTTCACACGGAACCGATGCCCAGCGTCAGCAGTATCTGGAGCCGCTGATTCGCGGCGACGTGCGCAGTTGTTTTTCGATGACCGAACCGGAGCATGCGGGATCAAATCCCACTTGGATGAGCACCACTGCTGTAAAGGACGGAAACGATTACATCATCAACGGTCACAAGTGGTTTACGTCGTCGGCTGAAGGAGCAAGCTTTGCGATCGTGATGGCCGTAACCAATGCGGAGTCCACAAACCGTTACAAACGCGCGAGTCAGATCATTGTTCCGATCCCGACGGAAGGATTTCGTCTCATCAGAAACATCAACGTCATGGGTGAAGAAGGCAGTGACTATGCGAGTCACGCAGAAGTGAGATATGAAAACTGCCGCATACCGCAAACAAATTTACTCGGTAGGGAAGGTGAAGGGTTTGCGATCGCTCAAGAGCGGCTCGGACCAGGCCGAATTCACCATTGTATGCGTTGGATCGGCATCTGTGAGCGTGCTTTCGAACTGATGTGTGAATATGCGGTACACCGAGAGTTATCGCCGGGAGTGCAGCTTGCGAGTCGGCAAACGATCCAGGAGTGGATTGCCGACAGCCGCGCGGAAATCGAAGCTGCGCGACTGCTGGTTCTAAATACGGCCGCGAAGATCGACGACAAAGGTGCGTCGGCAGCGCGTGAAGACATATCGCTAATCAAATTCTATGTCGCTGGAGTTCTCCAGAAGGTATTGGATCGAGCTGTTCAAACTCATGGCGCGCGTGGGCTGACTGACGACACGCCGCTTTCCTATTGGTATCGACATGAGCGTGGTGCGCGCATCTACGACGGGCCTGACGAGGTACACAAGTCAGTCGTGGCGAGAAGTGTGTTGAAGAAGTATGGGTTCCATGAGTGACGTTATTTGGTGCAGTTGAGCAATACGTCTTACTTGGGCGGCCATTCCACCATTCCTCAATTCACCCCAGTTCGACTGTTGCGACACAACCTCCGCAAGATGAATCAAAATCGACCAATCGATTCTTCCCGACCGATACGCGCAGGTGAAGAACTCGATACACAAAAACTCACCACTTATCTCCTCACCCATATTCCGGATCTAAACAATTCTATAGAAGTTGAGCAGTTCCCGGCGGGGTTCTCCAACCTGACCTATCTTCTGCGAGCCGGCGACCGCGAGATGGTGCTGCGCAGGCCACCGGTTGGCGCAAAGATCAAATCTGCACATGATATGGGTCGCGAGTTCAAGATTCTGTCGCATCTATATCCGATCTATCGAAAGGTGCCACGACCGTTGTTGTATTGCGAAGATGAGTCGATCCTCGGTGTGCCGTTTTATCTAATGGAACGAGTGCGGGGAGTGATCCTCCGAGCACAACTACCAGAAGCCATTACTCTGAACGAAGATGTGATGCACAAACTCTGTCAGAGCTTCATTGGCAACCTCACAGAAATCCACGCTGTTGACTATGAACGGGCCGGACTGGGCGATTTAGGTTTGGCAAAGGGCTATGTGAAGCGGCAAGTTGATGGTTGGATCCGCCGATACTTCAACGCGCGAACTGATGACGTTCCAGAGATCGAACAATTGGCAAAATGGTTGGCGGAGAATCGACCCGACGATTCATCGACAGGGTCGCTAATCCATAACGATTACAAGTTCGACAATCTTGTACTGTCGCCTAACGACCTATCGGAAGTTGTCGCAGTTCTGGATTGGGAAATGGCGACGATAGGTGATCCCCTAATGGATCTTGGAACAACCCTGGGCTATTGGGTCGATGCTGATGATGATGCGACTTGGAAACGTTATGCATTTGGCGTCACGAGCTTCCCTGGAAGCTTGACGCGCTCCGAACTCGTTCAGCGGTATTGCGAAATAAGCGGACGCGATGTCGGCGACATCGTCTTCTATTACGCTTACGGATTGCTCAAGATCGCCGTCATTGTGCAGCAGATCTATTTCCGTTTCAGGCAGGGATTGACCAAAGACCAACGATTTGCACACCTCGACAAGTTGGTTCAGGCTTGTGGCTCAATGGCGCTTCGGGCCGTCGAAAAGCGGCGCATCGATCACCTGTCGTAGCGGTGCAGTAGCCCAACCGTCAAGGAGGGCCCGCAATGACCGAGGTGAAGCCCTCCTTGACAGTCGGGCTAATGCACCGGCAAACCAGCACCATCCGGAAAGGTGCGGGCACGTTTTCGTGTGCCGCCGATCTTCCCTGCGTGTAAAAGTACCACTTATTCCGGCTTTTTTTACGGCACAAAGATTGTTTAAAGCCATGCCTGGAGGGGAGTTGAATTATGAAAAGAGCCTTATGCAAGTTCTCCATGACGGCGATTTTTCTGGCGACGCTTTTCGTTATCTGTGAATCGAGTATTCAAACACAGGCCCAGACGCGTCTTCCGGATCTTGGTCGACTGGGCGACGCCGTTAATGTTCAAGTTAAGGTCAGCGAGATTACGCTCGAATCAATCGACTTGCGCAATCAGACTGCAAATCTAACCGTCGGATTTGACGTGGCGAATGGTTTGGTACCGGTCAGTCTAAAGGACTTTGATTATCGACTCCGATTAGCAGATCGCGATCTCATTGAGGGTAATCATGAAGGCACACTGAAGATAGGTGGTCG